>RFZJ01000035.1 GCA_009920765.1 Planctomycetota bacterium | reverse complement strand
ATGATTACATCACCCCAAGAGAACAGGGTGAACTTTTTCAGAGCAACCCTCCTTTAAGTTCCTGGTTGATGCTGGGTAGTAGTATTGTATTTGGTAATAATGATCCCTTTGCAGTGCGCTTTCCCTCTGCGGTTGCGGTGCTTATAACCAGCCTTTTGATTTATGCTTATGCCCGCAATTTCTTCTCCTGCGTTGGAGCTTTTGCAAGCGCTCTTGCATTTGCTACCAATGGCGAAATCATGATCATGAGCCAGAAGGCGGAGCCCGAAGCGGTTTATATTTTCTTTTTAAGTGCATCTCTGATGCTTTGGCATTGGGGCTATGAAGGCAGATGGCCTGCAGTTGCAACTTGGATTAGTGCCGGGGTGATGGTGGGGCTTGCCTCGCTTTGCAAGGGGGGATTGCAACCCCTGGCATATTTTTGTGCCAGCGTTTTTTTCTATCTCTTGTATTCAAGAAATATGCGTTACTTATTCACCCTTCCCATGCTGGTGGGATTGTCTTGCACGATTGCAGTGGTCGCTGCTTGGATGCTGCCTTACATTTCTCTTCATGGTGTTGCAGAGGCGAAGGCATTGTGGTTGAACGATACCGCTTCTAGGTTTCATTCCTGGAACATGGTTCACCCTATAAACCCGCACTTATGTTTGCACTGTTTGCGTGTGGTTTTGCATTTCTTACGGTCTGGATTCCTCCGGGTGGACAAACCCGCTATTTTGCAACCTTGTATCCCATCCTTGTTATTTTCATGGGGGCAGTTGCTGAGGTAGCTGTTGTTTCAACGGATGAAAAAGGCAAGGCACCCTGGCTTAGGTTTGCCTTCTTGGTAGCTGCAATTTTTATTATGATTTCGTTCGCTATTGCTTTGCTCCCCTTTAAAATTCCAAGGTTTACTTTTGAGCGTTGGACATTGCCAATGCCGTTTACCATCTTTTATTCGATATCTTTTTTGGTATCGGGGGTTTGGATGATGAAGAACCTGCAAAATGTGAAGGAGAATCTGTATGCCATGGGGCTTGCCCTGGTGATTTTCAATCTTGGTTATTTCATGGATGTTAAAGTTCAGCGAAGTGAAAAAACTTTGGAAGAGATGGCACGCATCAAAAGCCAGCTTCCTCCTGATGTTAACCTTGTGAGCCTGGGGATCACCAACCATAAATTCACCTACTATTATGGAAAGTTTGTCAAAGCATTACCTGTTGATTGTGATGGTGAAGGGATTACATATTTTTGCTTTGATCCATGCCTGATCGATGTGGGTAAAATCACATTTCCCTGGAAGCAGGTGGATACATTTTCGATTACACGGGATTTCATGGATCAGAAGCGATTTGTGGTACTTGCTAAAAAGGGTTCATGACCTATTAGAATGACTCTGGGTAAAGGAGAATTTTTTTCCTGCGAAGTTCATAAGCAGCGAGGTCTGCACGCCAAAGCTTTTCGATTTCTGAATAGTGTCTACCCTTGATCAACCCTTCCATGGTGGCTTTATTTAGGAGCAGGCTGTCAAGCTTTTCGATTTGCCAGTCATCGGGATGGATTTTTCTTAGTGCCCAGGCAATAGCAATGCCTGTTTTCACCGGTTCAAAAGTCTTCCAATCATCTATGAATAGTTGCAACCCGTTGCAGGATTTATTTGCATGAAGGTTTGAAATGGGGGTTTGCTTGAAAGGAACAAAGCGAATACCCGGAAGGTTTTGCTGGTTCAATAAAAGAGCAAGCTGAAGGTTGTTCATCCAGGGTGCGCCAAACCATTCGAAGGGTCGCTCGGTGCCTCTACCAACGCTGATGTTCGTGATTTCCAAAAGTCCGATGCCTGGGTAAAGGAGTGTTGCTGCAAGTGTGCGGAGGTAGGGTGATGGATAGAGCCACTCAAGCCCGCTGGCATCGAAAAGATCTGAACGGTTCCAGTTTTCCATTGCGACAACTTCGAGCTTGCACCCCAGAGGCCTGCCATCGCTCATTTTTCTTTCTAACAGGAATAACTTTGCAATTTCACCAATGGTTAGTCCGTGTCTGGTGGGCAGGCTGTGGAAAGTGCCTGAAGATTCCTTGCCTGCATCGGGCATCGGGCCGTAAAAATATTTGCCCCCGATGGGGTTGGGCCTGTCTAACACCAATACCTTCATACCTTTTTCGGAAGCTGCATCCATCATCAAACCCAGCGCGGTGATTGAAGTATGAAAACAACAACCAGCATCTTGAATATCGTAGACAATAGTATCGATTGCCTCTAATTGGGCGGAGTTTGGTTTTTGTTTTCCTCCTTGAAGGCTGTATAGGGGAAGGCCGGTTTTTTCATCCTTTGAATCAGCAATTCTATTATCAACCGCGCCTGGGCTGAACAAAGCCATCAACTTCACTTCCGGGGCATCTTTAAGAAGATCGATGGTGCTGGTGCCTGAATTATCTCTTCCTGAATGGTTGGTGACCAATCCGACTTTTTTACCTTTAAGCCTTGCAAAGTTTTCTCTTTTGAGGATTTCAATACCGGGTACAACTTGTTTTGAGGCTGGTGCAGGTTTTCCATTGAGTGCAGATGCAACAATTGTTGCAACCTTGTTGCGAACGGGAGTGGCATCACCTTTGCCATCTGGGTGGACTCGATTGCTTAGGAAGATGACAGCAGTATGTGAAGATGGGTCGAACCAGATTGATGTGCCTGTGAACCCTGTATGGCCAAAGGAAGAGCCTTTTGGAAATAGCTCGCCACGGTTGGAGCTAAATGCGGTATCGCAATCCCAGCTAAAGGTGCGCCAGCCGTTGGGCACTGCCCGGGCTTGAGTCATTGTGCGTATGGTTGCAGCGGATAACCCTTTGAAATTGTCGGGGTTTAAAATCATGTTGGCATAGAGGGCGAGGTCATCTGCGCTGGAGAATAGCCCAGCATGTCCTGCAACGCCTTTAAGCAATCTTGCGCGGGGATCATGGACTATTCCCCTTAGCATTACTTCTTTTTCTTTTTGCGTGGGTGCAATTCTTGCTTTCAAGGTTATAGATGGATTGTACGAGGTTTCATTCATCCCGAGGGGGAGGAAGATTTCTTCCCGGGAATATTGATCCAGAGGCTTTCCTGATATTCTTTGAACGATTTCTCCGAGCATTATGAAACCTATATCGCTATAGGTGAATCGTTCGCCCGGGGGAGCAAGCAGTTTGAGCTCGTTGATTTTTTTGATCGCTTGGGAGACCCCTTCTTTATAATCTGATAATGCATTTCCTGCAGGTAAACCGGATGTGTGGGTCAAAAGATGTTCCAGCGTGATGATTTCCCAGTCCGGGGATGTTAACTCGGGAAGATGAAGCTTTACCTTATCGCTGAGGCGCAATTTTCCTGCTTCTAGTAATTTAAAAAGGGATGTTCCTGTAGCAATGGGTTTTGTTAGGGATGCGAGATCAAAAATTGTATCGACAGTCATGGGCTCAATGGGGGGGGTTACCGATTTGTTTCCAAATGCCTGTTTGTAAACGGTTTTTCCGTGATTAACCACCAGTACGACTGCGCCTGGTATTTTCTTCTTCTCGATTGCCTCTTCTACAACTTCTTTAATTCCCTCCAGCTTTGCCTTGCTGATTGCTTCCTCTGCTGCAAGAAATCCTGGAATTATCAGGGCCATTACCATTATTGTTATTTTATTCCACAACATCATCTGCCTCCCGATTTTTGATTTTATGTTTGCTCGTATCTTAATTTGTTGGCGAATCTTTATTCTTCCTATTAGCCTAATGGGGGGAAGAATCAAACAACAAGGAATTATGATCATGTATCAAAAAATTATGACAGTAATTTTAACACCTGTTTTTTTGTTGCTTGCCACTGCGCTGAATGCAGCAGAGAAAAAAAATGTACTTTTTATCATCAGTGATGACCTGAATAATTCCCTGGGTTGTTATGGGCACCCCCTTGCGAAAACCCCCAACCTTGATGCACTTGCAAAACGGGGGGTGAAATTTGATAGGGCTTATTGCCAGTTCCCCTTGTGCAGCCCCAGTAGGACTTCCTTCCTTACAGGAAGAAGGCCTGATATCAATGGAGTAAAAGCCAACCCGGGTCAGCCGAATCAGGGCAAGTTTGGTGGATCTCCACACTTCCGTGAAACCATCCCAAATACTGTCACCATGCCTGAACTCTTCAAGAAAAACGGTTACTCAGTTGCCCGGGTGGGAAAGCTTTATCATTACAATGTACCAAATGGCATAGGCACCAGTGGCCTTGATGATCCCCAATCGTGGGAAAAGGTTGTGAATCCGAAAGGCCGTGACAAAGATGATGAGCCTCAGATTTTCACCCTTACCAAAGGGCAGTTTGGCGGTACTCTAAGCTGGCTTGCTGCGGAGGGAAAAGATGAAGAACAAACCGATGGTATTGGCGCAACCGAAGCCATCAAGCTTTTATCCCAGATGAAGGGAAAGCCTTTTTTCCTTGCACTTGGTCTTTATCGACCGCATACCCCCTATGTAGCCCCCAAGAAATATTTTGAATTGTATCCCCTTGATAAAATCACCCTTCCCGTTGTCGATCCCGATCATAAGAAGGGCGTACCTGAGGCTGCTTTTCTCAGCTTTAAAAAAGAAGAGGAAAAGCTGACTGATGATTTGCGAAAAAAAGCCACCCAGGCTTATCTTGCAAGCATCAGCTTCATGGATGCGCAAGTGGGCAGAATCATCAATGAGCTTGACAGGCTAAAACTTGCTGATGATACCGTTATTGTTTTTACTTCCGATCATGGCTATCACATGGGTGAACATGGGTTATGGCAGAAGCGAAGTATCTTTGAAGAGTCTGCGCGGGTTCCATTGATCATGGTTGATCCCAAAATGAAAATCTCCAACGCTACCTCACCACGAACGGTAGAAATGCTTGATATCTACCCTACCCTGGCTGATCTTTGCGGCCTGAAGTATCCTGATTATCTTGATGGCAAGAGCCTTAAGCCTTTGCTTGAAGATCCAAAGGCCCAATGGGATCGTCCTGCCATTACTCAGACGGTGCTCGGTAAAAACATCAATGGTTATACAATTCGAAATGAACGCTTTCGCTATACCGAATGGAACAATGGTAAAGATGGTGTTCAACTTTATGATCATGATGCAGACCCGAAAGAGTTGAAAAACCTAGCTAATGACCCTGCACACAAAAATACGGTTGCAGAGCTTTCAAAGCTTATGAAACAGCGACTGGGGAAATAGTCATACAGGTTTTTCATATCTTATCAGTAAGTTTTTTTGTAATCAGACTTTGGGAATATTGAAATGAATCAGGTAGGTTTGGTGGGTTGGCGTGGCATGGTTGGTTCGGTGTTGATGCAGCGAATGGCTGAAGAAAAAGATTTCGATCTGATCGATCCTGTCTATTTTTCAACCTCCTCAGCAGGTGGAAAAGCCCCTGTCTTTGCAGGAAAGGAAGCCCCCAATCTTAAAGATGCCTCTGATATCGATTCCCTTGCCAAGCTTGATATCATTTTATCCTGTCAGGGAGGGGACTATACCAAGGAGATTTTCCCCAAGCTGCGTGCCAGGGGCTGGAATGGCCATTGGATCGATGCTGCATCCACTTTACGCATGAATGAGGATGCGGTTATTATTCTCGATCCGGTTAACAGGCCTGTGATCGATGCTGCACTTTCCAAGGGAATCAAAAACTGGATCGGAGGTAATTGCACGGTATCCTTGATGTTGATGGGGGTGGCCGGGCTTTTTAAAGCCAACCTCATCGAGTGGGTTAGTGCAATGACTTACCAAGCCGCCTCTGGAGCGGGCGCCCAGAATATGCGCGAACTTCTGTTGCAGATGGGGGCTTTGCATGATGCTGTCAAGCGGGAGCTTTCAGATCCAGCCTCCGCAATTCTTGAAATTGATCGTAAAGTTTCAAACATTCTCCGCTCCCAAGAAATCCCCACTAAGAATTTCAGGGGTGTTCCACTTGCGGGCAGTTTGATTCCTTGGATTGATGTTCCCTACGAAAACGGGCAATCCAAAGAAGAATGGAAAGGTGGAGCAGAGTGCAACAAGATTCTTGGTATGCCTGCTTTTCGCACACCGGGTTCTATTCCCATCGATGGCATTTGCGTGCGAATCAGCTCGATGCGCTGCCATTCCCAGGGGCTGACCATCAAGCTGAAAAAGAACATTCCGCTCGAAGAAATCAATGCAATTATTGCCTCAGGGAATTCCTGGGTTAAAGTAATTCCCAACGAAAGAGAAACTTCTGAAAAAGAATTAACCCCTGCAGCGGTAACAGGAACCTTGAGCGTCCCCATAGGGCGGTTGCACAAGCTTGCGATGGGGCCAGAATATCTGGGTGCATTCACTTGTGGTGATCAGTTGTTGTGGGGCGCTGCAGAACCGCTTCGCAGGATGCTTCGTATTCTTCTTGAAAAATAACCCTTTCATTGCAGAAGCTGCAAGTTTCCTAGGGAATAAGTATAAAACAGGCAGATGATCAATTCCCCCAGTGCAACCGCAAGGATGAATCTTGAAAAATTCATGCGTGCAGTGCCCGCCAGATAGCAGACAAGGTCTGTTGGTGCGAGTGGGAAGAGCGCCCATAAGATGACGAATAAAAATCCCCAGGGGCTGTTTATTTTTGTTGTTATGTGTGTGATTTTTTCGGGTGCCATTTTTTCAAAGTATTTGTCGAATCCAAGAAATTCAGAAAGAAAGTAGATGAGTGTTGCGGAAAATAATATTCCGCCAAGGCTGATTACCAGCACGATTATTTTACTTTCCGGAAACAGCAAGACCCCTGCAATTACAAAAGGGGTGCTGGGAATCAGGGTGAATCCGCGCAGAAAACTTATTGCAAAATAAGAAAACAATAAGTGGCCTTCAAACTGACGGATAAATTCGCTGATATGGCGGGGGGTGAATTCGCTAGTGTGTGAAACATAGTATCCAATACAACCCATCAGGAATATCAACCAACTGCAAAGGAAGATTTTTTTGCCTGTATTCATGGTGCCAATTGCCCGGTGAAGAGTTTTGATTATTTCATTTAACTATGGGAGGATGATAATTGGAACTCCAATCTAGAAAGGAAACCTAGCCATGACTGATCCCTTTGATAAAAATGTGAATCGAAGAAAGTTTCTTGGCACTTCCGGTGTTCTTGCAACTTCTGTTGCAATTGCATCTGAAAAAGAAGATTTAATTCTGCCAAAAGTTAAAGAACCCAGGGCCACCTCGGGTGATATTGCTGTCGATCCCGATTGGAATGAAAAATTAACTTTTGATGTCGGGGTTAAAAAAGGCGCTATTGTAGGCAACGATGATAAAGCCATTCAGGCTGCGGTTGATTATCTTTCCAGGTTTGGGGGAGGCACGGTTAGGCTTTCCGAGGGAACGTATCATCTTCGTAATGCAATCCATTTGAATAATCATGTAAGGATTGTCGGTAGTGGTCCTGATACGGTTCTTTTCAAATCCCCCATGGTTAAAACAAAAATATTGGTCGACTCGGATTGGTATGATCAGGAAATAACCCTGGTGGATTCATCTGGTTTCAAAGTTGGTGATGGGGTTTGTTTGCGTTGTAAAAACCCCCATAATGGCGGCAACACCGTGATCAAGCGTACCTTGGTTGCAAAGTCTGGTAATCGTTTCAAATTAGATAAAGCCTTAAGAGAAAATCTTTGGCTTATGTCAGATTCCTATGCTGCAACTCTTTTCCCTTTGGTAACCGGGGAATTCATTCATGGGTTTGCGATTGAAAACTTAACCATCGATGGTAATCGCGGGAACAATGAAAATCTTGATGGTAATCATGCAGGCTGCATCTTTCTTCAGGATTGCAGGGATGTAAAGATTCGCAAGGTGATTGCTCGTAATAACAATGGGGATGGGATTAGCTGGCAGATTTGCCATGATGTTTCCGTTGAACAATGTCAAAGTCATCACCATGCGGGCCTTGGGATGCATCCGGGTAGTGGTTCGCAGAGGCCGTTGATGAAGTCTAATGTTTTAACGAATAATGACATAGGCATTTTCTTTTGTTGGGGTGTGAAATATGGGTTGGCAAGCGACAATATCATCGAGGGTAATCGGATAGGGATTTCCGTTGGGCATCGAGACACGGATAACGTGATCATTGGAAATCATGTCAGGGAAAGTGGAAAATCTGGGATTTTATTTCGAGCAGAAAGAGGAAAAGCCTTCGCAGGGCATAATAATCTGTTGGAAAAAAACATCATTGAGAATACGGGCGGGCCTGATTCAATTGCAATTGATGTGGAAGGTGAAACGGAAGGACTAAAGTTTGTGGAGAATAAACTTGTTGAAAAGCGTGGAAGTGAAAAAAGAGTCGGCTTCCGATTCGGGCCAAAGACAGGCCAGATGATTCTTACCTCAAACACCATGGAAGGATTTGCAACCCCTATTCTGGATCAAAGGAAGAAAAATTAGAGTTACCCAATAAAAAGAGCCCGGGACGTTTAATTCCCGGGCCCTTTTAATTATTGCTCATTCCCTGCTTGCTACTTCTTGGTGCCTTTGGCGGCAGGCGCAGCCTTGGCAGTAGGTGCTGCTTTGGTGGCAGGTGCCGTTCCAGGCTTCTTCTTGGAAACCTTCGGGCCTTTTTTCTTTACTTCCATCAATGTTGGAGGGATTCCAAGTTTTGTATCATACGCCTTGAGCAATTTTGCCTTGCGTATCTTGGTTCGTTTTTTCCAAGCGGTTGTTCTGGGTCTTGAGGCTGGCATGATTTATCTCCTTTTGTTTACTCCCGATGCATTCAAACATCGGCCTATCTTTGCATACAGTAGCTTTTTATAGCAATTTGAGACTTTTCGGGTAAGACAGCTTTTCCAAGGAACTGGGTTTTCATGGTATTTCATGGTTATTTTCGCTTTAATTCTGCTTTTTATGTTTCCGCCTTTTATCCTTTTTTGCTACTTGCCCCACATTTTTCACACTCTTTCAAATTCTTTGTGTAATTTATTACCATGTGAACTTTCTTCTGGTCTTTTACAATTTTGCCTGTTTTTGGGAATTATCATGAGATTATCGACCTTTGCATTTGCTTGTTGCTGTCTTTTTTTAGTGGGCTCTTCTCTTCATGCTGCCAAGGCTCCGAACATTATTCTTTTTCTGGCGGATGATCTTGGCTGGGGGGATCTTGGTTGCTTTGGCAATAAACTTTGCAAAACCCCAAATCTTGATGCCTTTGCCAAGCAAGGCGCAAAATTCACCCAGTGCTATAGTGCAGGTGCGGTTTGTTCTCCTTCGCGTTCCGCATTATTAACGGGCCGTACTCCTTATCGCAATGGTGTGTTTACTTGGATCCCGGAAAATCGCGAAATTCATCTCCGTAAAAGTGAGCTTGCCCTGCCCCTCCTTCTTAAACAAGTTGGTTACACTACCTGCCATGTGGGTAAATGGCACCTCAATGGACATTTCAACAAACCAACTCAGCCTCAGCCTAACGATCACGGTTATGATCATTGGCTTGCAACCCAGAATAACGCTGGCCCTAGTCATGCCTTCCCGGTTAACTTTGTGCGAAATGGACAGCCTGTTCCCATGACAGATGATCATTCCGCGCCTTTCATTGTCAAAGAGGCCATTGATTGGCTGGGTAATAAGCGGGACAAGGACAAGCCGTTTTTCCTGGCGGTTTGGAGCCATGAGCCTCATTACCCGATTGCTGCTGCGGAGCGGTATAAAAAAATGTACGAGGGAATTGATGACAAGGTGCAGCTTGAATACCTCGCAGATGTTACGCAGATGGACGATGCTTTTGGAAAATTGATGAAAGCATTGGATGATATGAAGCTATCAGAAAATACATTGGTATTTTTCACTTCTGATAATGGCCCAGAAGGTGATGGGATCAAATCTCCGGGAAGAGGGACTACCGGTGGGCTGCGTGGTAGAAAGCGTGCGGTATATGAGGGTGGCATCCGGGTTCCAGGAATTGTACGCTGGCCCGGCCATGTGAATGCAAATATCACTTGTGATGTTCCGGTCATTGGATCAGATTTTTTTGGCATGGCTTGCAATGTAAGTGGTGCCAAGTTGCCTCAGGATCGCATCATTGATGGTGGTAATATGCTCGAGGCAATAACAAAGTCTGAAGTGAAAAGGGCGAAGCCCTTATATTGGCACTGCGATATAGCGCCCGGGGTTATGAAAATTGCAATGCGCCAGGGAGATTGGAAAATCATTGCAAACGAAGGTATGTCCAAATTTGAACTTTATAATTTAAAAGAGGATCCTGGTGAAAAAGAAATGGTTAATGAAAAGCATCAGGCAAAACTTTTGGAGATGACTAATGAAGTTAAAAAATTAACAAAGGAAATTGAAGCTGAAGGCCCCGACTGGTGGAAAAACTATTCCAAGGGTGCCGAAAAGAAGGCCAATAAGAAAAAGGATTCCTGATGATTAGGCTTTTCTTTTTCTTTTTGTCCTGCTTCTTTTGTTGCAACACCCTTGGTGCACAACAAATCAAATCACGGGAAGGTTTCATGTTGAAACTCAGCGAAGAGCAGGCCTCAAAATTTGCAGGCTTGGCACTCAAGAACATTCACCGGGAATATCCCAACAAGCCGGGTAATGTTCTTGAAAGCCCCAAGGATGTTCTCAGCCCAAAACAACTTTACCCTGCATTTCATGGCTGTTACGACTGGCACAGTTCTGTTCACGGGCATTGGATGTTGGTGAAGATCTTGAAGGAGTTTCCCCAAATAAAGGAAGCAGTGGAAATTCGAAAAGCTTTGGCAAAGAATATTTCCAAGGAAAATTTGTCAGCAGAAGCTGCATTCTTTCTGAAGCCTGAAAGCAAATCTTTTGAAAGGCCTTATGGCTGGTCGTGGTTTTTAAAACTTGCTTTGGAGCTTCATACCTGGGAAGACCCCTTGGGAAAAGAACTGGCGCAGCATCTGAAACCTCTCGAAGAAATAATTGTTACACGCTACATTTCATATTTTCCCAAGCAAACCTACCCCATCCGGAGTGGGGTACATTCGAACACAGCTTTTGGTTTGACATATGCGCTTGATTATTCAAGGCAGATGAAAAAAAGCGATCTCGAGCAAGTGATAATTAAGCGGGCTCAGGATTATTATCTTAAAGATGAAATGATTCCAGCAAAATGGGAGCCGGATGGCGCAGATTTCTTTTCTCCAAGTCTGATGGAAGCCGACCTGATGCGAAGGATTCTTCCTCAAAAAGATTTTTCAATCTGGCTTGATAAGTTTTATCCAAGCTTGTTGAAAAATGAGCCTGCCAGCCTTTTTAGTCCCGCAGAGGTTTCTGATCGTACGGACCCGCAGATAGTTCACCTCGATGGTTTAAACCTCAGCAGGGCCTGGTGTATGAGAAACATTGGTCTTTCACTTTCAGAGAGTGATCCTAGGCGAAATATTTTTTTGGAAAGTGCAGTAAATCATGCAAAGGCTTCGCTTGGGCATGTTAGCAGTGGGGATTATGCAGGGGAACACTGGCTTGCATCTTTTGCAGTCAATTTGTTATGCAAATAAAGGGTATGATTCAGGAATTAAGTCTTACTTTTGCAATCTGATGTTATTGTATAGCATGCGTGTAAGATTTTTGGTTTCGATACCGAGATGTGGGCTTATGAAATTATCTTTGATGAGTGTGTACCGACTTAGAACAGCTCTGTTGATTTGTTTTATTGGTTTGACTTTGTTTTCCGGTCTGACAATCACTTTGTTAAGCCTTAGGCTTTCTTATACGGCCCGGGTTAATTATACCCAAGAGGTTGGGCATTTGCTCACGCAAGCGGTCACTCTCAAGGTGGAAAGTTTTCTTCAAGAAGCTGAAGATGTTATTGAAGTGACAGATCGTTTTTCATTCAAAATGGAAAACGAAAAAGTGAATTATTCGCTATTATTGAATAATCTTGCTCACAGCTTAATTGTAAATCACAATCTAGGAACCACCATTTATACGGAAGAAAAAACAGGATATACACTTAGACTTTCGCTGGATGAAAAACCTGGATTCAAATATGGCCCAAAAAGCCCTTCGCGATTTAGTGAAAGTTCAGTTTATACTGAAAAAGATGTCATTGTTCAGGAAATAATCCCAAATCCTTCAGGCACATTTACTTTAAAATCTTATTCTTATCCTGATTTTCCTCAAAAACCTTTTTCCGTGGATGCAAACGGTGGATATGACTACAGAAAAAGGCCCTTTTATCTCCAAGGAAAAGCACAACCTGTTTTAAAAAAAGGTGAATGGACTAATTGTTATAACTTTGAGAAAAATTTTAAGGAAATCAGAACAGGATTATTTTATTCCACAGGCCTAGGGAATGACAAAGGTGAATTATTTGCGGTTTTGGCAATGGGTATCAGTACCGAATGGATCAGTGGGTATCTTAATGAAGCGATGCAGGAAATACATAAAAAAGGGATCAGTGCTTTTATTTTTGAAAGACTTCCAGACAAATCAAAGAAAGTATTAGCGCACTCTTTAATAACCGATGTTTTTCCTAAAGATCAAGATGGGAATACCATTTATTATTCCCTTCCAAAAGATATGAAGGATCCTGCAATAGAAAAAATGATCTTATCAATACCCGATTCTATGTTGAATGGGTTAGAATTACACGGTGATTTTGAAAAATTGTTTCACTTCGATGTTGATGGTGCCGATCATGTCGGCATTATCAAAACGGTTTTACCTGGAACCTCTCCTGATTGGTATGTGTGTCTTTATGTGCCCGAGAAAGTTTTGTTTTCAAATGCTTACTGGCATTTTTATTTGGCCATTGGCATTCTGGCACTTGTGATGGTTATCAGTGTGGTTCTTTCGATCATACTTGCACGGTCAGCATCCAAGCCCATAGAAAGTTTGGTTCTACTCTCGCAGAAAATTGGAAAGCTTGATTTTACCCATAAAGTTCGTGCTGATTCAAAAATCATAGAGATTAAGAATCTGGCTCATTCCATGAATCTAATGCAAATTGGGCTTCAAGCTTTTACGCAGTATTTGCCCAAGGATGTGTTGAAAAGTTTATTTGATGCCGGAACCGGGGCCACTCCAGGTGGGAAAGAAAAAGATGTAGCAATTATGTTTGCGGATATCGCCAACTTTACCCATTACTCTGAAAATCTTTCCCCTAATGATTTAGTGCTTCAACTCAACGAATATCTTGGATGTTTTTCTTCCGTGATCATTAGAAATCAAGGCACGGTTGATAAATACATAGGGGATGCAGTGATGGCGTATTGGAATGCGCCGCGTGATTGCGATGATTATGCATTTCAAGCATGCAAAACAGCAATTCAGGGACTGCAAAAGTTATATTTTTTACAGGAAAAATGGTCCAGATTGAATAAGCCCATATTCAAAGCCAGGGTCGGTATTAATAAAGGTAGTGTGGTGCTTGGGAATATTGGTACCGAAGAACACTTAAGCTATACCGTGATTGGTGACAATGTAAATCTTGCAAGTCGGCTTGAAGGATTAAATAAAGTTTATGGTACTACAATAATAATTTCAGAATTTATCTTAAAGGCGTGCGGAGTCAGGTTGGTCACCCGTCCAATTGATCTCGTGGGTGTGAAAGGGCGTGACAAAAAGATAATGATTCATGAATTGCTGGGTATAGCAGGGGAAACATCGGAAAGTATCATCAAGTTTAGTGTGGAATTTAAAAAGGCCTTTGATGCTTATTCTAAAAAAGAATGGTCGATTGGGTTGAGTCTGTTCGAAACATTAGCCAATGAAAATCCTGATGATAAATTGTCCCGTATTTATGTTGATCGTTGTAAGGAGTATCTGAACAATCCCCCCGATGATTCCTGGGATGGTGGCCATCAATACCATGACAAATAATCCTATGTTTTTAATGGTGCTTGGTGGTTGCAGGCATACTTCAGTTTAAGGATGCAATTCTTGTTGGTTGCAAATATGTAAATATTCGTGTGTTTGCAATGATTCTTTTGTTTGGTTAAGATGCAAAAGTTGTTAAGGGAGAAAATGCGAAATCCCAACTCCAGCATCAACAAAAGGATGCAAGATGAAGTTTGTTGAAGTTTATACATTCTGGCGTGAGGCGATTTCCATCAAGGGTTCGGTAACCCCAATTGTAATTTTAAATGTTTTTGTTTTTGGATTAATAGCTGGATTGATATGTGCTGTTGATCATTATATTGAAGAGGTTTTTAAGGTTAACCTAGGGTTGGAGGTGGGCCCGCATGAAATTGCGGGGGCTGCTCTGGGCCTGTTATTGATATTGCGTACCAATGCCGGCTACGACCGTTGGTGGGAAGGCAGAACCTTATGGGGTGGCATTGTAAATCAATGTAGAAATCTAGCTTTGGAAGCGCTGGCTTATGGCCCTAAAGATCAGGTTTGGCGTGAGGAGGTGATAACCTGGGTGAAGGTTTTTCCTCATGCTGCAAAAGAATCATTGCGATCTGAAAAAGAATTGGGCAAGTTTGAACAGTTGTTGGGAAAAAGTGAAGCTGAAAAGTTGATTGCATCAAGTCATATGCCCTTTTATGTTTTGTTGAAAATATCCGGATTGCTTCGTTTAGCTTTGGATAAGGGGGATCTGAATCCATTTGCATTTGCTCAGATGGATCGGGAAAGATCTATGTTGATGGATCATGTTGGAGCATGTGAGCGAATTTTAAAGACACCATTGCCTTTTGTTTATTCTGTTAAAATTCGTAGATTTGTTGCGATATTTCTTGTTACTTTACCGTTTGCGTTGCTTCATCAGATGGAAACAGACTGGCTTGTACCTTTGGTGATAATGTTGGTGGGGTATCCCCTGGTTTCATTGGATCAAATCGGGGTTGAATTGCAAAATCCTTTTTATAAATCCCGTTTAAATCACCTTCCCTTGGATGAGATAGCATCAAGTATTGAAAAAACAATCCAAGAAATGCACGCTTCTTTTGAAATGGAAAAAAAATAACAAGGCCCCTGACAATTGCCTGGGGCCTTCATGAATTACTTCACTTCATCAGGCAAGTTGAACTTTGCCATGGTTATCGCAATGACCATTGTGGGGATGATGAAGGTGACCATCGACAAGGTAATCGACATGGTCGCCATGGGGCACGGCTTGATGCCCGCAATTGGGGCCGTGTTTGTGTGCAGCATCGTGAGCATTACATGAATGTCCGGTGGTGCAGTTTGCAGGGTTGTTGGCATCTACGGGCAAGGAATGTTCTTCAACTTTTGATCCATCCATATGGTGCAAGTGGCCATCATGAAGATAATCAACATGGCCTTGGTGGACGATGCCTTGGTGTCCGCAATTTGCGCCATGGGTGTGGGAAGAATGATTATGGTTGCAGTTAGCCATGATAAAGCTCCTAAAAGTTAGATTGGCTCATGGGAATCAGATACTTCCAATTCGCTGGCATGAGCCAATGCGTTTCGTAACAAGGAAGAAACATGATTATCGGCAAGGGAGTAGAAAAGGTGTTTGCCATCCCTGCGCCTGTTTAAAAGGCCCTCAGATCTGAGGACTTTAAGACGCTGAGAAACGGTGGAGAGTTTATCTGAGAGGGATTCTGCGATGTCGCCAACACAACTTTCCCCCAGATCCAACAAGGCAAGAAGTCTAAGCCTAGAAGGTTCACCCATGGCTCGAAAGAGGGCGGCAGCGCGCTCAATATCACGCTGTAAAGGCGAGGATATTGGTCGTTTAGCATGATCCTGATGCGAGCAAGTAGATTTTTCAGACAAAGTGAGCTCTCCTAGAACAATCAAACACTTCATCAATCATTGTAATGTTGTATCGGCAAAAATCAAGATCAGGATTAACGCAAGGATATCACCGCGTAAATAATTAGAGAAATTGCAATAACAACACCTGCACCCACCACATAGTAAATCTTGGATGGGGTTTCGGTTTGTGGTCGTTTAGGCTCTTTTGTGATTTTGCTTGACTCATCTGGAATGGTAATTGGTGTAGGTTCGCCATCTTGCTTGGTTTTTGAGTTTGCGTTTGTGTTAGGCTTGGTCAGGTGGACTGCTAAATCTCTAAATTCAGGGAAAATCTTCATATCTTCGAACGGGCCTTCTGCACTTTTACCCAATTTATACTTGATTGGGTCTTCTAAAATGCCGTCTTTAAAGCTTCTTCGGATTGCTTTGGCAGTTCCCTTTACCACATGTTGTTTACCTTGGTCATCATTATATGCCATGAACCAAATTGCCTCTGAAGGCGGTTTAATATTTGCTTTTTCTAAAGCTGCATTATTAACTGTTGATTTTCGGGTGCTCTTGCCAACTAGATCTTCCACAAATTCCCTGCAGCTTGAAGGCCGGATATCGGGATCGCTATCCATGGCCCTACGAATTGCCCAATCGGTTCGTTCTGAAATGCGGGGGTTCAGCTCTCGGGGTGTGGGTAAATCGTTTTGCACTTTTTTCATCCAAGTTTCAAGCGGATTGACCGATTTATAAGGCAGTTCCCCTGTTAACATCGTGTAAAGGGTGGCCCCCAAGCTGTATATATCGCATCGGATATCTGCATTTTTAGCATCTCGAAATTGCTCCGGTGCCATAAAGTTTGGTGTGCCCAGCCCCCTGCCAGAACGGGTCAGGTTTAGATCTCCGACAGAGACTTCCTTCACCAACCCAAGATCTGTCAACTTGGCTATCCCGTTTTTTCCTACAAGTATGTTATCCGGCTTTACATCCCGATGGATTAGCTTATCTTTGTGAACCTGATTTAGTGCCTTGGCGACTTGGGCAATGATTTTTATCCCTTCCAATTCTTCGAATTTTCCTTGCTTGCTAATTAGAACCCCTAGCGATTCGCCATTCACAAACTCTAGTACAAGAAAAGGCAGGCCGTTTTCGGTGCCAAATTCGAGTGCTCGCACCAGGTTCGGGTGATTAAATTTGCTGGCAACCCTGTATTCTTGTTCAAACCTCTTTAATAACACAGGGTTATGAACATAATTGGGAGACATCACTTTGATCGCAACGACGGTTTTATCCTTGGTGTTCCGTGCCATGTAGATAGAACCCATGCCGCCTTCTGCTATTTTCTTTAGCAGATCGTAATGGCCGATCTTGCCCAAGGGTTGAAAATAGCCTTGGGTTTTAACGGTATCAGGGGTTTCAGAAGGTTCACTCATAGCGTCATCTTATCTTAGAATAAACAACAAGCGATTTAAGAATAAAATCTTCACGGATTTTTAAAAAAGAGGGCCGGTTTAGGGAAAGGTTGTATTCGGTAAAACCATATTGATCGGTTTAATACATACAGCTTCGCTCAAATATCAGCTACATTTTATTGGCCTAACGGCTTGTTATGGGGAAAGATATAATAAGAGATGGATTCTCTGGTGCAATCCTACCAATGGAACAAGAGACAGGTTAATCGATGTCCCTACTTGGAAAAATCTTTGCGCTTTTAAACACCCTGCTGGCTTTTGGCTTGGGCGTTATATTGGTTCAAGATCTGGGTGTCCGAAAGAACTGGACTTACCTAGTTTTCCGACAAGATATTGTTCTTAATGGCTTGCCCTATGATGAGGATGAAACCACCAAAACAAGTATAAACATCAAAGCAAATCTCGATGGTTTGGACAACAGTGCGCTAAATGGGATTTTTAAAGATGCGGGAGGCCCTTTAAAAATCGGCGACAAGGTTGTACTAACCCAAGTCGATGAAGTTAAGCGTATGCACAAGAAATTTGATGATAAAGAAAAAGAAATCGAGGGTAGTGATAAGAAGGCGCGGTTCCTTGCGAAGTTACTTCTTGAAAATGCCATCACTTATGTAGACAGGCGCAAGTACGATGATTTGATCAACAAAGCCGACCCTAAGACTCTTGCGGATGAATACACTTCCCTTCGTGAAAATGTTGATAATTTGTTCTTATCATCAGAACCACGCGAAAAAAGCAGGCTTCCCCAACAGGCCCATATCATCAGCAAATCTGAATCCCGGACCGCAATCGCTGCGTTGTTGCTTTCGCTTTATCAAGTTGTGGATGAGGGTTCGGAAGAATCACTGCGCAGGCTTGTGGTGGTGGTTGGTCCGGATTACGCTTCGAAGGCATTTGAAGGACACGCCGTGGTGCTGGCACGCGCCTACGATAACTTGGAGGCTCATCTTACCAGGGAAGAGGCGATATTTGTGACCGAGCATCGCGAATTACTTACCGAAATGGGTCGTAGGGCAAAGCGTGCCAAGCAAATCGAAGGATTCAAGCTGGAATACGATGAGCGTATAAAAACCCAGAAAGATCTGCTTGCCAAAGAAAAGGTGTTACTCGCCAAAATGGAAAAAGATCTTGAAGAACAGCGGGATCAAACCACTAATCTGGTTAGTAATTTTCGTCTGATCAGTGAGCGCTTGTTTGCTGTGCATAAAAAGCTTCAGGGTTTCAGAGTTGGTAATGAAGATCAGGAAAAGAAACTTCGTGCGGTGGAAGCTAACCACTAAACCCGGATAAAGTTAAAAGGAAGCCATGGCTCTTAATATCGGAAAAAAGATGGTCTATCTGCTTGCGTTAAGCAGTTTCACCCTTGCAACCTGGGGCATATCTCTTTTTTCCAATCCGGTTCTTACACCCGTTATAGGGGCAGATGGCAAGCCCAAGGAAGGATCTTGGCAGGAAATTGATCAGCGCAAGGCAAAGATGGAATTATGGTTCAAAGATGCTAAAGATGGTTCCCCCAGCCCTATTCAGATTGCTGCAAACCGTTATCATGCTGGCCGTGCCAAAATCCAGAATCTTGAATCTCAGGTGGCAGAGTCCGAGAAGTATTACTTCGAACAATTGGAATTTCTAAAAATCAAGGCATCGGAAAAAGAGCCTGCCAAGAGTATTACTTTGAAGGACGGGCAACCTGTTCGCTTAACTGCCAAGTTTACCCCCTTGCAATTTGAAGAAATAAAAGACATCGATGGAAACCCTTTTGAGAACCTCAGCGCACTAGGCAAAAAGATTGACGCTCTCGATAATGATATAAGGGCGCTGCAAAAGGTGCTGGATGAAACATCCAAGGAAAATAAGAGATTAGTCGACCTTCAGGCTGATCAGTTGCAAAAAGATCCTGAAGGCAAACCGGTGCTTGGGCCCGATGGAAAGCCAGTAATCCTCACCAAAGGTTTACAAACTCTCATCGAAGAAGAAAAACGCAAGCGTCAAAAATTCGCAGAAGAGTTTGATGCCATCGAGCAGGCATATGTTAATTTGACGATCGAACATTTCGATTTGGCCAAAAGACGCGCAGAACTGGATGTTCGCTTTAGGGAATTACGCAATTTGGGTTTGGTTACCCTTCCCTAAGTTGTTATTCTTTCCCCTTTTACCCCATCATGTTAATTGCTTGCCCTTTTTGTATGCCAATTCTTTTGGCTTGTGATTGTTGCCGTTGACAAGGCTTGCAATACAAGGCATAGTCCCGCCCGGACGTAAATATTACTATTGTCAAGATATATTGCTTGGTTTCTGTTATCATTAAAGCAATGGTATTTGACTGATTAAGAAGTCCTAACATTTAAGTGAGGATCAGGTCATGACACCTGTAGGAAAAATTCTGGTATTTGTGAATCTGATATTCAGCTTGTTCGTAGGCGCAATGGGTCTGATGGTTTTCACCGCAGATACCAACAAGAATGCCGAGATTGTAAAAGTACAGCGAGAGCGGGAAGTGCTGAAAGCCAGCAACACCACTTATCAGGAAGAAAATAAAACCCTTCAAGAAATTAGCACCTCATCGGTGAAGGAAAAAGAAGTTGAGATTGCCAAGCTGAAGACGGAACTGGAAGATTTTAAAAGGGTGAAGGATGATTTGGACAAGAAATACAATGAAGCTTCCAAAAAGCTGAACGAAAAAGATATCGTGCTGCAGACTGCGGTTGCAGAATCTAGCCGTAGGCAGGAACAAAACGCCCAGATGAGCGAAATTCTCAAAGCTGAAGTGAAACGCAATTCAGAAATTTCCAAGGAGTTGGAGTTATCAAGGGCGAAAGAAATTTCCGAGAGGATCTCTGCCCAGACTTTCAAATCGACCAATGAAAGATTGGAAGCCCAATTGCGCGATATGGCAAAAGATTTTGAACGAGCCAAGGCAGGCGGGACCTCCGCTCTTGCGCAAGTCAACAAAGCAAGTAAGAATCCCCCACCAGACAATATCGAGGGCTTGGTCAAGGTTGCTTCTGAAGGTGGCTTGATTAAAATTTCCATTGGCTCTGATGCAGGCCTGACCAAAGGACATACGCTCGAGGTCTTCAGGCTTTCTGCGGTGGCTAGCCAGTCCAAGTATCTGGGCACCGTTCGCATTCTCGATGTTACCCCTAATGAAGCTGTTGCTCAGCCGGTTAAACCGTTGTCAGACAAGCCGATTGCAGGTGATCGTGTTGCAAGTCGCATTCTAGGCAGCTAATTTTAAAAGCTAATTCAAGAAGTTTATCAAGGAGGGCAACCAATCATGGCAGCCAAGGCAAAGACCACATCATCGGGCACACGCAGTGATGCATATACAGGGATTTTGATTTTATCATTGCTTGCCCAACTCATAGGTGGTGGTTTTCTTTTTTGGGATTACATGAGATTGACCACCCCCAACGGCCCGCCCGATTCAGTTGATAAAGTGATTGCAAGGCCAGGTAAACTTGCAAAAGATGGTGCCCCAGCACCAGCGCCAGCACCAGCACCTGCACCCGCACCCGAAAACTAAGTAATTTTTAATAAATTTGAAGCTGTTTTAGTTTAACAGTTCATTCCGGGTGATTTTAGAATCATGCTCTTAAAGACTTATTACATTCAAAGACAATCTTTTTTCAGGTTGGCTTTATTGCTTTTTGGTGTACCAACATGAACTATCAATCATTGTATCTTCTAGGAATCATTAGTTGCTTTTTCAGTAGCCAATCACTTAATGCTCAGGGTCTTCCATTGAAATATCCAAGTACTAAAAAAATCGAACAGGTCGATGTTTTTCATGGGACTAAAGTTGCGGACCCTTACCGCTGGTTGGAAAATGATGTTCGAAATTCTTCTGAAGTAAAAGATTGGGTTGAAGCGGAAAATCTTGTAACCAACGCATATCTTTCAGAAATCCCCGAACGTGTGAAAATTCGCAAGCGTCTTTCTGAGCTTTGGGATTACGAAAAATTCTCCACCCCGGTTGTTCGTGAAGGCAGGTATTTCTTCACCCGTAACGATGGCTTGCAAAACCAAGCGGTTCTTTTGGTGCAGGATGGACCCGATGGTAAACCTCGCATCCTCCTTGATCCCAACACCATGGCGAAAGATGGCACTGTTGCTCTTTCCTCATGGATTCCCAGTGAAGATGGGAAGCTTCTCGCATACGGGATCGCAGAAGCAGGTTCTGACTGGCATGTTTGGCGCATTTTGAATGTTGATACCGGGGCACAGCTTGCGGATGAGCTTCGTTGGGTTAAATTTGCAAGCCCTGCCTGGACACCCGATGCCAAGGGTATTTACTACAGCAGGTTTGATGAACCGGCTGCGGGCACTAAATTCCAAGGGCTCAATCTTAATCAGAAGGTTTATTTCCACAAAGTTGGGGCTGCCCAATCAGAAGACAAACTAATTTACAAGCGTCCTGATCACCCTGAATGGGGTTTTCAAACTGAAGTCACGGAAGATGGCAGATACCTGCTCATCACCACCTGGAAGGGTACGGATCATAATTATCGGGTTACTTATTTTGATCTGGCTAAAAAAGATTCGCAGCCCGTGGACCTTATCGATAATTTCGACAACGAATATTCCTTGGTTGGTAATGAGGGCAGCACCCTTTATTTCAAGACGAATTATAAAGCCGCATTGCACCGGGTTGTTGCAATAAGCCTTGAAAAGCCTGAACCAGCAAACTGGGTGGAAATCATCCCAGAGACAAAAGAAGCACTGCAAGGGGCCAGTCTTTTTGGAAAACAATTTATTGCCAGCTATTTGAAGGATGCCCGCACTTTGGTAAGGCTTTTTTCCATCGATGGGAAAACATCTTCTGAATTTCCGTTACCTGGTATTGGAACTGCAGGGGGTTTTGGGGGCAGGCAAAACGCCAGCGAAACCTTTTACTCTTTCTCCAGCTTTGCAACTCCACCTTCCATTTATCGCTATGATTTGAAAAAAGGCACCAGCGAAGTTTATCGTACGGCAAAAGTTAAGTTCAATCCGGATGATTATCAGGTTGAGCAGGTCTTTTATCCAAGCAAGGATGGCACCAAGGTGCCTATGTTTCTTACCTATCGCAAGGGGTTGAAGAAAGATGGTAACAACCCGGTTCTGTTGTACGGTTATGGTGGTTTTAACATTTCGCTTACGCCCTCGTTTTCTGTCAGCAGAATAGCCTGGTTGGAAATGGGCGGGGTTTTCGCAGTTGCAAACCTTCGCGGTGGTGGCGAGTATGGCGATGCCTGGCATAAAGCTGGAACCAAGCTTCTTAAACAAAATGTCTTCGATGATTTTATTGCCGGGGCTCAATGGCTCATCAATGAAAAATACACCCAGAGTTCCAAATTGGCCATTCAGGGTGGTAGTAATGGCGGATTGTTGGTGGGTGCCTGCATGACTCAGCGGCCTGATTTATTTGGTGCATGCCTGCCTGCGGTAGGCGTGATGGATATGCTTCGGTTTCATAAGTTCACTGCTGGGCGCTTCTGGGTGGATGATTACGGTTCTGCAGATAATGCAGATGAATTTAAGGCTATTTACGCCTACTCGCCTTACCATAACCTTAAAAAGGGAACCCAGTACCCTGCAACCATGATTACCACTGCGGATACGGATGACCGGGTGGTGCCTGGCCATAGCTTTAAATTTGCAGCAATGCTTCAAGAGTGCAATAAGGGGCCAAACCCGGTGCTTATTCGGATTGAAACAAAGGCCGGCCATGGTGCGGGTAAGCCTACTGCTAAAATCCTTGACGAAGTCGCAGATCAGATGGGATTCCTTTACAAAAATCTGGGCATGAAGCCTGATTGATTCATTCATGGTATTCGATTGGCACAAGGAGGTGCACTATGGCAAGTTATCGCGGACATCTTAGGTTTTCTTCCATGCTGGCAGTAGCCAACGGCTTGCTCGCCACCTTTTATTTCAATCTTGATTGGGGAACCAGCTTGATGGCTGCGGGCATTACCGCAGTTAGTGGGTTGCTTCCAGACCTTGACAGCAGTAGCGGGGTTCCAGTACGCGAAATGTTCAATCTCTCCGCCGTGGTTGTTCCATTGATGTTGCTGAAGCGAATGCTTGGATTTGGGTTGACTGAGGATCAGACTTTTGCTGTTTTAGCGATTCTTTATGTCTTTATACGATTTGGGGTTTCTAATATATTCAGGCATTTAAGTGTGCATAGGGGGATGTTCCATAGTATTCCTGCGATGGTTATAGCAGGCGGTTTGGTTTTCCTTTGTTACACTCACGATGCAATGCTGCTTCGTATTTACATGGGTGTAAGTGCAATGGTTGGATTCCTATCGCATTTGGTGTTGGATGAACTTTGCAGTGTTGATTTTAATGGTGTAAAAGTTGAGCTTAATCAGTTTGCAGGTACCGCAGTCAAGTTCTTTGGCCCATCGCTTTTCCCCAACTTGTTTGCATGGTCTTTGTGCATTGCTGTCAGTTACTTTGCCTGGGTTGATTTTGAACATCATGCCCTTGCGGTAAAGAATGATAAAAAGCCAAATACTGATGGCTTGCATATTCTGCCCCCGAAAGGGCAACCTCTTACAAAAACCATAAAACCTGTTGCACAACCCTTCTCTCAGCTTTAGACTGGTTCTTTAGATACTGAATCAACCTTTTACCACCTCTAAAACTAGAGGTGGTGCTGTTTTTGTTATTTATCTCTAGGAGCAATTAAAATGAGCAAAAGGCCAGATCGTCGTAGTTTTGTTAAACAAACTTCCATTGCAGGTGCTGCGTCGTAGTTTTGTTAAACAAACTTCCATTGCAGGTGCTGGCTTTTGGCTGGCAGGCGGTATTGCCCCTGCCCAAGAAAAAAAATCAGCACTCGAAGGCCTTCGCTTTGCTGGTATTGGCGTGGGTGGTAAGGGTGGCAGTGATATCGACCAGGCTGGCGCTCTTGGCGAAGTCGTTGGTATCTGCGATATCGATGACAACACCCTTGGCAAAAAGGGTGAAAAATTCACCAAGGCTAAGAAGTACAACGATTTCCGTAAAATGCTCGAAGAAATGGGCAAGGATATCGATGCTGTGGTTATTGGCACCCCTGATCATACCCATGCCCCTGCTGCTGCAATGGCGATGCGGATGGGCAAGCATGTTTATGTGCAAAAGCCTCTAACCCATACTGTAAAAGAAGCCCGCGTTCTTCGTGAACTTGCCGTTGAAAAGAAGGTCTGCACCCAGATGGGTAATCAAGGTACCGCTGAAAACGGCCTCCGCGAAGCGGTTGAAATTGTCCGTGCAGGCGTTATCGGCCAAGTTAAGGAAGTTCATGTCTGGACCAACAGGCCCATTTGGCCACAGGCTCCCAAGGTTACTGCCCGCCCGACCGGAACCCATGAAATCCCCAAACATGTTCATTGGGATGAATTCATCGGGCCTTCCCCCATGCGCCCTTATGCTCCTGGTTATCATCCTTTTGCCTGGCGTGGCTGGTGGGATTTCGGTACCGGCGCCCTTGGTGATATGGCTTGCCATACAGCCAACATGGCTTTCATGGCTCTCAAGCTTGGCTATCCATCTTCCGTTCTTACCAATTGCGAAAAGACCAATGTCGAAACCTACCCAGGTTGGGCAACGGTTGCTTTGCAATTCCCTGCACGCGAAACCATGGCGCCTGTTACCCTCAACTGGTATGAGGGAAAAATTGATGGCGTTCTGGTTCATCCTCCCAAGGAACTTCAGGCAAAAATTCTTGCCAAGGGCAAGGATGGCAAGGAAGAAAAGCTTGTTAATTCCGGTTCCATCCTCGTTGGTGATAAGGGTATCATTTATTCCCCCAACGATTATGGTGCTTCTTTCAGAATCTATAACCTCGATGGTTCAGCCATGGAAAAGCCCAAGGTTGACCAGGTTCTTCCCCGCAATGGCAAGGGCGATGGTGGCATGAAGTCTGAATGGGTTGAAGCCATCCGCAAGAATGATCCTTCCATTGCAATGTCCAACTTCAACTATGCTGGCATGCTTACCGAAGCTATTTTGCTCGGCAATGTTGGCATGAAGATGGCAGGCAAGAAGCTTGAATGGGATGGCCCAGGTTTCAAGTTCACCAATGATTCTACCGCGGATCAACACTTGCATTTCGAATATCGCAAGGGTTATTCGCTTTAGTATTGTCTGATTTTTTTGTTGATTCCTTTTCCCACCCTGTGAAAGCAGGGTGGGTTCTTTCACACCTTCGAAAGTGCTACCATGAGAATCCTAGCTGCTTCACTTTTTTTCGCATCGGTGCTCATTGTTCTTGCGGATGGCCCGCAGGATAACATTGCTGAAAAAGTGCGACCTGTTCCCCCCGAGGGAATCATGGTGCCTGCCGAGGTTCGTGCTGATTTGCAAAAAGGGGTTGATGACCTGGGCAAACAAATTGCCACACTCAAAAAATCACTCGCAGGGAAACCCCACGCAGACCTTCTTCCAGATGTCGAAATCTTTCATAACAGCGTGCGCTATGCACTTGCCCACAATGAATTTTATGATGCCAAGGAATTCCCCATCGCTAAGAAACACCTGCAATTGGGCATGGATCGTGCCAAGTCTCTTGCTGAAGGTAAGGCACCTTGGACTACTGCAACAGGTTTGGTCGTTCGTGGTTATCGTTCCAAGATTGATGATTCTGTTCAACCCTACGGCATCTCAATCCCTGCTGATTATACCGGCCCTAATGACCGTAAGCGCAGGCTGGATCTTTGGTGCCATGGCAGAGGTGAAAAACTTTCCGAGCTGAACTTTCTGGAAGGCGCAATGCGCAGCGCTGGTCAATTTGTTCCTGCGGGGGGCATGGTGCTGCAACTCTATGGCAGATATTGCTGTGCCAATAAATTTGCTGGTGAAATTGATGGCATTGAAGCCATGAACCATGTTGAAAACAATTATGCGATCGATCGCAACAGGGTTGTGATCCGTGGTTTCTCGATGGGTGGTGCTGCATGCTGGCAGTTTGCAGTTCATTATCCTGGCAGATGGGCCGCAGCGGCTCCTGGTGCTGGATTTTCTGAAACCCCTGAATTTCTCAGGGTCTTTCAGAAAGAAGTCATCACCCCCAATGCCTGGGAAAAGAAGTTGCTTCATTGGTATGATTGCACCGATTGGGCCATCAACCTTGCCAATCTTCCAGTCGTTGCCTACAGCGGCGAAATTGACAGTCAAAAGCAGGCTGCCGATATCATGGAAACCTATTTGAAAAAAGAAGGCATTGAGCTTCGTCATATTATCGGGCCAAAAACCGGGCATAGCTATCATCCCGCCTCGAAAAAGGAAATCAGCGATCGTGTTGATGCCATTGTTGAAAAAGGGCGCACCGCAATTCCAAAGCGGATTCGTTTCTCCACCTACACCCTGCGGTATAACCAGATGCTCTGGGTGCAGGTTGATCTTCTTAAACAGCATTGGGAAAAAGCATTGGTTGATGCCGAAATTGTTGATTCCAAAACAATCAAGGCCAGCACCACTAATGTGGAGGGGCTTACCCTGAATATGCCCAGTGGATTATGCCCGCTGGATGTCACCCAAAAAGCCAAGGTCATTCTCGATGGCGTTGAAATCATGTGTGAAGCCCCCAGGTCAGATCGCTCGTGGGCTGCTCATTTTCGTAAAGAAAACAACGGCTGGAAATTGGTGACTGCCCCAACTGCCCCCGGCGAGCGCAAGGTTCATGGTTTATCAGGCCCCATTGACGATGCTTTCATGGATAGTTTTTTGGTGGTTCGACCAACCGGCGAATCCAAGAACCCCAAGGTGCAGGCCTGGGTGAAAGCCGAGATGGATCGTTCCTTGGCCCATTGGCGCAAGCAGTTCCGAGGCGAGGCCCGTGTTAAAAATGACACCGATGTCACCGAGGAAGATATCAAGAAAAATCATCTGATCCTTTGGGGTGATGCCAGCAGCAACAAGCTTATCGCAAAGATTGCTTCCAAGCTTCCCGTGCAATGGGGTTCTGAACTGGTGGTGAACAAGGAAAAGTTCAATGCTGCTGACCATGCACTTATCATGATTCATCCCAATCCAGAAAACCCTGGCAGGTATGTCGTGCTTAACAGTGGGTTTACCTTCAGGGATTATGATTACTTGAACAACGCAAGGCAGATTGCCAAGTTGCCTGATTATGCGGTGATCGATTTGAACATTGCCCCTAACGCCCGTTTTCCCGGCAAAGTCAAAGTTGCAGGCTTCTTTAATGATGCCTGGAAGTTTGAATAGTTACCCGTGAATCTGCTGATTACTATTACCTTTGGGAGATGAACATGAGTAGATTGGATCGTAGGCAGTTTGGCAAGGCGGCTCTCGCTTCTCTAGCCACCGTTACCATTGCGGGTACCAAATCCTCGGGCAAAGTGCTTGGTGCAAATGATACCGTTCGTGTTGCGATTGCAGGATTGAATGGCAGAGGCGCTGCTCATGTTGGTGGATATGTTTCGCAAAAAGGAGTCGAGATCGCATACCTTGTTGATCCAGATACGCGCACATTTCCCAAACGCATCAAGGAAGTTGAAGGTAAGACAGGGAAGGCTCCCAAAACGGTCCAGGATATCCGCGAGGCCCTGGCTGACAAAAATGTTGATGCTGTTTCCATTGCAACCCCCAACCACTGGCATAGCCTCATGACTATCTGGGCCTGTCAGGCTGGCAAGGATGTTTATGTTGAAAAACCCATGAGCCATAATGTTCATGAAGGCCGTATCGCTGTTGAAATCGCCCGCAAAAACAAGCGCATGGTTCAACATGGTACCCAAAGCAGATCCAATGATAGTTGGGCCAGGCTTGCTGAGATTGTCAAGGCTGGAACCTATGGCAAATTGCTTGTCTCACGCGCACTTTGCTACAAACCCCGAGGCTCCATTGGTATTAAACAAAACTCCAGTACCCCTGCCGAAGTTGATTACAACCTCTGGCTTGGGCCCGCTTCCTCCCGCCCTTTTAATTCTAATTTTGTCCATTACAACTGGCATTGGTTCTGGGATTTTGGAAACGGTGATATAGGCAACCAGGGTGTCCACCAAATGGATATTGCCCGCTGGCTCATCCCCAATGCCACCCTTCCCAAATCTGTTATTTCTCTCGGGGGCCGATTTGGTTACACCGATCAAGGTGAAACTCCCAATACGCAGATCAGCTTCCTCGATTTCGGACAGACCATGCTTGTTTTTGAAGTGCGCGGCTTAAAGACCGACCCCCTCTTGGGTGAAAAAGTAGGCAATATCCTTCACTTCGAAAATGGTACTGTTGCTGGAGGCAAGTTCTTCAAAAAAGGCTCTGACAAAGGCGAACCTCTTGTATCCATCGATGCTCCTAAGCGGGGTGTTGGTGGTGGTATCTTCGGAAATTTCATTGCTGCAGTTCGTTCCCGTAAGCACGAATCGCTCGATGCGGAAGTTCTTGAAGGCCATTATTCCAGTGCTTGCTGCCATCTTGCAAACCTTTCCATCAGGTTGGGTAAAGATGTCCCATTCTCTCAAAAAACCAAGGCTTTTGGCGATGATAAAAATGCCTACGAAACACTCGGCAGGATGGAGGAACATCTTACCAAGGACAACGGACTTAAACTCGATGGGATGAATTACAAGCTTGGGCGCAAATTGGATTTTGATGCTGCAAGCGAAAAGTTCACCACTGATTCCGAGGCTAATGCACTTCTTACCCGGCCTTACCGTGATGGTTTTGTGGTGCCTCAAAAAGTTTAATTTGCCAGGTTGGCTGGGTGATTACCAAAGGGGAGTGGCCAAGTTTGGCTTCTCCCCTTTTTTGCCTGATTGTGCCTGAATATTCGCTAGTAGCCGTAGGATGCATTGCGAACCCTTCTTACGATGTTAAAGTCTGCTTTAAAGGGAATTTCAGGAAGCACGGGTTTTCGCAGTGTGTATGCTTTTGCGAACGGTGTTGCTTTTATTTTTTCATTATGGCTGTGAACCATAAGGGTATGCAGTACGATCGTATCTTGGATGTTGTATGCAAGCAGGGTGTCTAGAACAGCTTTGTCGCCCTTTTTTTTGTACTCGTTCCAAAGCAATACCGCATCGTATCCATTCACATCATTCAATTCATCACGATTGATGCCCAATTGTTTTTCGCAGCCTTTCAAACCTCCTTGAAGGCCGATGCTTTTCAATGGGTATCGTAGATCGATATGGGCTTGGGGTATGCGGATACTGAAGTATGTTTCAATGAACGGGATGTCGAAGGATTTGCCATTGTAGGTTATGAGAAGTCGGTAGTTAAGAATATCGTTTGGGAATTCATGCAAGTTTACGCCGTTTACATAATGTTTTATGGAAACGCCATCGTAAAGGGCGATGGTGGTGATATCGCCACCGAATAGTCCGGTGGTTTCGATGTCGAGGAAGGCGGCAACTTGTTGAAAATCGTGGTAGAGTCGCCAAAGTTCTTTGCCCGGTAATTTGTCTGCAAAGTATTTTGGGGTGAGGTTTTCTTGATGGGTAAGTGATTCCTGAATATGTCGGCTCCAAGAATCGCGGGTGGTGCGCTTCAGTTTTATGCCTGCTGGGGGAAGCGTGCAACCCCAGGAGTGGACCCCTGAAGACCAGAGGGCTTGTTCGGTTTTTTCACTGACCCCCGGAATATGACAGAAGGTGCTGCTTAGCATGATTTTTCCGTTAAGGCTATGTTGGTATGACTAGCAATTCAATCTTTATAGTATTCCCAAAAATATTGAAGCAACAAAATCATGTCTCAAGAAGTGGGAAGTTCAATCTTTTAAGGCAAAGGGGAATATTTTGGTGTTGGGAATTGATTGTTATTGCATTGCCCAGCCTTTGGAACTTAAGATATATGAACATTTACAATGCTTTTTTTAATTTCTCAAATAAAGCAGGTATCAATGAGTAACTTAAGCGATTCATTGGTTAAAACATTTCTTGTCGTAGTTGTCTTGTCTTTAATCAATGGCTGTAGTTCCGAAAAACAACGCTATCCGGTTCAAGGTCAGATTACTTTTAAGGGCCAGCCGGTAACTGAAGGCAGCATCCAATTTCATCCATTGTTACCAACGGAAGGTTTTTTGGAGGGAGCAATGATCGAAGCGGGGCGTTATAAAATTCCTGCTCAAAAAGGTTTGCTTCCTGGTAAGTATCAGGTCCTTGTTTCAGCGCCAGATTACAAAGGCAAAAAGCCAGATCCTACGGTTGCGCCCGGGGCGGTCTTTCAATCCAAGGAATTATTTCCTGAAATCTATAACACCAAATCAACCCTTGTTGTTGAAGTTACTTCTCAAGGACCTAATAATTTTGACTTCCATCTCAAATAACTATTTCATCTTTTCTTCCCCATTACAATTGGAGCAGCTATGTTTTCTACTCCGCAACGCAGTTTTAAGGGTTTTACCCTGATTGAACTTTTAGTGGTGATTGCCATCATCGCCATCCTGATCGGATTATTGCTTCCTGCAGTTCAAAAAGTGCGGGAAGCCGCCTCCAAGATGAAATGCCAAAACAATCTCAAACAACTTTCCCTTGGTATGCATTCGTTCCATGATGCCCAAAAGAAACTACCTGCAGGTATGTCTCCGGGTACCGTAAACTATGGCGATCTTTATTGCTGTTGGGGTACCTGGCAGGTTGCGATCCTTCCTTTCATTGAACAAGAAGCTGCTTTTAAAATTTATCAGAACTACGGTGGCGATGACAGTACCGGGCCACGCTATGCAGCTGGCGTTAATTTGCAGGTCACCCAGCGTCGTTATTCGGCGATGACCTGCCCCACTGAAGATACCCCTAATGCACCGATTGGAAGCATGACCTCTCATAATTACGCAGTTAACTACGGTAATACCACTATTTATCAAGTTCCTACAGTCACGGTGGGTGGTGTTACGGTAACTTTTGGGGAGGCACCATTCAAACCGAATGTTGGTTCGCCTCTTTCCCATATTTCAGATGGAACTTCAAACACTTTGTTAATAACAGAAGTTATTCAAGGGCAGCGGGCTGATTTACGCGGCTTTGGTTGGTGGGGGCCAGCGAGTGGCGTCACCACATTTGCAGGGCCCAATTCCAGTACTCCTGATGTTCCTCCTCAAAATTGCGATCCAGCTTTACCCAACCCGCCTTGCACAACTGCCACCGCAAGCAATGGCTCCAACCAATTTGCCAGAAGTAAACATACAGGCGGGGTCAATGCTGGTATGGTCGATGGCTCTATTCGTTTTGTCACCAATAACATTGCGATTGCAACCTGGCGTGCAATAGGCACTGCCAGAGGTGGCGAAGTATTCGATGGATTTTAATCGTTTTGTTAGGATGCTTTTTTAATGATAGTTTTTAAATTGGGTGAAAATAACTGAAATTGTATATCGGGAAGTTAACAGTACGGGATTTTGATTGATAATTTCAAGCAAGATATCGCCTAGGATTATTTTTTTGTGTTTGGGTGCCATGCACATGGGGCTGCCCAAAACGGTGTTAATGCTGGTTAAGCGGTTGGTGCGATCAAAAAAGAGAGGTTTGGAGCTACTGAAATCAATCAAATAACAATGATGGTGGTTATCGGGTTTGACATCGCAGTGAATATCCATGGATTATCATGCATATATGAAAGAGCGGGGCCAATTTTGGGAACCTGCTGGCATAAAGATTCAAATCTTAAGTTTTTACGATAAAAAAAACATCGTTGATCAAATTGCTAAGATTGCCCTCCTGCGACCAACAATTTGCCTAATCATTTATTTTTAAAATCGGGATTCAACAAGGGATGCTTCCTTTCGTTTCGATAAAGCATCTTTTACTGCAGCAATTTCTGTCTATTTATTTTTAATAAAGTTTATTTGAGAAATTTCATGGATTTTTGGCATCTTTGCCCCCGCCTGTCCGTTGTATTGCTTAGAGACTTTGGTTCTTGATGGGTTGACAGTTTGCCCTGATGCAGAATGGTGTGTGATATGCATTTGGGAATGTCTGCCTTTAATTTTTATCGTGTTATCACACCGGAGGTTTTAAGATGAAAACTGATAGCGAATTGAAGCATGATGTGGAAAATGAGTTGAAGTGGGAGCCCAGTGTAAACGAGGCTCATATTGGTGTTGTTGCGAAAACCGGGGTTGTAACCCTGACGGGTCATGTGGCTACCTTTGCAGAAAAATATGCCGCTGAAAAAGCAGCAAAACGGGTTTACGGCGTGAAAGCCGTTGCAGATGAAATTGAGGTTAAACTCTTTGGCATTTCCAAGCAAACCGATGAGGAGATCGCCCAGGCTTGTCTTACCGCCCTTAAAAATAATACCTCGGTTCCTGACGAAAAAATTAAGGTTACGATAGCGAGTGGCAGAGTAACTCTCAGCGGTGAATTAGAGTGGCAATACCAAAGGGAGGCAGCAATGAATGCCGTTCGCTTCCTGCCCGGGGTTGTTTCCATTTCGAACCAAATGACCGTTAAGGCCCGGGTCTCGCCCAAGGATTTGTTGGATAAAATCAAATCTGCATTCCATCGTAGTGCGGACATCGATGCAAGGCGGATTACCATTGATGCACTCGATGGGAAAGTGACCTTGCATGGAAACGTGCGCTCCTGGGCCGAAAAAGAAGAAGCTGCGGATGTAGCTTGGGCAGCGCCCGGTGTCATGGCCGTTGATAATATGATCACGGTTTCACCTTGATCATTAAAACTTAAGGCACTTAAAGCTGGTAAAACTTTCCTCGCTTGCAGTTTTTCGGCAAGCGAGGAAAGTTAATTTATTTAAGACCATCAATTTTTGGCCGTCCTAGGTGGAGGAAAACTGCCAGGCAGCCAGAACTACAACCCATTCGAGTTTTGATTAAGTGTTTATAAGTGAAATGATTATTCGGCTTAGGCAAGTTTGAACCATTTAGTTTAAAAAAGGAGAAAATTCCATGGGATGGGCAACTTACAAAATCAACCTGTATAAACAACAAATCAAACAGACAAATTACCTCGAGCAATTAATGTTAAAACATAACAATCCATTGCATTTTATAATTACGGTTGGGGCGCTTACTAGTATCACTTATGGTTTGTGGATACATGATTGGTATGTGATCCTGGGATCTGCGGGTTTTCATTTTAGCTGGCCATAGATTCCAATTTAAAAATACGCATAAAACAAGTGGTGTTTTTAAAAAGGGATTTCTTACCACGGGTATTTGATGTTTTGCTTAAAGCTGTTAAAAGTTAATGGATTGTATGGTATGCACTGATGATTTTAGCCTGCCTCATTAAATTATTTACAAAATACCAGCATCTGTTTTATTTGATTCTAAAAGGAATATAAATTCGAGGGTTTCAATTATTTCTTTCCGTTTGTTTTTGTCAAAAATTTCGCTGGCGACCAAAATATTTAAAAGTTTGGTAAGTTGTTCAGGTTTTAAGTGTATTTGTTCATTTAAAATTCGCTCACATATCTTGGTCATTTCATTTTGCATGCCATTAAAAAAATTGGGGGAGGCCGTGGTATCTGTATAATTTTGTGTATTCTTTATCGGGGTTCTGGAAGTCTTGGAATGGCCATTTGTTGCTGGTAAAGTGCCATTCGTGTTTTTATGAAATCCGTTTGAATTAAATTTATGTTCAGAATCTTTAAATAACTCCTGAATAAAAATATCGATGGAATCATGCCTTAAGTCCGGATCAAAATGCAAGGCTTTCATCAATGCATTATTAAATTGGGTGGAAATAACGGAGGTTGTGTATCGGGAAGTTAACGGGACGGGATTTTGCCTGATAATTTCAAGCAAGATACCGCTCTGGGTTCTGCCGTTAAAGGGCAGTTTGTTGGAAAGTGCTTCGTAAATAACGACAGCCAAGCTGAATTGATCGCATTTAGGAGAAGGTTTATGCCCCAGGTGTTGTTCCGGTGCCATGTACATCGGGCTGCCCAAAACGGAGTTGATGGTAGTTAAGCAGTTGGTGGGATCAAAAGAGAGGTGTTTGGAAATACCGAAATCGGTCAAATAACAATTAAGGTTGGCATCAAAGAGGATGTTATCGGGTTTGACATCGCGGTGAATCCAATTATTGGCATGCATAAATGAAAGAGCAGAGCCAATTTTGGGAATCCAATCGAAGAGGGATTCAAAAGTGAGTGTTGTGTGACTGAGAATGGCATTATTGATTAAATCACGAAGATTGCCCCCGTTGATAAATCTGGAAACAATAAAAGGATGATCCTCATGGGTGCCGGTAAAAAGAATGGGAACAATATAAGGGTGTTCGAGCGTGGTTAAACAATAAACTTCCCGAAAAAACCTGCCGGTAATTTCAGCTTTTAAGGAAGCATCTTTGATCAAGGGCGTTTTTAAAATAACGGTTTTTTGCAAATTGTTATCAAACGCTAAGAATATGGCACCCATGCCACCAATACTGATTGGTTTTAAAATTTCAAATCGATTAACGATTAGTTTATTGAGCCAGATCTTTTCGTAATTAAGCACGGGCGTTGCTCCGAAAGTAAAAACATGCTATCTATTGAAATGACAAGAAAGTATCAGATTTGCCCAAGATTGCTGTCAGTCTTGTCTTACCAGAATGTTTCATGTTAGCCAATTTGACTACATGCGCTCATTTGAACACATACTTTAGGTATGTAAAGCAAAAAAGAAGTTTTTATTAAAGTAATTTTGATAAAAAAGTTTATATCAATTGTCGCAAACCTTTTTACTTCATTTTGATTTTTTATTAATGTTGCCTCCAGTAAATTCAATTTTTTAGTTCGCATAAAATAATAGGAGTGTGTTTTTAATAAATCAACATGTATCAAAAGATGGCGCATAATGATCAGGGTCGCTTAATGTTTTATTTAAATCAAATGATAAAAATAAATCTTAATATGTACTGATAATTTACAGATAATAAATTTCGATTCATGCATTATTATTTTTCTTAAAAATAAAACTTTATTTTAGATAGTTTAAAATTCGTTTGCAGCTGCTTAGCTTTAATTTCATTTTGGGATCATGTTGTTATTTTCTTTAATAAAGTGTGGATCAAATCGAATATAAGGTTGTCCAGCAAGAAACTATCAATTCGAGAAGATAAATCTTCTGATTGAGCCAAAAACCACTTGCGTGAGATATGTTTTATATTGGTTGGGGATTTTTTGGTTATTACTACTTTTAAAGTTTCCTCCCCCTTTTTTGAAAGTGTTAATAATTGAAAGGCTTTTCATCGGTATAAAACAAAAGTTGCTTAAGTATTAACCCAGATCTTTAAAAGCTCAACTTTTGAATAATCTGGGTTAATTACTTTAAACCATTGATTTTTTGAATCGGAAAAATGTTTTGATCTGTTTCTGTTGGTAATTAAAAGATTCACCAGCAATGAAGGTCGCCTGGAAGGCAATGATATTAAGGAATAAACATGAGTGAATTCACAGATTCAGACGGGATGGATCTTTTATTGGAAAAACTTCGCAATAATGATAAAGAGGCAAAAAATGCGATTATTGTTCACACATTAAACAGGCTTGAAAGAATCTCCAGAAGAATGTTTCATAAATTTCCTGTTCTAAAGCAAAGTGAGGAAACTGGGGATATTTTGCATATGCTGGTTTTAAAGCTCGATAAAGCCTTATCGCATGTTGCCCCCGATTCAGTGTCGGGTTATTTTGCATTGGTTAATCTTAATCTTAATTGGATTCTCAAGGAGTTAGCCAGAAAATCCAAATCTTCTGTTGTTTTAAAATGGAATGGTTTAAACGATATTTTATATGGGGTTAAAGATCCTTATTCTGGTCCTGCAAATAATGAAGAGTGGTTCGAATTTTTTGAAATATTGGAAAAGTTATCACCAGAAAGCAGGGAGGTTTTTGATCTCATGTGGCTTCAGGGTTTGAACCAAAAACAAGCTGCTAAAATCCTGGGTATTTCTCTTCGGACTTTCATTCGCAGATGGATCAAATCCAAGTTGGAAATTCGCAAACTGATTAATGATGAACTTCCAACCTATGGTCTAAGATAACATGAACAATTTATTTCCCAATAATATTCCCCAATTGATGAAACTCCTGGAAGACTGGGAGTATTCAAGATTAAAAGGTAAAAAGTTACCTTTGGATTATTACACAAATCAATATCCAGAATTTTCTGATCAAATTCGCAGGTATATCTCAATGCTTGAGGAGATGGATTGGCTGATGGCTCCTGTTCCAACAAACCTGAATGCAAATAGTACTTATGCAAATTCCGCTTCAAATCAAAATTTCGAGCAGGAGTACAACGAATGTTGCAAGGAATTTGGGTATCACCTGATCGAACCAATCGGATATGGTGGTTCTGGTCAGATTTGGAGGGCTGAGGGACTGGGTGAAATGCCCGTTGCCATTAAAATCATTTCGCTGGATAATAAATTATCGATCAAGGAAATTCGAGCCTTGGAGTTGTTCAAGACAATTCGGCATCCGCATTTATTATCTATCTTTGGTTTTTGGTTTAAAAATAACAAACTTTGGATAGCTTCGGAACTCGCTGATAGTAATCTTTACGAGATACATCAATCATTTCTAAATCAGGGTGATTCAGGTATACCGCTGCCCTTGTTAATTCGATATTTTGAAGAGGCAGCGGAGGCGATTGATTTTTTGAATTTGCAAAAGCATCGTCTTTTTAGTGGCTTGGATTCTTTTGTGCAGCATGGGGATATTAAGCTTCATAATTTACTTTTGGCAGGAAATTCCATTAAACTTGGTGATTTTGGGCTTTCCCGTTGCATAGGGCCTGAAACCAATAATCACAGTGGGTATTTTACCACTGCCTACGCTCCACCAGAATATTTTGAGGGAAAAACCTATCCTGCATCTGATCAGTATTCCCTGGCTGTTTCGTATGTGCGCCTAAGAGCAGGGGCATTTCCATTTTCTGACAGGCCTTCTGAAACCATTGCATCTGCAAGATTTCGAGCGCCAAACTTATCGAATATTTCTTCTGCTGAGCAACCCCATCTGGAAAAAGCCCTGGCGCATAACCCCCGGGAAAGATGGCCTGATTGTAAATCGTTCATCGAAGCACTAAAATGCTCGAAGCAAATTTAGTCATCAACTCTTTGCTTTTCTCCCGATTTATTTTGAATGTTTATGAGAAATTATAAACCTCTTTTGAACATCTAATCCAGTACCAAAAAACAAGTATATATCTAAGGTTTATCCGCGTTTCTTTATATTGTTTATGTTCCATTCATTTTTTAGTTTTTTTAAATCACGTTTTTATTGGCATACCTAACCCCCCTCCCTCGTTGTCTCTATTAGAGCGAATATCACAACTTCCCATGTCTGATGTATCGCAAGGTTAATGCTGTCAATTTTGTTTTAATTTTAAAAACTTGATCACGTGAAGGAGTTCCCATGTTTTTCAATCGAAAAAACAAAAGTAATGGTTCTGCCCCTAATAAATATAATAAAGATAAAAAAAATGGTATTAATTTATCTGTATTGAGCCTTGAGTTTCTTGAAGATAGGGTGAATCCTTCCGCAATTGTTTCTACAGATTTGTTGGATTATGCCCCTGGCTCTACTGCCTTGATTAACGCCAGCAATTTTATGCCGGGCTCTGATGTTACATTTCAGGTGCAGCATTTGCTTGCAGGTGCTGATGGTGTCTTTGGCACTTCCGATGATTCGCCTGATACCCTTTTGAATTCCTCCGGCTCTGGGCACGAACCTTGGACTGTCAAGGATGGTGGAGCTGCCGACCTCGATGGCTTGGCTAATGGGGCAATTACTACTTCATGGTATGTAAACCCGGATGATTCTGCAGGCGCTACGTTTATTCTTACTGCTTCTGGTCTTTCTACTTCTGGGGTCATGGAAACTGCCAGTACCATTTTTACTGATTCCACCAACCAACTTTGGGCTTGGCGCAATCAAGGTGGCGATGTCAATTCTTGGAGCACTAATACGGTTCAGGGTTCTAATGCCATCTTTGCTGATAGTGATGCCATTCCTTTTCGTTGGACAAGCACAGCTAGTGGCAGTGGAGATTTGCAAGAAGGAATATTTTACACTGTTCGGCTCGAGTGGTCTTTTTCTGGAAGTGTAAATGACCCCCAGCAACTTTTTATCGATTATTTAACTACTTATAATGCGACAGAATCTGCGACCGGGCCCTTTCCTGCCTCCTTTACTGGTGGAAATAACTCCACGATAAATATTCCCATGGATCCTGATCCTCTTGTGAAAGGCCAAATTGCAGGTCTTTTTTCCCTGTATAATATCGATTCCAATAGCCTTCAATTTACCTCTGGTTCACTTGCGGATCCTTATGTGGAAGTTGCAATCAACAACAATGAGGCTCATAAATACATTGATATTCGATTCACCCCTGATGATGGAGATGGCATATCCAATGAAA
>RFZJ01000034.1 GCA_009920765.1 Planctomycetota bacterium | reverse complement strand
GCAAAGGGATCATTATTACCAAACGCAAGTGTGCTTCCCAACATCAGCCAAGAACTTAAAGGGGGGTTGCTTTGAAAAAGTTCGCCTTGTTCTCTTGGGGTGATGTAATCATCAAAGTATTGCATTTCAAAAGCAACTAACGCTCTGCGGGTTTCTTCACCCCTCATGGTTAAAATTCCCAATCTGGGAAACAAAGCAAGAGTCAGAAGCAGAGCCAGTAACCAGAATGTTTTTTCTCTAATGCTATTAGAAAAAGCGCTTCGAAAAGTGGGTTCTACAACTTCCATGCAAATAAATCCTACTTGATTTTAAACAATCCCTGTTTCATCGTCTTTGATAGGCAAAGCCTTAATAAGAGAAGAGGTCAGGACACACAAAGAAGCAGGAAAGATAGGAGAGATACTATCTTTATTGGGATTATAATCAAAAAAGCCCGGGCACTCTTCTTTAGAGTTACCCAGGCTTTCTTAATGTGGTCAGAGTCGGGATTGAACCGACGACCCCAGCCTTTTCAGGGCTGTGCTCTACCGGCTGAGCTATCTGACCATCCAGGAGCGGGTTCAGGATCTTATTGGTCGCACGCACCATCACCAAACCACCGTTGGCACCGGGGATTCCACCCTCTACCAACAACAAGTGATTTTCTACATCAATCTTAACTACCGTCAGATTGCGCACCGTGACTCGCTCTGCACCGTAACGACCTGGCATAGGACGACCCTTTTTAGGACGACCACTACCTCGGTTACTTGCCATCGAACCGGTACCACCAATCGATCGATGCACCTTCTTGGCACCGTGACTTGCAGGCATACCTGCGTAGTTGTCTTTTTTCATGGTACCAGCAAAACCACGACCCTTGGTATGGCTTTTTCAAGACGGAATTCGCGAATATATTTTTGTGGTTCGCAGTTTGCCTTGGGCAGAAACTGGGTTCCTGCGGGCGCTTTCTTCCTGCGGTTTGATTCCATTTCACTCGAGATATGACCACGCTCTGCTTTGGTTGCTTTCCTGCGGGGCTTCTCTTCAAATCCAATTTGCACCGCATCATAACCATCGCGTGCCATGTCTTTAACTTGTAATACAGGACAAGGCCCAAGTTTTATTACCGTTACTGGGTAAACCTTACCTTCATCGTTATAGATCTGAGTCATACCGACTTTGGTTCCAAGTAATCCAATTGGCATTGCTGATTCTCCATCTAAATAAGCAACTGTCTGGCCCGAACGGGAGTCCGGTGAGCATCATTGCCGAGCCTTTTTAAAGGCTCTAGTTCGTGAACTAATAAAATAGGGAGGAAATTGAGGTTTGTCCACCCGGATTTTCATTTATCCGCACCCAATAGCAGATTATTGTTGCTACTATCATTATAGTTAGCGATTTTAAGCAAAATAATAGCTTTGGACATGATGAACCATCATTTATGCCGAAATTTGATCTTATTACTAAGCCTGACCGGGTTTTCTGCGTATTTGTCAGGCGCGGGGGAAGATGAGTGGAAATTTGAGGTCTTGCATCGAAAAACCGGCTTACCCTTCTATGGTTTGTTAATTTCAGAATCCCCTAATCAGGTGGTTTTTAAGTGTATTGTAAGAAAGCCAGGGTCTCCCACCCTTGTGTTCACCGAAAACTTTGAAAAATCAACCATCCAGAAAATCGAAAGGCTACCTGAACCAGAACGCAACTTGCTTGCAGCCAAGCTAGATGCCCTTGCCAAAGAACGAGAACGACTTGCCACCACCTTAAGATCCCTCGATCCAAAATCCGTGGCGGGCAAAAACCCGGTCGAATATGTCAAACTAGAAAAAGCGATCTGGCCCACCTCCAATAAAGAAACCGCCTTCTCTTACAATTCCCAGTATTTCACCCTGATAACCAACTCCCGGGCGGAAATGGCACAGCTTGCAGCCATCCAGCTCGAGCAGGTTTACTCTGCCTATGCCAGAACTCTGCCCCCCCGCAGAATCAATATCAAGCCCACCAGCATACTGCTAACCAATTCTCTCGATGAGTATCAAGCCATTTTGAAAACAAGCGGAATCAACATCAAAAACCCCGCCTACTTTGACCTCAATAAAAACCAGGTCATTTGTGGTAGCGATCTCGACAGGTTAATCAACTCACAAGAGGAAATAAGTTTATTTCACAGCAGGGCCCTGCAGGAGCTGCAAAAAAAAGAAAACGATTTGAAACAAATTTACAAGAATAAGATTCCCCCAGACCTGGCTTCTTCTCTTCTTGATAACCGCAAGAAAATCAAACAGGCGGATGATAAGAATCTGGAGATGATCCAGAAAGAACGCAAAAGACTTTTCGAAAGGTTATATCACGAGGCTTTTCATGCATATCTTTCCTGCGCCGTTTTCGACCCAAGAGAAGGCGAAATACCGCTATGGCTTAATGAAGGGCTTGCACAAATATTTGAAGCTGCAGTTTTTGAAATAGGAGAACTTCGAATCGGCCATGCAGATAAAACCAGGTTGGAATCAGTAAAACTGGCGCTGAATCAAAACGCTCTGCCCTCGATCAAGGATTTACTCACCGCACAACCCGCCCTTTTTCTTGTATATCATCCATCCGAAAAAGAAACCTCGCAACGGATGTATTTCGCCAGTTGGGCACTTGCATTCAACCTCGCATTCAAACAAAAAATATTGGGCAAGCCGGTTCTCGATGATTATGCAAAGGCTGTTAAAAGTGGCGCAAACCCCATCGCGTGTTTTGAAAAACTCACGGGCAAAACCCTGCAAGATTTTGAAAAAGAACACCAAGCTTATTTGAAAGGGCTACGTCTCGATGGCATATCAAATGCAAAATGATGCATCTTATGCTGAGGGGTCTGTTTTTCCGGTTGCCAATTCCTGATCCGGAATGCTAAACAGATTGTCAACCGATGTTTTTTTGTCGGTATGAGGTATATGGCTTGCAACCTGATGGCCTATGATGGGCACTTGTTCAGGGTCGCCCTCTGAAACAGGTTTACGCAAAAACTTATAAAGTAAGTAACCAGCCAAGACAACCAGCCCAACCAAGATGATGATGGGGCCCAACTTCTTAAGGGCGCCCTCTGCATTTTCCAGCACTTCTTGAAATTTTTCCCCGAACCAGAACGCCAATAGAAAAAAGAAACTATTGCCCAAGCCAGCACCCAAACCATCAGCAATCACAAATCTTGTTACACTCAACCTAAGCAACCCTGCTGTAAGAAACAAAGGCATCCTCACCCCGGGCACCAACCTGCCAAACAAAAGAATATTCACCCCATACTTTTCAAAGTTATCAAGAATGCGCCCTTGCGTTTCCTTAGGCACCCAGCGCAACATCCAAGGAAGATTAAACAATCTTTTCCCATAGAATCTTCCTGCGATGTATAAAATACTATCGCTTAAAACAACAGCAAAAATGCAAGTTGGAAGCATCAGCCAGCGTGCCAAACCATATTCAGGATGATGAGCTGTCCATAATCCTGCACAAACAATTGCAACCTCTTCGGGAATGGGCGCCCCCATGCCCGATGCAATAAACATCCCAAAAAACAATGCAAATGCCTGCAGTGCCTGTGCATCAATTTCAAACAATCAACATCTCCATGAACAACTAAGCTTTCACCAACTCCTTTTATAACCAAAAATCTTCTATTTTTGCAAAGCCATTATCAATTATAACCCATAGCCTCCCTGAACCCTTCATGCTATGTTTAATCCTTGGGATCATTATGACTTCTTCAAACAAGAGCGTATTTACATCATGCAACTTGGATTAATCAACTCAGCTTGGGCGCAGGCAGGAAAAGCCACCTCTTACGGCATACAAAAAACCAAGGAAATCGGGTTCGACTGCATCGATATTTTTGCAGATCCACTGGATACCGATGCCAAAGAACGCAGGCTGATTCGAACCGAATGTGAAAAGGCCGGCCTTCCCATCATCAGCGTCGCTTGCGTTGCAACAGGTTTGATCGATTTTAATCCCAGTGTGCAACGCTTTCATATGGAACGCTGTAAAAAATACCTCGATATGTGTTACGAATTCAATGCGAAAAACCTTTTGCTCGTCCTCGGGGAATACATCTGGGAAAAACAAGTAATCCCTGCAAAAGAACAATGGAACACCGCTGTTCATAACACTTGCGAATTAGGCAAATACGCCCAAGACCTAGGACTGCAAATTGCAATCGAACTCGAACCTTTCAAACTTTCCCTCGTGAATAACGTGGAAACCATGGTTCGCTTCCTTGATGAAGTCAACCATCCCGCAGTAAAGGCCAACATCGATGTTTCCCATCTACTTCTTTCCAATACACCCGCTGCTGAATTAAAAAAACTTACGGGCAAAGCCATCCATGTTCATATCAGCGATTGCGATGGTAAAGTGCATGGCGACCTACCCCCAGGCAAAGGCGTGGTGAATTTTCCCCCTTATCTGGATGAAATCAAGGAACTGAATGTTCCGGGCGCGATCAGCATTGAGTTGGAATATTCACCAGAACCTGAAAAGATCTATGAGTGGGTTTTAGAAGCCTACCAAAGCACGAGTAAATTGTTAAAACAAGCCGGACTTCGAGGTTAAAGCGCAAGTAACTTGATAATTGCCGTTCTTAAGATGTAACCTTCGAACTTTTGAGTACTTGAGTAACATGAAAAACAGCAGCAAACCCTTGGTAAATAAAGCTTTAGGCGAATTATTCAGCTCGCATCTAAAGCAACAAATCAATCTTTTTGAACAGGGATTGGGTGCGCCCTCATACTCAGAAACAGCAATACCGCATGGCACTCTATCAGATGTGGGGATTGACCCAGTCTCCGCTTGGAAGGATGCTGTTTTTCCAACTCTTAACAAAGCCAAGGGAGCGATTACAAATATATCAGCACCTCCCGGCTGGCAATCACTGCTCTTTAGCCTGCCTGCGCTTTTTGCAATTCCATTTGCCAGCGGGCACTTCCCACAAGCAATAAGAAACCCCATCGAACTTCCGAAATTCATTCAGGAAGAAGCGGGTTGGCAAACGCTTCTTCCTTTGCCTGAACTCGAGGGGTGGTCTAAAGGAAACGTACAAAAACAACTCATCAGCCTTGGAATCTGCAGGCTTGCAGGAAGGCACGACCAAGCATCAACGCTATTAAACCTTGCTAAAGACCATTTAAGCAGCGATATAATTCAGAACGAATTAGGTGCCAACTTCTGGGCCATGGGGGATCACGATCAAGCGCTTCAAGCTTGGGAAAAGCTGGGCGAGCAATCGTTTGCGTTTTTCAATCGAGGGTTGGCACATTTAAAATTAGGGCGAGAAAAATCTGCATTCGAACAATTGCAAAAAGCCTCTGAACTCATTCCAACTTCTTCAGGCTGGCATCATCTTGCTATGCTTTATCAAAACTCTTAAACATAAAGCATTCCCACAACCCAGATGCCAATGCCACAAAGGAATGCAAGATGGCTTGGGGTCTGCTGATTTGAAGTTTATAAACCAGACTTAGATTGACTAATTCACCAGAAACTTTAGTCTTTGCACGCCAGCAAGTGGCTCGAGCGTTTCTAAATTCACTTCAAATGGTCTGGAAATTGTATTGCCAGCAAGATCTGCAACTTCCGAACCTATACGAATGATGTATTCCCCGGCTTGCCAAGGTTCATCAGGCACAAACTGCCAGGATTTTTCATTTAAACCCATCAAGCCTTTCCCGGTGATTATTTTTCCAGTGGGACCCAAAACCGTGACTTCTCTTGCAAATAAATAAGGATCAATTACACAAGGAAAGGCAATGATAAGGGCAGCTTTTGATTGCATCCCGGGTGAGGTTATTTTCCACTGGTTGACATCCAACCTTTTGCGAACTTCGTCTTCTGCGATGATTTTTTTCTCAAGCCCCTGTGCAAGTTTGTTTCCCGAAGCATCCAATAGCTCACCGGATATCCTGAGAGTATAAGTTTTTCCGGGTTCCAATGGCGGGCCCAGCTGTTCTCTAAGGTTAACACCCAGCTTCACCCGCCCTGGATGAAACCACAACGTCAAACGGGTATCGTTATCATTCCAAAGCTCGGTGCGCCTCCATGGGTCGTCCACTGATTTTCCCTCAGGGCCAACCAACTCAATGGAATCAAAAATCGTTTTGCTCTGCCTCATCGGGCCAGAAAAAACTATCGTGAATTTCAAAAGGTTTGCAGGCACCCGATCCGTGGTCGGGTAAACTTTCAATACTTTTACAGCATCCTGCGGCTTAGATAACGGCAGCTTGAATTGCGTAAAATCTTTATCCTTGGTATCAATGCGAATAGCTCTATAAGTTTTTCCTGGAGAGAATGGCTGGCTGGGGATAAACACCAACATTCCATCTCGAACCAGATACTTACCAAACAAGGGTGCGCCTATTTTCCCCGTCTCATCATTTAACAACCCAACATAAAAAATCCGTTCGCCATCATCATTGGAAACAGCGCCTGTTTTTTTCTTCAAGGGCGATGAAGCATCCAAAGGCAGCCGAACTTCGACACCCGGGGAAATATCCAGTGGTTGAAAAAGAGGCGGCACTGCAATAAGCAATGCCGCCATCATGGTGATCATAATGTTCAAAAATCTATCCTAGGGAAGGGTTAAGGCCTTAAGAGTTAAAGCCCCTTTGTCATCTTCGGAAATAACAAGCGCATGGGCAGGGTCAAGTTTATCCATATGTGAAACACCATGGAATTCAGGGATCAGCTTGACTTTTTCGGTACCGGGTTCGCCCTTGCTATCAAGTCTCTTGAGGGCTTTTTCATTAATGTTGGTGTTTTCACTGATCACACCTGTTTCAATCCTGGCTGTCCAATAAGGGCTTGGGCCAAAAGGCTTTCTTTGATGATGAAAGCGGAAGGTGTTGACCAGCACATAACTTTTGCCATCCTTTTGATAAGTAAACATATGAATGGGTTTGTTGCCCGATCCAAGTTCGACAATACTTTGACCTTTGACCTTGGCATTTTCGGTGAATGCATCGAGTGGGTATTTCACAAGCGGGGTGCATGAGAAAGCGCCAACAAGATACTTCTTGCCATTTTCTTCAAAAGGCATGAGAACGGTCATAGGGGCCTTGGTTTCCCATTTGCCATGCGCCACATGAAAAGTTTCTGCACTCGTAAGGATCACTTCAGATTGCTTTTCTAACGGTTGTTGAACACTATAAAGCTTGCATGCGAATTCATCTGCAGCAACGCCGCTCACCAAAAGGCGATCGCTCATCCAGGCCAAGTCGGTAATTTTGGAAATAGCACCACCGGTACCCTTGGGCAATGCAACACTTTTAAAAGCAACATTATCGAGTGAGAATTCGGAAATTTTTCCCTGACCATCAACGGTGATCAGGTGCTGAGTCTTGGTGTCCTGTTTTCGAATAGCAAGGTACGCCTTCCCCGAAACAGGATTGACTGCGAAATGGATTACTTCGATCTCTTTCGCTGCAACACCCAGGCGTTCTGCGATTTTCCCCTTGAGATCACCAACGGATGCAGTCCATTTTTGTGGCTCGCGATCCTTCGTATCGATCAAGACAACCTGCCCGGCTTTACCGTCTCCTATGAGCAAAACGCCCTCGGGCTGGAAGGAAATCACATCGATGGATTGAATCTTTGGCTTGCCTTGTTCAAAGCTTGCAGCTTGGGAAAAAGTACAGGCAAGCAGGAATAACCCGAGTGCCAGGGTTTTCATAAGGTAGGAATTCATGGAAATCTCCGAAAAAGTGAAAGTGATTTATACACTTTGTTTGTAAAGGGTGGGGATGGAGAAGTCCAGTAAAAAGCCCTGCGACTCCATAAAAGATTGCTTGTTATGATTAGCCTACTGCTTACCAATAAGTTTTACTTGGAAATCAATCTTTTCATTCTTCCCTGGTTTGATCTCAGCTTTAAGGGTTGTTTTATCGTTAAACTCCGGGCCCAAGATGCTTTCAGGCATAGCTGATTTCATCACGGGGTCAATTTTGGTACCAGGCTTGGAAGCTTGAATTTTAACTTTCTTGGCACCGGGTAAAACTTGGATGGTATATCTGCCATCTTTTATCGCACCCGCACCAGGAGCTTTGCTATTGTCCAGAGATTCAAAAATAATGTTCCCTTCTGCAAGAGGCTCGGAGCCCAATAGAACTGTGCCGGAAACTTCTGCTGGAACCTCTGCACTATTGCATCCGAGAGAAATCAAAATCAACAAGGGACAACCAATACCTAAAAGTTTCATTAAATAGCTCCTGGATTAGGGTTCATTGATGACTTCGCCACCATTGCGCGAACCCATTGCCAGCCAGGTAGCTGGGCTTATGGAATTCGTAACAAATCGCACGCTGGCATCGGCACGAGCCATGTTTACTCCGCCTGTATGATAACTGCGAGCTAGGGAAAAAGCGTTAAGGGAACTTTGGGCACCACAGGGAGCTTTTGGAACTGCACCACAATAACCTTGCGTATTATCCCCAACCGTTGAGTTTGGTGGATATATGGTGGAAAAGGTTGTTCCTGCATGAACCGTGTTCCACATACGGCCCCTTACATCATGACCTGTCGGATTCGAATCATTCCCCTGTATAAGTTCACTCACCATTACAGTATTGGAAGTGCCATCTGAAATATCAGTTAAGCGAACTTTCGATTGCCCATAAAAAATCCCATCTAAATTAAGACCACGGGGATCCGCTGAGGTCGTAGCATAGCCACTACCATTGCAGGTGATAAAACTGATATGAAAACCTTGTGGATTGCCTGCTGTAGCTGCAATTTTTGGATTGGCAGGATCCGAAGGGCACAAAAATACGGGAAGTATATTGGTTGAAAATGAAGCAGTGTAAGTATTCCCGCCTGCGGCTAACAACGAATCAAGTTGCGAACCAATCGCAGTCTGTTCAAGGTAGGGCAAAATAGTTCCCGCCCAATTAGAACGATCATTATCTTTCAGCACCCCACCACCAGCACTAGTAGCATACCCTTGCGGTTGGCCCATGGGAAATACACCATGCGTTCCATGATAATTATGAAGCGCCAGGGCTATTTGTTTTTGCTTGTTAGTGCAACTCATACGCGCAGCAGATTCACGAACTTTTTGCACCGCAGGCAGGAGCAAACCAATAAGAATTGCAATGATTGCAATTACCACCAAAAGTTCTATGAGAGTAAAAGCTTTTCGATTTAAAAAAGTTTTCATGGGAAAATACTCAATTTAAAACAACATAAGATCACTAAAGTATCTTTAAAAAAGGGGTGAATGTCAAATAGTTTCAAAAATAATGTGTTTAATTAGAGCTTAATAAGCTATATAACAACCCGCATTACAAAATGTGTATTCAAATAAAAACACACCTCCCTGCTTCCGCCAGACAACCTAAACTTCCAAGATAAACCCTCTTGTTTTTTAAAAAGCAATGGCTATGAGAGTGTATAATTCAAGGATTTTGAAATGCGGTCGACCATGGCATTAATAACGATGATTTTTCTTGGTTGCTCTTCAATGAGCACCAAGGATATAGCACGCAATGAAGCAGATTCCCCCGCCCCCAGATTGTTGAGTTCAGATATTTTAAATTCAGGAGAAATCCCTGCAAAGAAACCGATGGTTCAACGCATCAAGAGTTATTTTCCTTGGAACAAAGCCAAAGAACCCTTATCTACAACTACCATCAAGATTGTAAACGATTATCTCGAAGATAATGGTTTTGCATCGTTGGAGATTGAGTTTCAAACGGAGACCCCTAAGGCGGATTGGATAAGGCTTCAAGAAAACCAAGCGATTAACCCACTTCTCAAGTATTCTTTAGGTTCTGCGAACTGGCTTAGCTATTTGTTGCTCAAACCAAGTTTTTGGGGAAAGAGTTATTATGATCCATACATGAACACCCTGCATATAAATTCGAATAACCCGCTCGAAATAATGGCTGAATTGTCTCAAGCAAAAATCATACAAAGGCAAAATTATCCCGGTTTGTATGCTTTCGGTTCCAAGATGCCTTTTGTAGCCATTTGGGCACAGAAACAAAAAACCAATGAGATGCTCGCTTATGCAAAATCAAAACAAGACTGGGAGTTGGAAAAAGCAACTTATAGAAAAATGTACCCCTCCATGCTTAATGGTTCATCCATTGTGGGGATGTTTTTTGGACCTTTCTATCTAAGGCCTGCTATCAGTGTTGGTGGGGTTTTGGCGGGCTATACCATAGCAGAGTGGGAAATCGCACAAAGAGAGAAAGAAATCACCCAAGTTGCCTATCCGAATAAACTAGAAAACGCTGACGGTAAAATAGACACTCAGATCGAAAGGGCCTCCTTCATCAAATAACAGAATCTTCGGAAATGGCATTAGTTACTTTGCAATAGTTTCAACAAGCTGTGTACCTTTTCGATGATTTTTTCTTCAGTGGTATCAGCCCAAGGGCCAGGATGTGTAGAACTAAAGCGCATCGCACCACCACCTTCATAGCCGCCTTCTTTCAAAACCCGGGTGCTTGGAATATAACCCATCACATCGTTTGAATAACCTGAGACCCAAACAGCCCCGCCCTTGATTTCTTTTTTCAATCGTAACGAGTAATCAACCACTACTTCGCCTCCCAGCGCAACCATGGTCAAACCATCGCCCAACCCGATAACCTGTACGGGATAAGGGTAAATTGTTGGAAGCTTTTCACCCTTTTCCAATCGTGTCAACATTCGTTTGGCGTGGGCGACCTCATAACTATCCTTGGATTGTAAACGCCTGGAAAATTCATCTTTCGTGGGGGCTGGAGCATATTGCAAATCTATTTCTGCCAGCTCGCCTTTCAGCCTGCCATTCAATGGTTTCATTGTTGTCGCAAGTGCAGCTTCAACGGCAGTGGCAAGAGAACGTCCATGCTTTTGGGCCAACTCCAACGTGCCCCGAGGATAAGGATTTTGATCGCCACCGCATCCGGTCATAAACAAGGCGATTGCACCAGGATGATCTTCTTCCAAATACTGTTGTGCGAATCCTGCGTAGTCGCCACAAAACTGATAAAAACCCAATGTGGTATTATGGCAGGCATACCCAAATAACACTGCTTTCAACTTGCCATCCATATCATTTATGCGCAAAGCAGGCACTTCATGGTCAACAGGACCTTCAGGATAAGGGCTATTGCGAAAATCACCATTGGAAGGCAACCTGCGATTCATGGCGAAGCCACACCGCGCAAAACTATGCGAAAGTTTACATGGTTTGAGATTATCAATGGCATTGCCAATGATCTTTACTATTTTTTCCTCGAGGGATCTGCCAAAGATTTCACCCTGGGCAGCCCGGCCAAAATCACCATCATCGGCATTAGTCTTTGCGAAACGAAACTCGGGGCCGCAATGGGTATGCGAGGCATTAAGCACCAACGATTCAGGATTAAGTTTCCACTCAGCACGGGCCCTTGATTCCAATGATTTTCTCAAGGTCCTCGGGATGCCTATAAGATCCATGGTTACAAAAACCAACCTTCCTCCTTTTTCGTCCTCCAGGGCCAAAGCCTTGGCGAAAAGTTCGGTCGCCTTACCTTCGGAAGGTTTGTTTCTAGCAGCATAACCAGCCATCCACATGGGTTTTTCAGGAGTGATGACAACGCTGGCAACTCCAGCCTTATAAGCAGAGGGTGGTTGCGCGCCAACTGTGCAGGTAATCAACAACAAAAAGGATGTTACATAAAGTAATTTCATTGGATGACCTTTATTATAACCATTAGAGTCACTTACTTTCCCAAAAGTTTTTTAGCTTCTTCTGCATTGATATCGCGCACGAAAATATTGCGCCAGCGAATCTCTCCGCCATGCGTCTGCAGCATGATGGGTCCCTTGGCAGGGAGGGGCATTTTCCTATCCCAGAAGTTTTCCATGACTGCGTTATCAACCACTAGTTTATCGTTGAGCCAAACCCAGGTTTGTGCACCCACCTGCTTGATGCGAAAAGAGTTCCATTCACCAAAAGGCTTGTCTGCAACCACAAGGGGATCGCGGCCCTTGGATTTTGGAGTATTATTAAAAAGGCCTCCCGACCCACGATTGGGATTACGATCCGGAGCTTTTTCCAAGCTGGGCTGATTGATATCCCAAATTTGCACTTGGGGAGTTCCACGCAGATAAATGCCACTATCTGCTTTGGGCACTGTTTTATATTCGATCAGCAATTCGATATCGCCAAATTCCTCAGCGGAAGTCGCATACGGTCCATCGCCACCATTTACCAGTTCGCCTCCCTCCACTTTCCAAGTCTTGGAAAAATCTTCACGCTGTTTCTTAAGGTTGGCAGCAAGCTTCTCATCCTTAAGCTTTGCAGAGGAATGAGGGTTCCAGCCATACCAACCGGTAAGATCCTTGCCATTGAAAATGGAACGGAAACCTTTTGGTGCTACCGGTTCAGCAGCCAATAGCATCCCCAGGGGCAATATCAACAACACGACCAACGAAGACAATTTCTTTTTCATGATAAACATACTCCTATTGAATACTCGTGCCTTAAGGTTTTTTGATTTCAATTAGTTTTAAATAAGCTGATGCATAACGCTTGCCAAACTCACGATAAGACGCTGCATCAAAGTGAACCTTATCACCTTTGTGCTTGAGGCCATCAGCACTCACATAAGCAGTGAAAGGTATTTTTTTAACAATATCCTGGTGCGCCTGATCAACCTTTTTATGTGCTGCATCCCAGGGTACATCCGCAAACCGCCCCATCTGGCCCACAACAAATGGAACCTCAGGAGCCTCTAATTCTTTACGCAATCTCTTAACCAGATCGTGCAACTTTTCCTCATACGCGCTTGCAAGAGGTTCTTTGGAATCGGATTCCCCCTGATGCCAGAGAATGCCTTTCAACACCCCTGATTTCAAGGCGATTTTCGATCGTTTGCTTGTATCATCCCACGGATGGCTTTTGGTTGGCGCATAAAACTCGCCTGCTTTCCAACTATCAATGGGCGAACCTCCCACCGCACACGGTATCAAGCCGATGGTAATACCGGGGTTTGCCTCTGCAATTTTTAAAGCAAAGGTTTTCCCCAGCCCAGTTCCCGCAGAGGTTTTATCAAAGTGCAGTGGATCTACTGCGCTCACCCATTCCCCTGCCTTGTTCAACATCAGCACCCTGGGATCTGGCGTTTTATCCTGCGTATCAACCAATCCCCTGCCCGCCATGTTCGATTGGCCTACCAATAAAAACAAATGAAACTTTTCCTTTGCAGGAACTTTAAGTGGTTCTTCTGCATGGGAAAACGAAGCAGCTAAAAGCCCAACAACGATGGTAAGAAAATAGTTTTTCACAATGCTCCTTGTTTAAGAATCAAACACCCCTGAAAACCGCCCCATCGACTGTAACCAAGAAAACATCTCGCCCCCATCAATTCAGTTGCCACCTACAGAAAATACTCGCTCTATGCTGGTGGTGTTACCCTGGTGATCCTTGATTTCAACAAGTAATTTCCCTTTGGGCAACGAAACTATTGGCTTGGTGAGGATCAGTTCCCATACACCATCGGAAGTCTTTTTAAAATAAGAGGCTAGATTACCTCCAGCGGGAACTTCATTGATGGCAAAGTCTGCAACCACCTTGAAGGTTGAAAGATTCAGTCCACTGTAATAATCGTGCATGCCAACAAGAATCCGGGTAAGGGTTGGATTACCATTGGGCTTTGGATAAGTAAGGGCAAGGGTTGGGCGATTATCATCCAGCATCCATCCATAACCACGGTTTTCAGGATTTGATGGATCAAAATCAAGATCAATCGGACAACCAAGGTCAATCCAACGAATAAAAGTAAGTTTATCTTCATATGAAAGTGGCGGCCCTTTGGAACCGGGAGGCGGACACATCATGCCGTTGTAATCAAGATCTGCCAAATTACGATTGGCGGGCGTGTTGGCAACAGGTTGCCCCCTCCACATAAGAGTGCTGGCATCTCCAGGGGAGGTTTCAGTGGGGAAGTCATCATTGGTCCAACCATCGGTTCGCTGCCCCATGATTTTCCATGTGAGCAGGCTTCTACGGGATTGAAACTTGCGAACGTAACGAGAGGCATTAGTCTGCCTCCATTCACCATTATGAATGACAGGCTTATAACCAAACTTTGCATGACTATCATGCGCTAATCTGAAGTAAGTTCCTGGTAGACTTGGTCCATTAGGAACATTCATAAACATATCATCGTCAAGAATCAACCGGGCAGGAGGATCGTCAACTTTTTTGGTATGGCAAGAAATACAACTGCGATCAAGCAGGGGTTTGATGTGACGGAAATACTCAACATTCTTAATACCATCTTCATAACGCAACCCGGTTTCATTCTTCGCATCCCAAACCTTTGAAGATTCATCCTTTGCCTTCGAGGTAAGCAGGGGCGTCTTTTTTGTAAGGTCAAAAATCTGATAATCTTCATTTGCAGAGGCTGTCTTTTCAAAAAGAGTGGGCTTCTGGCTGTGGGAATGACAACCTCCACAGTTATTGCGAATTTCCCCCGGACGGACCTGGTGCCAATTTTGAGCCATGTTTAGAACCATGCCGTGCTTGTCGATCGTCTGGAAAGTAAAGGCAGTATTGGCAGGGATCTTGGCAAGGAAACTGGTATCAGGGTTACCATCAGGATCAATAGCTTGCTTTCCTGATATATCCCCTTGATCAAGAAAATGACGAAGTGGAAGTTCGCCTAAAATGCGAAGGCGTTCCTGGGCGTGACTATAAAACCGACGGCCCTGCTTAAAACCCTGGCCGCGATCAGTGGTAGGCTCCATTACCAAAATTCGAAGTGCATGGATATCATCGTTGCTATATTTGCCTGCATCAGAACCCTGATTAAACCAATTCAGCGAAGCGCCATTTTCAGAAGTATTAAAAGGATCAAGACCTTCATAGCCATCGGTTTTCTTACCTGCATAGGTAGCAGTGACACTCCCTGCAGCCACAGCACCCCCTGGATAACTTTCCCGTTTATAGAAACTGCTGGTACCTATCAAACCGAAAGGAGTACCAGCCGGAAGCGATGCAGATAGTTTTCCATCATTCGCAAGGGGAGTAAGATTTTTTGGTTCATCAATACCATAAGTTCGCTTGTAGGAAACAAGCGCCCTGGGCCATTGTTCATTGAAGTTGGGATCGTTCTTTATAAGAAGCATTTGCGAAGGTTCTGCAACCGGTTGACCATTCTTAATGAGATAAATCCCACCATCAGGCATGGGAAAATGAGCATACTGATGATTTACGGGACCGGGTGAATAACAAGTAAGTAGATGATTATCTGGGGAGCCCGAAGGATGGGTGAACTTGCCCACCGTAGGGGAAAGTTTATCACCGAGAATGGAGGGATCTGCGGGCCCCTCCCCATTAAGGGCAAATGGAGTGAATGATTCAATACCAAAGGGACTGAAAGGCAGTCGATAATACTTGCCCTTACCATTGTTGTGACGCCCAAAACGCATGGCGGGATTGCGGGGATCTTGAAGATATGCTGGCCCGAAGGCGGAATATTCCTCGGGATGTTGGGGAGGCAGTTTCAAGTATGAACCAAAACCACTATTGTTTTGATTGTAATATTCCTCTGCAATGATATGGCCATCTGAAAGTTGGGATTGAAAGTGAAAAGCATTGGGCGCACCACCAGTATCAAAAGCACTAAGCAACGGGCCCCAGTTGGTTCCATCCGGATGAATCTGCCAAAGGCCCCACAATATCGAGTTGCGCAACCCCTGAGATTCAAGGGAACTGAACACAATCCTGCCATCTTTAAGAATGGCTGGGTGCAAGGCCATGCCAATATTGAGGTGGCCAATCATTTCAACATTTTTTCCATCCTCATCCATCACAAACAATTGCAGGCAAGGCGATGGATGCTTGGGCGGTTTAAAGGCGTTACGGTTACTGGTGAATACAATCCTACCACCGGGTAAAGGGCAGGGGCCCAAGTTAAGAACGCCATAGTTAAGCGAAGTTTTATCTTTTTCCGGTTTACGAATATCACTGGCCCAGTTGGCAGCACCAGTATTGGGTGTCCATTCCTGATGAGTCAACTGGACGATCTTACGACTGGGCACATGTATTTTAAAAATATCAGCACCCTTGAAAGGAGATTGTCCATGCTGGCTGGTTCCTTTAAGGCCTTGAATGTGTGAGAAATAAACCCATTGCCCATCAAAAGAAACATAAGGATCGGTAACAGACCCATCTTCGCCACCTTCTACAAGCAACTCTTCCTTACCATCGGGATGCAAAAGCATCAGGTCTCCTTTGGAATCCATGATTGATGGGTGGGCAATTTCAGCCCAAAGACTAGCAGCCTTATCACCTTTTCGCGGAGTACGCACATAAACAATATCAAAATCATATTTGACTGATTTATCAGTGCCTATATGAGGAACCTGAAGATTGATTGGTGCAAGGAACAACTCTTCCTTTTTTTGCTGACCAATAGCAGGGATCCCGTTCAAGCAAATAAAGGAAATTACCAAGACTACATACAAATAGAGTGCTTTCATTAGAATTACCAAGTTTTTAAGCCAGAACATGAATAAGAAAATAATGTAGGAACAATGCTCCTTGTTTAAAAATCAAACCCCCTTGGGAATAGCCCAATGGCCACCTTCACGGTAAGTCCTACGAACCAGTTTATCTGCAGCGGGAAGATCTGTGACTTTTTCATTCGCTGGATCAAATGAAAAGCTTTTGTTCAACCTGCAGGCGATATTTGCAAGATGGGCCAGCGAAGCGCTAAGGTGCCCTTCTGCAATATCCCCATTGGGCAGTTTCCCCGAATGAATACAATCAATGAAGTTTTGATGATGGGCGGCAACATCGGGAGAACCCTTGCCCGATTCGATGAGTTTGTTTTTCGGGCCAAAGAGTTGCCAGCCAGCGCTTTTACCAAGGATGATCATACCCTTGGTACCATAGAAAGCATTGCCATTTTCAAAGCCTTCCTGAATGTAAGGCGACCAGATCCGATGCTCATAGATCAATTGCTTTGACTTTCCTTCCTTGGAAGCACCCGGATATTCAAATGCACAATACATGGTATCAGGGAATTGCTGATCATCATTGAAGAAGCTTTTGCCACCCAAGGCAGCAATGGTGGAAGGGTGGGTGTTAACACCAAGGCCCCAGCGTGCGATATCTATTTCATGAACACCATCGTTGCCTGCATCACCGGTGCCAAAATCGAACCACCAGCGCCATATACCTGGCAACAGGTTGGATTGGTAAGGTCGCATTGGAGCAGGTCCAATCCAAAGATCATAATCGAGATTATCGGGGGGATTGGAGGCTTTTTGTTTACCCGTATCTCTACGCAGTTGGCTGTTCCAGGCTTTAGAGACCAAAACTTCACCAATCGCACCTTCGTAGATTTTCTTCATTGCTTGCTGAACATGAGCAGTGCTACGCGACTGGGTGCCTACCTGCACAATTTTTTTATTCCTCCGGGCTGCCTCGATCATCAATCGGCCTTCACGGATATTATGGCTGCATGGTTTTTCGACATATACATGCTTGCCCGCATCACAAGCAAGAATTGTTGCAGGCCCATGCCAGTGGTCGGGTGTGGCAACCCAAACAGCATCGATCGATTTATCATCCAGCACCTGGCGCATATCCTTGACGCCCTTGGGTTGATTACCCTTTGCATCTTGGACAATTTTGATTGCGTTAGCCATCCTGTTAGCATCAGGCTCACAAATATAATCAATACTTACATCCTTACGTTGCACAAGCAATCTTAGATGGTTGGTTCCCATGCCCCCGGGGCCGATAAATCCAACCTTGATTGTTTTTTCTGCAGCCTTGACACTTGTTGTAAGGAGTGCGCCCGTTCCAAGAGCCAGATTTTTTTTAAGGAACGTCCTTCTAGGATGGACAGCCATGGTGATTGGATCCTAACAAAGATAAAATTGATCCGGCGGGAAAACTACTTTGCCATCGTAGCAAAATTGATTTTATTCACAACAGAAAAGGAAAGCTGACCCATCCATCCCAAGCTTTGCTAACTCTTACCCACATTTTCTTTCGAAGCCTGAAATCCAAGCAAAGGCCAGCCAAGAAGAAGATCCGCGACAAAATTAAATCACATCTTTTAGTAGCAGCAGCGATGGTGTAAATGATTGCGAGGGCGAGGCAGTCCTTCCTCCGTGATTAGTCTTTCCTAAAAACTCCAAAGTCAGGAATCATTAGCACCAAGACCCAAAGAAGCATCTGCACATCTTGCGCCTTTGATTTTCTGGCTAGGCCATTATGCATTGGCGATTTTAGCGACAAGTAATTGTTACGGTTGCTGGCGCTTCCGACCCTGAAAGACATTTTATGTATCATACAACACCTCCGGATAATTGTAGATATGATTGAGCTAACCTTTTAAGAGGTGAAATGCTTCGGGAAAACTAATACTTTTTTCAGCATAATCCCTATATTCGTTCCAATCATAATTTGGGTAGAGTAATTAAACGATAGCACCTTTAAAAATATTAATTTACCAAGTACAAATTCGCTTGTTACCCGTTATACTGACCTAAATATTATTCCATTAGAACTACAAAATTCTTAGAGTATGTCAGTATGAATCCCATTGTATTTGCTTTACGTCATCCAATAACAATGATGATGATTGTTGTGGCGCTCATCGGTGGTGGGTCACTGGCACTCAACAAAATGCGGGTGGATATCTTCCCGCCTCTTAATCTGCCCAGAATTTATGTCTACCTGCAATACGGTGGGATGAGCCCTTACCAGATGGAAGGTTTGATCGTCAACCAATTCGAACTCTACTTTCAGTATGTAGATGGTGTTTCTGCAATTGAATCCCATTCAATCCAGCAATGCGCCTTGGTTAAACTTTCGTTTTTCCCAGGTACCGACATGGGACTTGCGATGGCGCAAGTCTCGGCGATGTCGTTTCGTGCAATGTCGCAAATGCCAATCGGAACCCTCCCACCTTTGATCATGCGTATGGATGCGGGGTGCGTGCCCGTTGGATATCTCGTACTAAAAAGCGAGAAGACACCTCTTGGCATGGTGGGTGACTTGGCACAGAATTTCATCCGGCCCCTTGTTCAAAAGAATGTACCCGGAACCATCGGTACGCCACCCTTCGGCCCAAATGCCCGATCCATCCTCATAAATGCCAATCCCGATAAGCTAAGAACTTACAATCTCTCGCCACAAGATGTGGTCAAAGCAATCATGAATGGGAATGTGGTCATCCCTGCTGGAAATATTTATATCCGCGATCAAATGCCACTAGTACCCACCAACGCCCTGGTTACCGACATTCAAGATTTGGGCAATATCCCCCTTAGAATGGGTATGAATGTTTATATCAGAGATGTTGCAACCATTACGGATGCCACCGATGTAAATTACGGTTATGCACTGGTAGATGGCAAGAAATCCGTTTATCTACCCATCATCAAGAAAGACACAGCCTCGACCCTTACCGTGGTAAAGAATATTTTTGATGCGATGCCCTTCTTTAGGTCGGTGCTACCAGAGGATGTTAAAATCAGTTTTGAGTTTGATGAATCGCCCACGGTGGTGACTGCGATAAAAAGCGTGGGAACAGAAGGTTTGATTGGTGCTAGCCTCACCGGATTGATGATCCTTCTGTTTCTTGGGGATTTACGAAGCGTGATCGTTGTGGTGTGCAATATTCCGCTCGCACTCATGGGATCACTATTTGGATTATACATTACAGGCAACAGCATCAACATTATGTCTCTGGGGGGATTGGCACTTGCCATCGGTATTCTTGTTGATGAAGCAACGGTGGAAATCGAAAACATTCATGCTCAAATGCGGGGCAAAATATCACTGGCGCGTGCGGTCAGGCGAGGTAACGACATCACTGCAGTTGCACGTTTGCTTGCCCTGTTTTGTATTCTTTCCGTTTTCATTCCCGCTTTTATCATGGACGACCCATTGAAGGCGTTGTTCATGCCTCTTGCGCTCGCAGTTGGTTTTGCGATGATTTCATCCTACTTGCTTTCCAGCACCTTTGTGCCGGTCATGTCAGTCTGGTTGTTAAAGGAAAACCACCACGAACACAAAAGCGACAAACTCAGTTTGTTTGAACGGGTGGAAAAAGCTTACGAAGGTTTGGTGCACTGGATAGTAAAACTGAAATGGATAGTGGTACCTTCCTACATAGGTATTGCAGGTGTCTGCCTGACATTTTTTGGATCGATGCTGGGGCAGGAGTTATTCCCCAAGATTGATTCCGGGCAGTTTGTATTGCGTTTCAGGCCGCCCCCGGGAACCAACTTTGAAATCACACGCATGATGGGCCAGAAAATTCTGGAAATCATCGAGCGCGAAGTGGGTCAGGATAAAATTGAAATCAGCATTGGATATGCAGGCCAAATAGCTCCTGTGTATGGATTAAACCTCATGATTACCATGATGCGTGGGCCTGACGATGGTATTTTACGCATGGCTTTCAAAGAAGGCAGTGGCATTGAATTAGCTGCTTTCCGCGAGAAAATGCGCAAGATGCTCCCACTCGAGATTTCCCAGTGGATGGCCAAGGTTATGGAATCCAAGGGGGTTCCACCCGATGAGGCCAAGATAAACTCCACCAACCTTACCTTCGGGTTCGAACCAGGGGATATGGTTTCCAATGTGATGAGCTTTGGCTCGCCCACTCCCCTTGAAATTGTAGTCTACGGAAACAGCCTGCCTAACGTGCGGGCCCACGCTATTAAGGTGCGTGAAAAAATGAAGGCTATCTCCTGCCTTCGCGATGTCCAATTCCAACAGTCTCTCGATTACCCCACCATTGATGTCAACATCGATCGCGAAAAAGCGGGCCTTAGTGGGGTCAATGTGCAACAGGTTGGTAACTCTGTTCTTGTTGGCACCAATTCCAGTAGATACATCGCCCTTAACTACTGGCAAAACCCCAAGACAGGCTTCGATTACCAAGTCGAAGTTTTAGTTCCCACCCAACGCATGGTTTCTCCCCTTGATGTAGAGACCCTGCCACTATCCCAAGTCACCAATGATGTCACACTCATGGTCCGGGACGTCGCAAATGTTAAAACAGGCAACACTCCAGGCCAGATCGACCGTATTTCTTCCCAACGATATATCAGTATCTCTGCAAATGTTGAAGATGTAGATCTTGGCACCGCTTCAAGGTTGGTGCAACAAGCAGTTAAAGATGCTGGTACTCCACCCGCAGGCGTTCTGATCGAAACCCGCGGCCAGACTGGAACCATGAACCAGATGTTCTCCTCCCTTGGCGTCGGGCTTTCGATTGCTGTTTGCGTGATCCTGGTCATGCTCACCGCTTATTTCCAATCTCCAAGGCTCGCATTGACTTCCATTGGTGCGGTGCCAGGCGTTATCACCGGTGTGGTCACGGCACTGGTACTTACCAAGACGACCCTTAACATTGAATCGTTCATGGGTTCGATCATGTGTATCGGGGTTTCAGTGTCTAACTCGGTGATGATGATCACCTTCATGAATGATCGTTGGAAAGATGGGTTATCCGTTACTGAAGCTGCAGTTCAAGGGGCTGCTGGTAGGCTTAGACCCATCATCATGACAGCTTGTGCAATGACCACAGGTATGCTTCCAATGGCATTGGCATTGGAAGAAGGCTCGCAAATGCAAGCGCCACTTGGTCGTGCAGTTATTGGAGGCCTACTCGCCTCCACCGGTTGTACTCTATTAGTTTTACCAGCGGTCTTTTCAATGTTGCTAGGCAACAGAAAACCCGTTTCAGTTTCCATCGATCCTGACGATCCAACAGGGGTCCAGTTTGATGGTGGCGATAAACATGAACATTTACACCCCGAAAATAAACCTACCGATAAAGCACCTATTGGCACGGAGTTAGCATGACCCCTATATTTACATCGAAAACCCTGGCTTTAACTATTCTAGGTTTAAGTATTCTTTCTGTTGCGGGTTGTGGCAAGGAAACCGAGCATGCCAAACCCAGTCCCACCATGCCTGAAGTTTCTTTGGTCAAGGCGGAGACACGGAACATTTTAAGAACCGTAGGCCAACCAGGCTTTGTTGAAGCCTATGAGCAAACCTCGATCTTTGCCAAGATCCCGGGGTATATCGAAAAGTGGAATGTAGATATAGGTGACAAAGTTAAAAAAGATCAACTCCTCGCGACACTTTTCGTCCCGGAATTGATTGAAGAATATGGATTCAAACAAGCCACGGTTGTATTGGACAAAGTTTTGGTGGAGCAAGCCGAAAGGCTTGTCGATTCTGCAGATGGCACTCTTAAAGCCGCCATCGCCAAGGTTTCCAAAGCCAAGGCGGATGTTGGAAAATTCGATGCCGACGTGGTGCGCTGGCAATCAGAAGTAAAACGCCTTACCGGCCTGGTTGCACAGCGTGTGGTCGATCAACAAATTTTGGATGAATCGACAAAGCAGCTTCGTTCCTACGAATCTGCACGCGATGCATCACTTGCCCAAGTGATGGTTGCAGATGCCGAACGAGTCGCATGTGAAGCGAACCTCGCCAAGGCTAAAGTTGATGTATCTGCAGCAAAAGCAACAGTCAAGGTTGCTGAAGCCGATGAAAAAAGACTTGCAGCACTGGTAGGATATATCAAGCTTCCCTCGCCCTACGATGGTATTGTTGTGCTTCGAAACGCCAACACTGGCGACTTTGTACAAGCAGCAACAGGCGATCAAACCGCCAGAATCATGAGCCCAGACCAATCTTCAACCCGAGGGGCCCCCATCTTTGCAATTGCACGAACTGATATCGTGCGTGTTTTTGTTGATGTCCCTGAGGGGGATGCCAATTTTGTCAATGAAGGCACCAAGGCTGAAGTCCGTGTGCAGGCATTCAACGATATGCGAATTGATGCCAAGGTCACCCGCACCTCCTGGGCCCTCAATGTTCGAAGCCGAACTCTTCGTGCTGAAATTGATCTGATCAATCCAGATGCCAAATTGCTCCCCGGGATGTATGCCTATGGCTATGTGAAAATTGAACGCAACAATGTATTGGCTATTCCCACTGCTTGTATCACCAAGCGGGGCGACCTTCCTGTCGCCTACGTCCTTAAAGATGGCAGGTGCATTGAACTTGGTTTAAAACTAGGCGCAAGTGATGGCATTTGGCACGAGCTCCTCAGCGTTAAAAACGGTGATACTTGGGAAAAACCAAAGGGTGATGAGGCTTTCATCAAAGGCGACCTCGATGAGCTCGACAATAATATTGCTGTAAAAGTGAGAGATGAAAGCTCACCACAGGAAAACAAAAAAGCCCCCAGCAAGGAGGCTTCCAAATCCAAGTAACCTTTACACTTCCCTCATACTAATTTTTGGCGGGAAGTGGGGCACTCGTTGTATTATAACTCATATTCGCATATGGAATCCCAGTTACAGGTGGCAGATCAAAAGGTCTGCTGGTATCCACCTCAATCTGCTGTCCAGCAGTTTTCTGAATCGCCAATACTTCTGCTGGAAATCCAACCGACCTGAATAATTTGAATTGCGACCTGTTATAGTCCTGAACCGACTTGAAGTAATTCCTATAGGCATTATCCAATTGTTGCAAAGCTGCTACAACTTCCTGTGGCCTGTTCACCAACATGAGAACATCTCCAAACCTGGTGGTTTCGCTCATACCTTTAAGATTTCCATCATAACTAATGAGGGCATTTTTAAGGCCTGCATCTGCCAAAGAAATTCTTTCTGAGGCAGAACTCAACTGTGATTGGGATTGGGCAACTTCCGCTGCAACACGATCTTGAATCATGAACAAATCCACCAAGGCCTGTTGTCTATGCCCTTCCCGGTCTTTAATAAGAGCCCGGTTACCTAGCCCAAAGTTTTTCAACTCCCATAAGACTGCGGCATTCATATCAAAGCGGCTTCCTCCGGTGAACTGCCCATTCACACCGGCAGATGTTGCGCCCCCAAGAAGTGGGGCACTGTTTCCGTTAGCACCGCTATTACCCTGCAATAAAAGACTGGGTATGAAAGGCCGCATTTTTTCCTGCTTAAGCTTTACTATCGTTGCTTGTACCAACGCCTGATTCGAACTTAATTCAGGCCTGCTGGTAAGACCCAGGGAAATCAAACCATCCACGGGTTGACTGGGCGATATTAACATCAATGCCAAATGAGGAGGCTCTACAGGTACCACCTGCGCCATCGGATTTAATCTAAGTAACTTGGCAAGTTCTGCACTTGATACCTTCCATTCATTACGGGCCTGCACAGCATTTTCTTCAAGCTCTGCAAGCAAAGTCCGTGCACGATCAATTTCCACTGGTGCAGCCAAACCTTTACTCAATACTTCGGTTTTTCTAACCAATTCTTTTCCTTTGGTCACGGTATCAATCGCGCCTGCCAATCTTCCACGCGATTGCTGCACATTAAAATATGCCACTGCTACTTCCATCAAGGCATCATTCTTTGCAGCTTGAATCTCATACTGCCTGGCTTTTAAAACCTGCCTTGCAGAGAGTGGTTCATAAATGGCATCGGTGGTTGCAAAAATTGCGGAAAGACCAGGACCAGCGGTGAAAGCCTGCCTGCTGTTTGTTATCTGGCCTGGGGGTGAAGGGGAAGGGTACTGCCCATCATGGCGGAAGTAATCGATACCAGCATAAATATTGGGTAACCAAAGGACATTGGCCCTTTGAAGCTGCGCTGCTGCAACCATCTCAGCTGCCTTGGCGGCATCGATAATCAATGGCCTAGCATCTGAAAGTTGCATTGCAGATGCAAAGTTGATGGGGAGCGGGAAATCACCTTCCTGAATATCCACTTTTTTAAATTCAGTTGGAGCCTTCGTGTTGGCTTCCTTGGGCCCTGAAAATATCTCTCCCTTTCCAGAATCATCCAACCCAAGCTGTTTAGTTGTTTTCTGAAAAGAGCTTTCCTGGGCCATTAGCACTGTGCCCAAAAGAGAAACACCCGTTAATAATAGCCGAGCTGTTATTCTGTTAAACATTTTAATTCGCATGGTTATTTGCACTTTATCCCAGACTTTTAACTCTGGCACTATTTACACACTAACTATGCTTATCGAACAAAATGGGGGGGAAAGATTACTAAAACGGATAATTCGGCATGAACCTTATGACCCTATTACAAGGACTAATAGGAATAAATCCCCGATCTTAACATTTATGTACTCAAAATACTTCCCCAATTTATCAGGATTTAAATCAGGGCGTTACACATCACAAACATCAACCGCTTGCTTCAAGCCTTCTTTTGCATTACGGGTAGGGATGAATTCATGGCCAACAAAGCCCTTGTACCCAACTTCCACCAACTTCTTCATGATGGGTTGATACTGGATTTCTTGGTTGGTATCGAGTTCATTCCGACCTGGATTTCCGGCAGTATGAATGTGGGCAATAATATCCTTGCATTCACCAATTCTACGAATCACATCTCCATGCATGATCTGCACATGATAGATATCGAAAAGAATTTTGATATTGGGGGACGCCACCTTGCGCACCACCTTGGCAAGCCAATCGAGGTCATCGCCCTGATAACCCGGATGGCCCTTCATGGGGTGTGAGCCATCCCTGGTATTAAGATGTTCAACCGCAACGGTCACGCCTTTTTTCTCAGCATGAATTGCGATCTGCTTCAAACCTTCAATGCAATTTTTTTCTGCATCATCAAGGGAAATCACCGCACTCTTTGGGTCATCAGCATTGGTGTATTTGAAACCCACAAACCCAATCACCGTGGGAACCTTGAACTCTGCACAAGCATCAATGGTTTCACGGGTATATTTTAAAAGCTCGTCCCGGTATACAGGGTTATTGAAACCTTTCTTGAAACCACCAGGTGCACCATTGGATGCAATCGCGATCTCTAGTCCGTGCTTCTTAACCGTTGCAAACTGAGCAGGTCGCAACAATTCTATGGAGGTACATCCAACTTCCTTGGCATTGATGCACAATTCATCCAAGGTCCATTTATCGCCACTGCTCATAAAGCACCACGAACACGCACTATGCCTGATATTGCCTTTGCGTTTATTATCTGCACTCTGTGCTTCCGATAAAATACCCGTGGTTGTTCCTGCCGCCAGGGTGGCTTGGATCATGTTTCTTCGATTCATCTTTTTCATGGCATGTCCTTTTAATTAACGGATTTTCGCATCAGGTAACGCAGTTCCAATTCCCAGATCCAAAGGCATTGCATCTTTTTCAAGGCCCAACTCAAGTTTCAACTTTGCCAACTCTTTCTTCATCTCTGTTAATTTTTCAGAGTATCTGGCATCCTTGATTAGATTAACACGCTCTTCAGGATCATTCTTAATGTTGTAAAGTTCCGCAAGATGGCGGTCAGGTTTATCATCGCCATGAGGGTAATGAATAAACTTCCACTCATCCGTTCTCACACCACGCACATTGGGAGTGTAAGGAAATTGTTTTTCGTAATTGTAATGGTAGAGGAATGATTTCCGCCAATTGGGGTCATCCCCCTGAATCATTTTAACCCACGATTTGCCATGAATGTTTTCTAACTTCGGGGCGTCACAAAGCTCGAGAAGACTAGGGGCCATATCCACGGTAAGAACTAAGTTATCAATTTTCTTTGGGGCCTTCGTATCCGAAAGCTTTGGATAGCGAACTATCAAAGGGATGCGAATGGAAGGTTCATGCATGGTGCGCTTGTCAACCATGCCATGTTCGCCATTAAGCAGGCCGTTATCACCCATGAAAACAATAATGGTTCGATCAAGCTCCCCTCTTTTTTCAAGCTCTTTTACCAACAAGCCAACACTGTCATCCACGGAAAGAATAGTACCCCAATAGCTACGGATCATAGCTGCAAAATCCTTGACTGCTTCAGGGCTTGCATCAGGGAATTTTTTACGATAATCAAACAATGGGCCGTATATCCCATGCCAAGTATTCAACCTTTGCTTGATCCATTCAGGTTTATCCGCAAGCTTAAAAGCAGTATCAGGGTAGGGGACTTCAACCTTATCAAAGGAGTGGGCATACTTCGGTTCAGGAAAGTAAAAGCTATGTGGTGCCTTGTGCCCGATCATGCAAAGCCAAGGTTTATTTTTGTCGGTCTTGCCGATCCAGTCGGTAGCCATGTTGGTAACAACATTAGTGTAATAACCTGGCACGACCTTACGATTGCCTGCGATATTAAATTCGGTATCAAAATATTTCCCCTGGCCTTTGTGGGTAACGAAAGTATCAAAGCCAGGCCTAGGATTATCGTTTTCCTCACCCATGTGCCATTTTCCGAAATAAGCGGTCTGATATCCAGAGTCATGAAGGACACCAGGGAAACTCTTAAGATTCTCAGGATATTCGGTGAAATTATTTACAACCGTATGAGCGTGGGCATATTTACCTGAAAGAATGGAAGCCCTGCTGGGAGAACAAAGGGAAGTCGTGCAGAACGTGTTTTTAAAATTCACGCCGCTGGCTGCAAGCTTATCGATCGATGGGGTCTTGATGTGGGGATGCCCGGTGCAACCAAGGCTATCCCAACGCAGATCATCACAAAGAATAAAAAGTATATTGGGCTTCTGCGCATGCAGGTTTGCAGAAACGCCAAGCCATGATAAGACCATCAACATAAGTATCTTTTTCATGAAAGTTCTTTCTTATAAAGGTAGCTTAATGGCTTTGCCTGTTTTGCTGGATTGATAGATAGCGGTGAAAAGTTCAACCGTGGCTCTGCCATCTTCTGCGGAAACCAAGGGTTGTTTGTGCTCCCGAACAGCTTGCACGAATTCTCTAATTTGCAAGGCATGATAATGAACCGTTGCATCAATTTTGGTGAATGCGTTGCGATCTTCCTGCTGGAAATCTTCAAGCAATTTTTCTTCCCCCGGAATAGTCCAGATATCATTAAGGGGAGGTTCAGGAATATTAGTCATACCAGCAATAAAAGTTGCACCACGATCGGTCTCCACCCCAACAGAAGCACCATTCGAACCATGAACATGCACCTTGGTGTGAATGCCAGGCTTCTGGGAAACACTTGCAAGAATACTGCCCAACCCACCATTAACAAAGCGGAGTGAAGCCACCGCAGTATCCTCGACTTCAACACCAGGATGATTGAGGTTTTGAAAATAGCCCTGAACTTCAGCAATGGGCCCCATGAGCCAGCGAAGGATATCAAGTTGGTGAGGGGATTGATTTACAAGCACGCCACCGCCCTCGGTGCTCCATTTGCCACGCCATGGATCAGAACTGTAATATTCCAAACTGCGCCAGGAATACATGAGGAAGAAACCAAGAAGAGGTTTGCCGATCTTCCCCTCATCAATTGCATGTTTCATACGAAGCACGGGTTCAAAAAACCTGCGCTGACTGATCACACCCAAGGTTGCACCACTGCTTTTTGCAGCAGCGATCATGGCATCGCAATCTTCAATGGATGCAGCCATGGGCTTTTCTACAAGCACATGAACCCCTGCATTTAAAGCAGCAACAGTTGGTTGGCGATGCAAAGGATGGGGAGTGGCAATCAGTAAAACATCAGGCTTGGCTTTAAGAATCATTTCTTCAATGGTAGCAAAAGCCTGGGCTTTATGTTCTATCGCAAACTTAGATGCACGCGAAGAATCTGCATCACAAACAGCAACAAATTCCGCTTCGGGAATCTGAGCAACCGCTTTGCAATGCAAGCCCCCAACTTTGCCACACCCAACTAGGGCAACTTTTGTTTTTTTCATCATCAACCTTGTTACGAAAAATACTTCCGACCCATCATGCGCAGAAAAGCAAGCGACTCAGCCATCTCTTCCATGCCATTCATACCATCCTCAATACTAACCCATCCCTGATAGTTGTTTTCTTTAAGGATGCGGAAGATGGTGTCAAAATCATTTAGACCCTTACCCGTGACCCCATGTTTTAACTTCGAAGAATACCCAAGAGTACCATCGGATTGCCGAAGTTCATCAATGTTGGCGCCAGCCTCAAGATAGCGATCCGATGCGTGCATACTGACAACCCGTGATGCAACATGGCGTAAAAGTTCAACCGGATCATCCCCAGCAACGATGGCGTTCGAAGGATCAAATTGCACCCCGAAGTTCTGTCTATCTTCGATGGAATTAACAAGATCAAGGAAGACATCCATTTTCTGAGCGAATTCGGGATACTTCCAAAAACCATCCTTGTAATGATTTTCCAAGCCAAGAATAATGCCATTCTCACGGGCCACCGGCAGAAGAGCCTTGATACAATCAGCGGCCCAGGCAAGCCCCTGCGCACGCGAAACCTCTGGGAAACGCTGGCCACTAAGAACTCTGCAAACCGCGCCTTTCCCGCCCAACCTTCGGGTCACCTCAATCTTTTGAATATGGGTATCTATCATCTGCTTACGAACATTGGCATCGGGGTGCGTAAAATCAGGCGAGCAACAAAGCATGGGCATTGCAAAACCAGCATCATGAATGGCGTTTGCAACCTTATCGATATAATCATTGTCGAGGCTGGTAAAAAAACCGTCATACATCTCGAGGCCATCTGCATCGAGATTCTTCGCCATCTCGATCCATTGAAAAACAGTCATCTCACGAGTGCCTGCAATAGTATCAAGATAGCATTTGGGAAAGGCTGAAATTTTCAATGGCACAACTAGTGTTCCTTTTTAAATAGAAGAGAATTAATCAGACTAATATCATGGAGCGCCCGGAATCTTTTTAGCCTTTGGGTCTTCCGGGGGCTTATCCAGAATAAGATACCCGAACAGATCAGCCATCTCCTTGGGAGTGATTTGCTTTTCCAGTCCTTCAGGCATAAGGCTGTTCTTACTACGGCTAACTTCCTCAACTTCAGCACGGGGGATGACTTCCACTTTTCCACCCTGCACTTTAAGGGAAATTTTCGTGGCACTATCTTCCACCATAAGGCCCGTAAGCAACCGACCCTTGGTGGTAACCACGGATGTGGCTTGATAATCAGCGCCAATCACCAAGCTTGGATCAAGCACGTTAGAAAGAAGTTGTTCAAAATTAGCCCTGCCGTTGAGGGTGATATCAGGGCCGACTTCCTGACCTTCGCCATGCATCTTATGGCATTGGCCACAAACCTTATTGAAGACTAGCCTGCCCGCCTTGGGATCACCTGGGTTTGCGATAATGTGATTCCGCATGTTTGCAAGGATGGTTTCGCGAGCGGGATCACGGCCTTCGCGCACAGTACCCCAAACAGCGAGTACTTTCTTTTTCAATTCAAGGTCTTTATCTGCCATCATCTTTCGTGCCTGGTTGGTTCCCATAGCGGTGGTAGGGATTTTTTTTGCAGCCATCGCATCAAGAAGCTTATTCGACCAGGCGTTTCGCTGCGAAAGTAGTTCAATTGCACGGGGCTGAACATTCGGATCAAGCGTGGGATAAAGTTCAATCACCATGTCTGCGATCGCAATATCCTGCAATTTTCCCAATGCAGAAATCATGTTTCCCCTTAACCCTATGGAACTGTTTTTGTCGGTGATCAAAACTTTTGCGGTGTTCAAGACATTCGCAGGATTGATTGCAACCAAGGCATCGAAAGCCATGATTCGGGAAGCTTCATCTGCTTTTGGATTTTCCAGCACCTTGGTAATTTCACCAAGCGCATCCGCATCGTTCCAAGAAGCTTTAAGAATTTTCGTTTCAATCCACGAAGAAGCTTTTCCCAGTACAGGAGTCAATCCAGAGCGCAAGGTTTCAAGATCCTTGCCCTTAAGATCGCCCGCTTGCAACTTTCCAGATAGCATCAAGATTACTTGTTTTGCAGAATCTTGATGATCATCTTTGATCAGAAGGGAAAGAAGGGCGATATTGATTTCAGGATTCACTTTACCTGCAAGCATCCTTTCAGCAAACTTTCCAAGAAGTGCTGCTTCCGCCTGCGAACTAGGATTGGCCTGAGCTGCTTTCAAAAAAGTTTCTGCAACATTTGCACCATCAAGCAATGACTGAAGATTTTGCCAAACGATGGAGGCGATCACCATATCTTTATCAGCATTAGCAAGCACATCGGATAAAACTTTAGGCGCATCAAGCACAGTGATTTTCTTAGCTGCAATCGCAAGCTGCAAGAGCACATCTTTCGAAGCATCATTCACCATGCTGTATAGCTTGGTACGAATCTCCTGGCTAACCTGATGCGTATTTCCTGCAGAGCGTATAGCCCACGAACGCAAAAGCGGGTCGGCATTAGAAAGAAGTTGCAAATGAAATACTTCAGGAAGTGGGCCACTGCTTACAAGCACCCAGAGGGCATGCATACGGGCCTTATGATTGGCTTTTTCATCGAGAACAATTGCTTCAATTTTAGGCCTGATCCCCGGGCTTTTTGCATTGGACAATCTCTCGATTAGAATCCTCTGCGCATTCTCACGGAAATAAATATTCGAATTGCCCAAATGCCTGAGCAGCACATCATCCGAATCCGAAGCAAGATCAAACTTGGGTGCCCTCGGGGTTTCCTTATAGCGAAGCCGATAAAGGCGACCCCGCTCACGATCAATTCCTACTGGGTCTCTTCGCGCATCCTGATAACAATGATACCGATCATACCAATCAAGAATGTAAAGGCAGCCATCCGGCCCGGTTTTCTGACCCACTGGCATAAACCACGCATCGTTGGCAGTCAGCAAATCATTACGCGGAGTTGCAAAATAGGAAGACCCTTGGCGTTCCAACTTATCAGCATTGATACAACCGCCATGGATGTTACCCATGTAAAGCACTTCCCGATATTCTTCGGGATACGCTTCAGAATCAAAATAAGTTAGGCCACAGTAAGCTGCCATCTGGTGTTTATGCTTGACGATGGAATTAAGCTTCCAAGTGAATGGGGGGTACACACCTGCTTGCCTGTGATAGTAACCACTTTCGGCAAGATGCCAAAGATGATCAATCACACACGCGCTTGCAAAAGCAGAACCTTCCTTATCGAATGCAACGCCCCAAGGGTTGCTAACACCTTCTGCAAAAAGTTCGAACTCCCGTGTTTTAGGGTGGATGCGAAAAAGCGCACAAGTAAAGTTATGCTCTTTGCCCTGATGTTTAATTTTGCTGCGATTGAAAACACCATTGAAACCATAAAGCCAGCCATCTGGCCCCCAGGTAAGCGAATTGGGAAGCTCATGCGTATCATCTCTACCAAAACCCGTCACGATAACTTCACTCTTATCAGCCTTGCCATCGTTATCGGTATCTTGAAGCAAAAGAATATCTGGAGAATTAGCAACCCAAACACCGCCGTGGCCCACTGCGATTCCTGAGGGAATATTAAGTCCCTCAGCAAAGATGGTGACCTTATCGATTTTGCCATCGTTATCGGTATCTTCAAGAATTTTAACTCTATCTCTGCCTTTGCCTGCTTCTAAGCGGGGGTATTCAAGCGATTCCACCACCCAGAAACGGCCTTTTTCATCAATGGTAAAAGCTACAGGGTTTACCAAGTCAGGTTCGCATGCGACCACTTCAACCGTAAATCCTTCAGGCACCTTCATGCGTTTAATCGCTTCTGCGGGAGTATAGGCGGGGTTTGGCATGGTTTTTTGGGCATGCGGGATGACTTGCTTTTGAGCCGGGGGCGCTTGTTGTGCCAATACAAAGCCCGCGGTAATTCCAACCACTGCTAAAAGCAATCTAATATTTGTTCGATGCATATAATTCTCTTTTCGTAATAACCAGAGCTTTTCAATTCAAACCGCTGATTTTATTGAATTAAAATAAGCGTATCAGATCTTATTGAACTTTTCTTTGAGAATTACGGTGACTATAAAAAAATCTGCATTCAGCCTAATAGAGCTATTAGTGGTGATTGCCATCATTGCGATTTTGATAGGCTTGCTGCTGCCAACAGTTCATAAAGTGCCTGAGGTCGCATCCCCCGCCAAATGCTCCAACAATCTTAAGCAATTAGGGCTTTCATTAGTTGGATACCACGAGATTTACAATACTTTTTCCCATGGCGGAATCGGATCAAACGACTACCGGTTCCAAGCAAAACCATTCATGGATTTTGCACACAGCTTCTTCCCTTGAAAGCATTTACCGGAGGTATGATTTTGCAAAGAATCAGCACGATGTCAACCTTAACAACAATGGCGTAAAGAATTCAGATGTCGCTGCAAAGGTGGTAAAAGCATTTGAATTCCCCGGCGCCGGGAAGTGATATAGGTAACTACAGCACCCTCGGATTAAGGCCATCCATCTTATATCGATGCAAACTTAAGAAATGCAGTACCTGCGATACTACCAGCAAGCTTCATCACCAATTAGAAAAGGGTACTTAGAAATTTTTCTTCAAACAAAATTTTAGGGATCAAGATTGCGCAAATATCCGATGGCACATCAAACACCAAGATGTTAATGGAAGATGTAGGCAGGCCATTACGATTTTGAATGGGTGCGCCTATACCAACTTCGGTTTCTTCTGGAGCAAGATGGGCCGATCGAGACAATTCTTTTTCAGTGGCAGGCTTCGATAACAGCGCCCCTAGCTAAAGCCTTATGTTTGGTAAATGTCCTGTAAATTGCAGCAATAACAATGAAACTTACTCCTTTTAAACCGGGGGCATCAGTACCGTATTTGCAGATGGCCCGGTTCACTTAGTCAATCAAAACATTAGCATTCTAAACTTCGCAAACCTTATCATTTTGGAGGGTGGCGAAATTGCCTCTTTCTCCGATTATAATTGACCTTGAATGCTGACCTCGGGTACCATTTAAATATCTTAAGAGTTATGAGGTCTAGCATGACAAGCACATTTTCGAAAAATTCTGTCAAGGCATTCACACTTATTGAGTTATTAGTTGTCATAGCAATCATCGCAATCTTAATTGGGTTGTTGCTGCCTGCGGTGCAGAAAGTGCGCGAAGCTGCTGCCAAGATGCAATGCCAGAATAACCTAAAGCAATTGGCACTGGGGGTGCACAACTATATTTCCACACATCAAACATTTCCAATGAGTACTTCTCCCTGGACAGAAGGTCCTGCCCCCAAGGCCCCGAATAATGGCTTTGGCTGGATTTTTCGCACCCTTCCTTTTTTGGAAGCAGAAGCTATTTACAAACAGATCATCCCCTATGAATCTGGCTCGATGTTTGCTGGCGGGGGGTTACTCGATCCAGGTTGCAGGACTGCAATCGCTTCCCCCATGAAAATGCTTTATTGCCCTTCGGATGGTTCTGCGCTTCCAGGTTCACCAGTTGAAACCAAGATGTTCCAGTTTGATCCAATCAAGGTGACACTCACCAATTACAAAGGCTCGATGGGCGATAACCGCATGGGAGGTGCGTCCAGCATTCATCAAGGTAGAATGCCAGATTGCCATAATAGTAATCCCTGCCCCGGTATTTTCTTTCGAAATTCATATCAGGGGGTTGTGCGACTATCCAATATCAAGGATGGCACCAGTAACACCCTAATGATTGGAGAAGACACACCGATTGAGAATTATCACTCCGCAGCATTCTATGCCAATGGCGATTACGCAAGCACCCACGCTCCCCTTAATTATGTCCCCAAACCCTCTACCCCGGGCGATTGGTGGAATGTCATCTCTTTTCGCAGCAAACATTCAGGAGGCGCAAGTTTTGCCTTCGCAGATGGAAGTATCAAATTTCTTACCAATAATATCGATTACACCAATGTCTACAAACCCCTTAGCACCAAAGATGCTGAAGAGGTTATTCCAAACTATTAATTTCTCCCTCTCTTGATGGATTTCAATCATGAAAGCCTTGGTTCCTATAATTTGTTTTGTTTTGCTTTGTGGGGTTTCTGGATGTGGCGGAAATGTATCCACAATTTCCGGGAAAGTAACCCTCGAAGGGAAAATCCTGGATAAAGGCGATATAGGTTTTCATCAGGCGGAAGGTGTCGTGGTATCTACAACCCGTATTAATCCAGATGGTTCCTACACAATAGGTGCAGAAGCCAAAACCTTGCCTGGTAATTACAAAGTGGTGATCATCGCCAACGAGGTGAGCATTGCTAAAGGCCCGGGAAGTGTTCCCATGCCCACCCGCATCACCCCCCTGGCTTACAGCAGTAAAGAACAGACCCCGCTGAAAGCAGAGCTTAAAGCGGGGCCGAATGAATTTAACTTCGATCTCAAATCCAAGTAATCTATTTCTTCTTCTTCTTTACTGTTTCATTACCTTGGATTTTCTTTAACGCATCATTCACCGCCTTCGCATAATTCTTATCGCGCTTGGTGTTCTTGTCTTCAATGATTTCCTGTAACTTCGGGATCGCTTCCTTGGCACCGGGCCCAATGCTACCCAAAGCGTTGGCAGCATCAATACGAGCATTGGCATTTTTCAATGCCCCTATCAAAGCAGGCACTGCGGGTTTTGCATCCGCACCAATTTCACCCAACGATTGCGCAGCCTTGCCTATGAGATCTCCTACTGGGTCTACCTTGATACCACCCTTCTTCTCATCCTTGCCTTTTGTTTTGCCATCTGCAACTTTAGAAGGTGCGATAAAACCTACCAATGGATCCACTCCTTTTGAACCCATGCTTCCCAAGCTACCAATTGCGGCTTCGATCAGTTTTGGATTACTATCCTTGATCATCGTTGCGAGAATTGGAACTGCTATTTTTGGATCAGCCTTTGCGGCACCCAGCGCCTGAATTAAAAACCTTTTAACAAACACATCGTTTTCCTTTTTCAAGGCTGCAATCATATCAGGAGTAACCGACTTGGCCTCTTCCTTGAGTTCCAAAAGTTTCTGTGCAGCTTTTCGCCTTTCTTCATTGTCTGGGTTCTTTAGTTGCTTCACAAGATCCAAGGCATCTTCTGCAAGGATAGCCCCAGTGAACAATAAGAAAAACCCAAAGGAAAATACGCGCATGTTCTCTCTCCTGTAATTAATAGACCTGCTTATTAGACATTAAACTAGGGGGTATAGTTCCGATAAAACCCCTGATTTTAACATTTTTAAAGAACCTCACCATAAAAACAGACAAATCTACCTTCTCTATCTTAACATTAAACCCCATTTTTCCCTACCTTCTTTCGAAAAGTAACGCTTATCTGTCAAAAACCCGATGAATTAAAGGATGGTATTGTATATTGGGAGACTTGTTCCATTTTTAACGGCAGTAAAAAATCCTTGATACAAAGAATCGGGACCCTCTTCGTTGGGATGTTTCTTATATTTATCTGCTTGGATAATGTACCCGCCCAAGAAATGCCTGCACCAATACAGGGGATTGTTCCCAAACTTTCGATTGTTGACAAAACTGATGAAGTTGAACCCTCTTTTGCTATCAACCTGCCCGTAGCAATGCAACTTGCAAACGCCCGGCCACTCGATATCGCAATCGCTGGCGAACGAATCACTGCTGCCCAAGCCGACTTATTGCGAGCCAAGGCCCTATGGCTGCCAACCCTAAACATCGGTACCGATTACCTACGAAGCGATGGGCAGATTCAAGACATTAAAGGCAAAGTATTTGGCACAAGTAAAGGGGCATTCATGGTGGGATTGGGGCCCACCGCAGTTTTCGCCCTCTCCGATGCCATCTACAAACCCCTCGCAGCAAAACAAGTTGTGAAGTCACGAGAGGCAGACAAACAAGCTGCAATCAACGATAGTCTCTTAACCGTTGCGGAATCCTACTTTAAAGTACAGGAAGCCAGGGGCGATGTAGCAAGCGCGCTCGATACCGTAAAAAGATCTGAAGAACTTGCAGAAAAAACCCGCCAGCTTAGTGCTGGGTTATCGCCACCTGCTGAAGCAAGCAGGGTAAGAGCAGAGCTTGCACGCAGAAGGCAGGATCTTGAATACGCATACGAAGCCTGGCAGGTTCAAAGTGCAGAACTTATCAGGGTTTTACATTTACAATCAGGATTACGAGTAACTCCCCAAGAGCCGCCCCATCTTAAAATCGATTTGATCGACCCCGCAAGAACCATCGATGAACTTATTCCCATCGGCTTAACCTTGCGACCCGAACTCGCATCGCAACAAGCCCTGGTTCAAGCCAGCATTGCCCGCTTGCAACAAGAAAAAATGCGTCCACTCATTCCAAGTATCTTGCTTCGTGGCGCAGCTACACACCCAGGCGGCACTCTTTCTTCCGGCCTTTTCGGCGGGGGCAACAATGGCTCCATGGCAGACTTCGGCATGCGCAATTCCATGGATCTTCAAGTCCTCTGGGAGCTCGAGAGTTTTGGCATAGGCAATATAGCTCTTAAACGCGAAAGACAGGCTCAGAACAATGCAGCTGCCCTTGAGTTTTACCAGGTTCAAGATAGGATTGCAGCGGAAGTGGTTGCTGCCCATGCCCAGGCCGTTCGCACCACCCGAAGAATCAAGGATGCCGAAGATGGCTTGCAGTATGCCATCGATACCGCAGATAAAAATGCCCAAGGTCTTAGTCAAACCCGCAGGATAGGGGACACCATAACCCTGGTTTTCCGCCCTCAAGAAGTTCTTGTCTCCATTCAAAGCCTGCAACAAGCCTATAGAGATTATTACAAGGCGATTGCTGAACACAACAGGGCCCAGTTCAGGCTCTATCGGGCCTTGGGCCATCCAGGCCAGCAAGTCGGGGATCACTCGGTTGTTTTAAAACCCAAACCTTCTGATAAAGAAATCTCTATCGTGGAACCTGTCTATCCTTCTGCTACAATTGAGCGGGTCATCCCTCTTCCACCGTAATGCCCTCTATCAGAGCAATGCATGAACCCTATTAATTTTGCACTCAGAAGACCCGTCACCATTTGTGTCATGGTACTTGGGGTTATTCTTGCAGGGTTGCTTGCCCTTTCCCGCATCAAAATCGATATCTTTCCCTCTTTGAATCTGCCCGTGCTTTATGTTTGCCAACCCTATGGCGGCATGGATCCCGCCCAGATGGAAGGCCTTCTTGCCAACTATTACGAATACCACTTCCTCTATATCGGTGGCATCCACCATGTTGAATCGAAAAATGTGCAGGGTGTTTCTCTGATGAAGTTGTACTTTCACCCCGGCACCGACATGGCACAGGCACTTGCTGAAACCGTGGGTCAGGTTAATCGATCAAGGGCATTCATGCCTCCGGGCACCGTTTCGCCTTTCATCATTCGCTTTGATACTGGCAGCGTTCCCGTAGGCTATCTAGTTCTTTCAAGCGAGACCAAAACCATCGGGCAGATCCAAGATCAGGCACTCTTCAAGGTGCGCCCCATGTTTGCCAACATCCCGGGAGTTTCATCACCACCACCCTTCGGGGGCAACCAACGCACCGTCGTCATCAGCGTTCTTCCCGAACGACTACGCGCCTACAAGCTTTCACCCGATGCCGTGGTTGATGCTTTATCCCATGGCAACGCCATCAGCCCATCAGGTGCCATCCGGGTGCAAGAAAAAATGCCAATCGTGCCTGTCAACTCCATGGTGGTACAACCTGCGGAATTAGGTTCGATTCCCATCGATATGAACAGGAAGATATTCATCCGCGATGTTGCAGGTTCGATAGCAGATGCCAACGATATTGCAACAGGATACGCCTTGGTGAATGGTAAAAGAGCGGTATACATCCTTGCAACAAAAAGAGCAGATGCAAGCACACTCTCCGTGGTGCAGGCGATTCGCGAGAATATTCCGAAGATGCAAGCTGCTCTTCCGGAAGATATCAGGGTGCGATTTGAATTTGATCAATCGCCCCTGGTTGTTTCAGCTTTGGAAGGCGTTGCCTTCGAAGCCCTGCTGGGCGCAATCCTCACCGGTTTGATGGTTCTGCTTTTCCTCAGGGATTGGCGCAGCGTAATCGTCGTGGTTTTGAACATCCCCATCGCACTCATCGCAGCGGTACTTTCCCTTTTTGCATGTGGTTATTCATTAAACCTGATGACTCTTGGCGGCTTGGCCCTTGCAGTGGGAATCTTGGTGGATGAAGCCACCGTCGAAGTTGAAAATATTCATTCGCAAATTCCCCGCTTTGGCACAATTGCTGAAGCGGTCGTGCGGGGCAATGCTGATACTGCAGTGCCCAGATTCCTTGCTATGCTTTGCGTTCTTAGCGTATTTCTCAGCGCTGCTTTCCTCAAGGGCCCTGCACTTGCCCTGTTTCTGCCCATGGCACTTGCAGTCGGCTTTGCCATGATCGCTTCTTATATTCTTTCCAGCACATTGGTTCCAGTTCTTTCAATCTGGCTTATTCCCAAGGGCCAATTTCATGACGATGAAAAACCCAACAGATCGTATGGCTCCCTGATCCGATTACTAACAAGTATGCGATGGATCTCGCTACCCTTGGGTCTTGCACTTGCAATAGGTTTACTCTGGGTTGCAGGATCTCAAACAGGTACCGATCTTTTCCCACCTGTGGATAACGGGCAGGTTCAATTCCGGCTCCGTGCACCCGCAGGAACCCGTATCGAAGAAACTGAAGCCATCGTTCAGGAATCCCTGCGCTGGATCAAAAAAGAGATAGGCGATGAGAACCTTACCCTCTCGCTTGGATATGTCGGGCTGGTTCCTCCCAGTTACCCCATCAACTGCGTTTATCAATGGATGGGCGGGCCCGAGGAAGCTCTTATGCGCATCGCCATAAAACCCAAAAGTATCTCCGCAGACAAATTAAAAGCGTTGATCCGCAATGGACTGGTTTCATATCTCGAAAACTGGACTGATGAACGCTGGAAAGAATTGCATCACTCCGTAAGTAAGGATCGCATGGCAAAAACAAAGATTGAACTTTCGTTTGAAGCTGCGGATGTGGTGAACGAAGTGATGAGCTTCGGCGCCGCTGCACCCGTTGAAGTTGTAGTAAGCGGACCAAAGATGGCAGACAACCGGGCCTTCGCACAATCCATTCGCAATTCCATGGAAAAAATTAAAGTCTTGAAAGATATCCGCTACGGGCAGACTCTCGATTATCCTACTGTAGATGTAAAAATTGATCGAGAACGAGCTGCCCTTTCAGGCGTTCATGCTGATGATGTTTCTAAATCCCTGATAGCTGCAACTTCTTCTTCCAGATTCACCACCCCCAACTACTGGCGCGATCCAGCCAACGGCATCGGATACCAAGTCCAAGTTGAAATCCCCCAAGCCATCATGAACTCCACCACAGAAATCGAAACGATTCCCATAAGCCAAAAAGGCCCTGAGCAAAGGCTTATAAGAGATGTGGCACAGGTTAAGGATGGAACCATGGCGGGCGAAATCGATCGCTACAATATGCGCAGGCTGGTCAGTATCACCGCCAATGTTGTAGATACGGATTTAGGCAAAGCTTCTAAATTAATTGATGCAGCACTCGCAGAAGCAGGCACACCACCCACTGGAGTTCAAGTTGATGTCCGGGGGCAGATCTCCATCTTGAAAGAATTATTCTCCGGGCTATCCCTTGGGCTCATCCTTTCAATGGTGGCAATATTCCTCATACTTCTCGCTTATTTTCAATCAATCAGACTTGCTTTGATCCCCATGCTGGCACTGCCCTTCGTACTTGCTGGCATTGCAATCACCTTGAAACTAACCAACACCACGCTTAATTTACAATCATTCATGGGAAGCATCATGGCAATCGGCGTCGCCACCGCTAATGCCATCCTTCTTGTCAGCTTCGCCCAGAAAGCCATGATCGAAGGTGCGCATTCTGGTTATGATGCTGCACCACTTGCAGCGACACAACGCTTTCGCGCCATCCTGATGACAGGATTGGCAATGATGGCGGGCATGATACCGATGGCAATGGGAAACACCAATGGAGGCGAGCAAAGCGCAGCACTGGGCCGTGCGGTTTTGGGGGGCATCGCAGGCGGGTTATTTGCATCCCTTTTAATGCTAGCACCTGCATTTGCCATTCTTTTTCCGAACCCTTGCAGCTTCAAGGTTTCGCTCGCCCCTGAAAATAAAAATCTCAACAAAGAGACTAATCATGTTTAAAAAAGTAAACCGTTCACTAGCCTTATCAGCGTTGGCCATGGGCCTGATTTATATTGTCGCAATCGGTTGTGCAGATAAACCGGTTGCAATCAAGGATGAAAA
>RFZJ01000033.1 GCA_009920765.1 Planctomycetota bacterium | reverse complement strand
GAGGTTGATCAGGAAGCAAAGATTTTCTGGAATCTTTCATCTTTCTTCAGGTCACCCTCATGGCTTGGGGTTTCTTGCACAATCTTTTCAATAACCTTGTCTGGGGTAACACCTTCGCTTGCGGCAGTGAAGTTTGTGAGGATACGATGCCTTAAAACAGGCAATGCAAGCGCTTGAATATCTTCGACTGCGACATGAACCCTGCCATGCAAAAGCGCACGGGCCTTGGAGCCAAGAATAAGATTTTGCACAGCACGAGGGCCTGCACCCCACGAAAGCCATTCTCCAATAAACTTGGGAACACCGGGTTCGCCAATGCGGGTTTGCCTGACAAGCGCAAGCGTGTAACGAATTGCATGGTCGCTAACTGGAACTCTGCGCACCAAATTTTGCAAATCCATGATCTGCTGACCACCCAAAATGGGCTTCACATCGTCAACAAATGTTGAAGTAGTCTTCGAAGCAATTTCAAATTCCTCGTTAAAGCTTGGGTACTTCACAAATACCTTGAACATAAAGCGATCTTGCTGTGCTTCGGGCAAGGGATAGGTACCTTCCTGCTCGATGGGGTTTTGCGTTGCCAGCACGAAGAAGGGATTTTCAAGTTTATGCCTGGTACGGCCAACGGTGACTTGTCTTTCCTGCATGGCCTCAAGGAGAGCGGCCTGCGTTTTTGGAGGGGTACGGTTGATTTCATCCGCAAGCACTACGTTGGCAAACAATGGTCCTTGAAGAAATTTGAACTCGCGTCCCCCAGTATCCCTATTTTCCTGAATAACTTCGGTGCCTGTGATATCCGAAGGCATAAGATCGGGAGTGAATTGGATTCTACTGAATGAAAGCGAAAGAGTACGGGCAAGGGTGCTGATCATCAAGGTTTTTGCAAGCCCCGGCACCCCTTCAAGCATGCAATGGCCCTTGCTGAACAAAGCAATCAACAATTCTTCGATAACTTGATTCTGCCCGACAATTACCTTGGAAAGTTCAGTTTTAATGCCATCGAATGCTGTACGAAGCTTCTTTGATTCTTCGATGTCATTCTGGTCGAGCGGCCTTTGCTGGGCAAGTTCTTCGCGATTAAGTTGTTTTGTTATCAATGTCGGCTGAATTGAATCGCTCATTCTTAAGAATCCTGAAAGAAAAGAAAAAGGTAGGTTCCATTATCGTTGATAAATGGGCAACACTCCACCATCAAGTTGCATGATGGTTAAATGCACCGCAGTAATAAACACGGGGCCCACATGGCCACCCGTCCAGGAGCCATCCGCCCCCTGCGATCGTATAAGAGTATCAAAAGTTGCCTTGCGATACTTCTTCCAAGTTAATTTATCACTATCTTTTGTATCGCCAAAGAGTTTATTCCAACCATCATCCCCAAGGCTGTAAAGCGCCTGAGAATAGTAGTAGTGGGTGTATTCATCATGCCCATGGCGCTGGTTGCCAAGCGAACCAATATTATTAAGGCAGAACTTGAACCATTTTTTAATCAAAGGGGAATTGTAATCACCCGAGCTGAAGCCACAGGAAATGGCCGCAGCAGTAAGGGCGGGACGACCTTCACCACCGCCACCGCCACCCAAGCTATAGATAACCCCACCTTGTGCATTGGTGGATTCTTCGAGGTAGGCGACAGCTTCCTTGATTGCTTCTTGGGGAACAGCTATGCCGGCATTGCGGGCCGCACGAAGTGCCTGAACCTGAGTGATGGTTACCGAGCCTTCATCAAAGTTATTCCCCTCCTTGGCGGAGACATAGCCCCAGCCTCCCAAGGGGGTTTTATTATCTTTCATGGAAACCCTGCGAGTCTGGGCATCGCGGGAGAATTTACCAGCTCGAACCAGAATTTCTTCAAGCTTGCGTCTGCGATCACCTTCTTCTTCTTCACCATAAACCGAAGCCAGAAACAACATGCCAAATCCATGACCATACATATAACGACCCGCTTCACCGGGAATATTTGGGTTGCCAATCATCCCATTGGCCTGACAACGAGCCATCAAAAAATCCACGGCCCTGCGAATGTTATCACGATACTGGCCTTCGCGAATGGTGCTGCCTTCCATGAGCATGGTCATGCCACCAAGGGCTGTCATGGTTATGGGGTATTGCCCACCCGTGGCTTCCCAATGGCCATCCTTATGCTGATTGCGAGACATCCAAGTCAGGCCTTTTTTGATGGATTCCTGATACTCCTTGGGGATTTCATCGCCTTGTAAAGAGGGCAGAGTGATCCCCACCAGAAGCAATGCAACAGCAATGGTTTTAAAATTCATATTCTCACCCCGGGTATGACTTTTATGGCTGGAATAAATAAAGGTCCCTGCTATAAAAGAACACCATTTAGTTGTAGACGATCCAGATTACCCTATCTAACACAAAATCAAGAATTCTTTTTACCCATATCTTGAACAGAAATACCAGCAGCATCATTCCCAAAGCGGAAAATAATCTTTAACTGGTAGTTTACGAACTCGATTTTCCCGTTTTTAAGGTCCAAATTGATGTTGTGAAACTGGATGCCATTAGGAATGTTTTCGTTATCGTAGATAAGTTTTCCCGTGCGTTTATCAATACTTTTGGCAGCAACAATCTGCATGACATTACGAATAGGCCCGTTGGCAACCATCTTGTGCATGCGGGAAGTAAACAAAACCATGGGAATTTCCTGGAAAGATTCAAGCACAACCATTTGGTGGGAAACCGGGTTATGCCAGCGCATTTTTCCAGTATCACGTTCGAATGCGTAAAACTCCCCATTCACGGGTTGCGCCCTCATGCCACTGCCAGGCATCAGGTTGGTTTGAATCCCACCCCAAGGCATGATGTTGGCATTTACAGGATTATTAAACGCCACATAAAAATTCGATTTGTCAGCCAACAGCAAGGCGGCACCACCCTTGACAATAAACTTGGGATCAAGCTTGGTGGAAAGAACCTGGGTTCCCTCAGGGATTCGCCAAACGCGCACTTTCCCATCGGGTTCGACCACACCCGTTAAACCGGGATGTTCATCTGACTTTAATACCATCGTTCCAGCTGGGAAAGATTCTTTCCAAGTATCCTTGCCACTGATGATGTCATAAATGCGCAGGTTAGAGGGGCCATCGGCAACGTTTTCATTAAGTAAAAGTTTACCCCCGATGATGCGTTCGCGCTTGGTAAAGAGTTGGGAAAAATCAGGAACCTTGACTGAAACCCCATCATAGGCCCTGATAGCCCTGGTTGCAGAGGGATTATTTTCAGGTGTCATGTCCACCACGAAAATATGTTTGCCATCACCAAAAAGAATCGAGCGTGAATTAATATCCGACCTGGTCCAAAGGGTTTTTCCAGTAAGGGGATCCACTGCGACCAAGCCATCGCGGGTTTGTAATGCAGCAACCCCTGCAGTCATCGGGTTCGAAAGCCCAATTCGCTGCGCCCAGCCATCGGGGTAAAGTATTCGGATCGAGCCATCAGGATCAACATTAAGCTGGTTGTAACCCGGGGGCGAAGTGGCAGGCTGCCCCGGCAAAAAACCCATCGGGTTGTAAAGGTTCTTTTCCCATAGTATCTTCTTGCCCACGGGATCTATCGCAAAAACCAGATGCCCCAAAGGCAGTAAAACCAAGTGCCCCTGTGCCTGCAGCGGGAAACGCACCAAATGTGGCTGGCCGTTGCCATACACCAGATTTTGGAACAAGGTGCGTGTGATGTTCATCGACCATTCTTCTTTACCCGTGAGGGTATCGTTGATTTTGAGGGCATGGTAATCAAATCGTAAAGCGAGCCTGTTGCGTTGGAAGTAAGGCAAGGGAGAATCGGGCTCTTCAAATCGGTAGCTTTGAGTCTGCTGGTGGAAGTTTCCTCGCTCTTCAGAGACCGTGATTTTGCGGGCCTCAGGGATCAGCTTGGTTTCCGAAAGGAGTGCGACAAATTTTTTATCAGAGTTAGCCTCTTTAAAAAAGTCTGCGCCTTTCTTGCCATCGCGGATAACCACATCCCCATATTCTTTGCCAAGCTTTTTGTAACACCACAAAGCATCATCAAGCAGATTCTTGTTGGTATAAATCCGCCCCAGGATTTCGTAGGCCTTGGCTGCAAGGGCAGGGTTTTCAGTTAATACCGGTTGCAATGCCTGCTCTGCAAGCAGCAATGCATTGGGACTTGTGTCTTCCAGCAATCGTTCTGCAAGCTTCAATCGTGCTTCCCGGCCTACATCAAAAAGCGAGCCTGAAAACGCCACAAACTTCTTAAGCTCATCAAGCGTCGCACCTTTTTTCTGAAGCTGATCCCAGTTGGATTGAATTTTTGCCTCGAGTGGCTTTTTGTTTTCTGGTGAAGCCTTGGCAACCATGGCAGCTATCCGTCCCTGCGACCAAACCTCGCCCGAGGCCCTTACCGAAGGCTCATCCAAAACAGAAATCAAATCATCCGATTGCGAGGTTGCAGCAAACTCTTGATATTTATCAAAAGCATCAATCAATCGCCCCTGGCTTTCGCGCCCCTTGGCAACCAAACAAAGGAAGTTTGTCTTGCGCCTTCGCCCCTCGGCTTCCATCTCAAGCCGTTCTTTTTCTTCTGCACCTGCCCTGATGTCTACCTTGCAAAGTGCTTCATACTCAGCAAGGAATGGCTCTGCAGCATTGAAATCCTGCTGAAAGTAATCGGTGAAAGCTTCAAATAATTTGGTTCGGGCACGGTCTTTGATTTCTGGAGTGATGCTTTGTACAAGCACTTTTTTCAAATCATCGATTGCTCCCTTTAAATCGCCTTTGTTCAACCTCAATTCACCCCGCTCGGTCAGTCCCAAGGGATCATTGGGGTTGGCCTTGATAAGCAGATCAATCTGTTCGAGCTTGATCGCTAACTGCGGGTATACCGCTACATCACTCGTAGTCTGGGAAATTACAGCGCCTTCGTGAAAAATGAGATTGCCTGCGATTTCGCTTTTACGCGATCTTGTATGCGCTAGTACTTTGCCCTTGGCGACATCAATAGCGCAAACCTCGGGTTCTTTGGAGCCGTTTGATTCTTTGATGGGTAGATAGTAGATATTTTCCGAGGCTACTCCAAGGCCCGAAGGTACGCCGGTTTCTAATGTCCATACCGTGCTGCCGTTGTTGACATCAATGCCCCTGCAGGTTTTTCGACCCACCACAATTGCCAATCCTGCATAGACACCACCAAAATAAAGGTCTTCTTCCTGGCGATTCTGGGTCCAGATCTTGGTGCCATCCCGTAAGTTGACACAATGAATGGCCCTGGCATCAGGTGCGGTGAAGATTACCTTGCCATCCTGAATGACCGGCGCAGTCACCTTCCATTGATTGTTAAAGGAGGGATTCATCAGCGCCCCGTTGCCCCTGCGGGGAATCATGCCATTAATTCTGGGGCGGTTGGGATCGAGTGCGTTGTCTGGGCTTTCGCTTTTATCCCGGTACATATAAGCCCAAACCAGACTACCCGTAAGAAGATCAACGCCCAGCAATGCCCCCGAATTAGTGGGGCAAACCAAAATACCTTCGCCATAGGATAAATGCGCAGCCTGGGTACGCCTGCCCACATCCTGCTCCAACTTATCACGAGTGGTAACCAACGTTTGAATACCCTGAAGCTTGCCGGTTGCAGGGTCAAGAGTCACGAGTCTAAGTTCCTGTTGCTTTTCGGTAAGCACAAAAAGCTTGCCACTTACGGGTATGGGTGGCCCAAGAAAATGAGTATCGCCCAACTCGCTTTTTTCATCGCGTTCGCCAATCTCCCAACGCAGTTTCCCGGTCACCAAATCATAAGCCTGCAACTTGCTGAAAAGAATTGCATCGTTGACTTCCTTATTGGGTGCCCTGTTATTGTTATTCTGAATACCATTAATGTTCATATAGGGGTTTGCAGATGGTGGGGGTGGTACTGAAAGATCTTCAACACAAAAAACATTCCTCCGAGCCACTGATTAAGAATTTCTTTCTTTTTATCCTGGGAAATGGCATCAATACCCCAATCGGATCGTGCCTCCCATTCCAGTTTGCCCGTCTGCACCTGTAGAGCATGGATACCCCAGTAACTGCGATAAATAATCAGGGGGATTTTCTGTTCGTTCTTGGTGATCGTGGTTGCCAATGGGAAATACCCGGGAAGCATGGCCTGCTGACGCTGAAACACCATGTAGTTTTCGGACATCTTCAAGGCATTCTTGGATTCATTGGTCTTTGCAGTCGTAACTTTCCACTTGGGATCCATGAAAGGAGTACCCCCTGGGGTCTGGGCGTTACGCTTTACATTTCCCGCAAACATCTGCCAATCAAATACACCCATCTCGCCCGCACGATTCTGCTTGATCGCTACCTCCTTAAGCCCATCCAAAGGCGTGGGGGATCCATCGAGGTTCAACTCACGTAATCCTCTGGCGCTTAACATCGTCCATAGCTTTTGCCCACGCGCAGTATCCCCCGATTGAAAGAAAGCATAAGCAGCTTTAAAAAGGGTGCGTGGTGAAAGCTTTTCACTGCCTTCCCGGTCAAGCAACTTTTCATAGCACAATGATGCAGCCATGAAGTTCCCACGGTCTAGCTGGTAGGTTCCCAATAAAAGGGCCGCTTCAGAACCAGGATCGGTATGCAAATACAGTTTCATGACTTGTGCAAGCATGTTGGGGTCGCTGTTGGCCTTTGCTTGTTTCAATAAGGCTGCTGCACTAGGATTAAAAGTGAGTTTGTAAAATTCCAGTCCTTTTGCGGGAAGTGATGCAACCAGACGATTTGCCTCGGTTCGCACACTGACCAATGCAGTTATGGCTTTGCCATCGGCGCCCTTCCGTGATATCTCTGCAAATACATCTTCCTTGATTTCCAAAAGCTTCTGAAGAACATTGCAAGCTTCGGACCAATCGCCAGATTTAATATAATCTTGGGCGGCTTCGATCCTGCTTTTCATTTTATTATCACGAGGCAGGCTTACAGCAGAATTATCGGTGCCATCAATTGGGGTCTTGGGATCGGCTTCGGGTTTGCCTGGGGCAATCTGGTCTGCTTGTACCTGAAGCTCGACTGGGGCTTTTTGTTGCCCAACAACCCAGGTGGTTGCCAAGCCCAAAATTATCAGGGATGTCATGTGCCATATTTTCATCATTAAGCCCCAAATTAAACTGTAAACCTTGAACTTATCTATTATCACACCTTCTTCACATTCCTTGCAAGAAGAATGCCCTGCATATTTAAGACGATCCAGCCGATAGCCCTTAACCTTGTTGTGATCAGCATTTTCTTCTTTGTTCGCCCCTATTTAAACGCTAAAATCAATTATAGATTGAAATTTGCCATAAACCTAACTAATTGAAAGGGATTCTCGTGTTTAAACATTTGGTTAAATTCCAGCTATTTCTAGCCTCGCTGTTCATTTCAAGCGTATCTTTTGCCCAGGAACAACAATGGGTCACTTATCAAGGCTCCGAAGGTCTGGGAAAAGGTAAAAACATCGTTTTAATCGGGGGGGATGAAGAATATCGCTCTGAAGAAGCTCTTCCCCAACTGGGAAAAATCCTTGCCAAGCACCATGGCTTTAACTGCACCGTTCTTTTCGCTGTAGACCCAAAAACCGGCCTCATCAACCCCACCGTTAATGACAATATTCCAGGCCTCGAAGCACTTGCCAAAGCCGACCTCATGATCATTGCAACCCGCTTCCGCAAGCTTCCACCCGCCCAAATGAAACATATTGATGACTACCTTAAAACAGGTAAACCCGTAATCGGCATGCGTACCGCCACCCATGCCTTCAATTTCCCCAAAGATCACCCTTATGCCCACTATGGCAATGGCTATAAAGGCACCGAAAAAGATTGGACCGATGGCTTTGGTAAATTAGTTCTTGGCGAAATGTGGATCAGCCATCATGGGTCCCATGGCAAACAAAGCTGCAGGGGTGTTATCGTACCCAATCAACGCGAAAACCCCATCGTCAAAGGCATCAAAGATGGCGACATCTGGGGCCCTACCGATGTCTATGGCGTACGTCTTCCCTTTTCAACTGATTACCAAGCTATTGTGTTTGGCCAGGTTCTTGAAGGCATGAAATTCGATGATAAGCCAGTCAACGGTAAAGTAAACGAACCGATGATGCCAATTGCCTGGACCAAAACCTACAAAATACCCGAAGGCAAAATAGGCCGAGTTTTCACCACGACCATGGGTGCATCCCAAGATCTTGAAAGCGAAGGCCTTCGCAGGTTGTTGGTGAACGCAACCTTCTGGTGTCTGGATATGGAAAGCAAAATTCCAGAAAAAGCCAAGGTCGATATCGTAGGCAAGTTTGAACCCACGAAGTTCAGTTTCAATGGCCATAAAAAAGGCTTGAAACCCAAGGATTATGCAGGCTTGGATAATTAACCACAGCGCCTTCGGTACTTTTTTCTGAATTAATGCCTTCAGACCCACCCGCTGCCCTGGGTGGGTATACCTTTAACTTTCATCATTCAAAACAAGAGACCCATGGAACGCAGTCCATGGGCTTTTTCTTTTTCTTTTTCTTCCCCCAACTCCCAACCCTCTTCCCTCCGGGAAAAGGGCCCTTCGCTTCGCTAGCCCGGGCTTCTATCCTCCACCATTTTTACTTCCCATTGATTGATGTGGGTTTGTTTAAAGACAGAGTAGTTGCGATGGGGAAGCCCCACTGCAACTACTCCATTTGAACCTTTGGCTTTTAAAGAACAAAAGGGGTCAGGTCTCTTTTTCGGCAGTGAGTGTGAACCAAGAATAAATGTTGTTAAGTGCTGAAAAAGAGACCTGACCCCTTTTGTTCAACCCGCTTATTCTTCTTTCCGTGTAATTCCGTGTTCATCCGTGGCAAATCTTCTGCTTATTCTTCCTTCCGTGGCAAAATTTTCTACTTTACTGATTCTTTTCCCACGGCAGTGGCTTAGTGAAGCATCTGGAAATCTTTGCTATTGAGCAGGGCCCACATGAAATCCTGAATAGCTTCTGCGCGTTTATCTGCAGGTGCGGATTTCAAAAATGCCAGGGATAAGTCCATTTCTTTGGCATTAGGCAACCTTGCAAAACACCAAAGATATAAATCGCTTACCAATTCGGAATCTGGCGTTTTAAGCCTAACAGCAATAGCTGGCCGTGCTGCTGGGTTTTGTAATCTGCCCATGATGCTTTTGCCATTGATGAAGTGAAGAGCTTGCAACATGTTTGAGCCATTATCCCGTTCGCATTCGCAGGCATCCATGCGCTGGGGTTTGCCAAAAAGTTTTAGGAAAGAACTTTCGACATTACCATCGGGAAGCTGCGCAGCACGAAAACCACCGGGTGCACCGCTATAATTTTCAGGCACGCCTGTGGCTTGCACCAAGGAATCAAGAAGGGCTTCCGCAGGAATCCGCCTGGGGATCATACGGGAAAAATTCTGCTCATCATGCTTGTTGCTATCGTTGCTGATACTGCTTCGCTGATAAGTTTCAGAAGAAACAATACGCTGCATCAGCTTCCTGATGTCGTACTTGTTATCGATAAAATCCTTGGTAAGGGCATCCAAAAGTGCAGGATTGATGGGTGGATTAGTGCTGCGAATATCATCGACTGGATCGATGATGCCACGGTGGAAAAAATAGCTCCAGACGCGATTTGCCAAGCCACGGGCAAAGAAAATGTTATCGGGCGAAACAAGCCATGAGGCATAGGCATCCCTGCGATCAACACCCGGAGTTTGCTTGGGTTCTATGCCCCCTAGAAATCGGGGAGGTTGGGCCTGACCTGTGCGGGGATTGGTAGCAAACCCTGCAGGCAAGTTTAACTGTACCACCTTGGTATTGGGAACATTCTGATAACGGGAATCTTGACGCATTGCAACTTGCGAAAAGAAGCTTGCAAGCCCGAAGTAGTCTGCCTGTGTCCAGTTTTCCATTGGATGCGGGTGGCATCGTGCACAAAGCATCCTTACGCCACAAAAAACCTGCGTCACCCTTTCCACCGTATCATTCGTATCTTTACTTATGGTGAAATAAACGGATGCGGGATCATCATTGATGCCTCCCCTAGCAGTAACCAAACGGGTTGCTAATTTATCCATGGGCATGTTGGAAGCAACTGCACCGCGAATGAATTCACGAAACATGTAGACAGATTGCGAACTGGCGGAATTGCGCGAATTCTGCAACAAATCACCCCATTTCAGCGACCAATGATCAATGAACTCCGGCCTTTCAAACAGGGATGCTATCACTTCATTGCGCTTGTTTGAATTCTTGTTCGCAAGGAACGATCTTGTTTCATCAGGCTTTGGTTGCACCCCAATAAGATCAACATACACCCTGCGCAGAAAATCTTCATCCGAACATAATTCTGATGGTTTGATTTTAAGATGATTGAGTTTTTCGATCACCGCCCGATCCACGATATGGTTTTGTGGCACGGGAGTTGGAACAAAACCCTTGGTATCTAAAAGTACAAGTACACCCGTTGCAGCAAAGGTGCGCTCAAACCTTCCGACGATTGCGGTTTCCCCGGCATCACCAGCAGTGACCATGCCCTGTTCGTCAACCTTGGCAAATTGATCATTATTTACAGTAAAGATACCAAGCTTGGTAACATCCCTGGTCGAGCCGTTATTGTAATCTGCAATAAGCTGGAGTTTGTGTTTCTGCCCTGGTTGCAAAACAAGCTTCTGGGGCACCATACGAACGCCGGTAACCTGCAAGGTATCTTTGGAATCATCAGGAGTACCCTGGCGAATCCAATTGACCATGATGATGTCTGCAAGGCTGTTTTTGGCAATGCGGGCACCGCCTTCATGGGCAGCATCGCCCCTGCTTTTCGCAACAATCAAGCTGGCATCAGGTTTTAAAACATCAACCCTTCTGCCAAAAAACTCACGGGCAATTGACGGATAATCCAACATCGGGTCTGAACCCCGAAGAGACAATTTAAATCCGTTCTTCCCTAGCGAATAACCATGGCATGCACCTGCGTTACAACCTGATTGCGAAAGTACAGGCATCACTTCATGCAGAAAACTGTACTTTGGTTCTTCCTTGGGCAGTTTAACTTCAACAGGAACGGTGCTTGTTTTTCCCTGCACAGTTACTGAAATCATCGTGGTGCCATTGGATACCGGATGGACCCAGCCATTTTCATCCACGCGAGCAATGGCAGGTCCTGCGCTTACAAATTTGGTGTCTTTAGCCAGATCGAGGGTATAACCTTCCGCAGAAGTCCCCAACACCTGCAACGATCTTGGCTGCCTTAAGTGGGTAAGAACCATCGAGGTTGGTGCGATTAGCACGGGCCCCGTTGGTAAAGCATCTGCTGCAACTTGAAAACCAAGAACAGTTAAAAGCAATGTTATATTCACTGTGCTAACCTCTGTAATATCTGTTGTTATTTTAGTGCGGGCTTTAATACCAACACCAATTCAACCTCTTTACTATTCACTTTTACTGCAGGAGCCTTGGCATCCGGCACACCCGACGCAGTAAGTTTTATTCCCTTGTATTCGTTGGGCATTAATGTGGCTGGCAGGATTATCTTGCCATCAAACTCGGTTTTATCTGCTTTGACAAGGGCTGGCTCAAACCTGGCCCCAGCAGGCAAACCTGTTACCGCAAGGGTAACATCGCCCGCCAAGCCATCGCTACGTTCTATTTTTCCCTTGAAGGTAAATTCAGATCCCTTTTTCGCATCAAAAAGTGTTTCCAACTTTCCGGGCTTTTCGATCGAAACCACCAAGGGGATTCTTAAAGGCAATCGCAGGACAGGGGCATATGCAGTTGCAAGCACAGCTTGCTTATTCGCACTTAGCAATTCAGCCTGAAGGGTGAGATCGTAAACAGATGCTGGAAATGGCCCCACGGGAACCGCAACGGTAATAGTTGCATCGCTGGCCTTTGCTAGAACTTCAACGGCCTTCTCGGCTTTAAGGTTAACCTTGGGATCAGGTTGATTATTCACTTTCGGTGCGTTTTGACTGGTGATAAGTGTTAGCCTAACAACGCTAGCAAGATCTTCACGGTTTACCTTAACGGGCAGATTCAACTTCATGCCCGGGACAATAGCAGTATTTTTAGGCAGATTATTCCAAGCAATTGAAAGGCTGGGGGCTTTTTCGGAGATGGGGGCAACTGCGATTTCGCTAGCCATCCATGGTTGCAATCTTTGAAGTGGGTGATTTAACACCCCGACTTCGGAATCAATACCTTTATCATTTTTACCTATGAGAGTTGTAACAACAGGTTGGGTCGCTTCTGTATTTGTAGTCACAGTAATAAGCGCGCCATCGGCTTCAGGCGGAATCGAATTACCTTCAAGTTTTACACCTTTGGGCAACTGGGAAAACTGAACATCTATTTTGCCTTGATAGCCATTTCTGGTAACCCAAACAGGGAACACGGTGGTGCTGTTGGTACCAAGCGAAAACCTCTGAACAGGAGTGATCAAGTTAATGTTGGCAGAAGTCTCCGGAGCGCTGATATCTTCAATCCCCAGCCTGTAATTTGCCTTTGGGCCGCCCCTTCCCTGAGTATCGATCACGCAAACTTGAATGGAGGAGATATTATCGGGCACGGTAAATTCCAGAAGCGGGTCAGAAGAACCTGGTCTGTCTTCAGATCGGGCTATCTCAACCCCTTTATCATTTCGCAGGACAAATCCTGCATCAACCGCGGAGCCAATCCTCTCTGCAAACACATCGAACCGCAACTTTGATTTGGGGATGCATTTCAACAAATAACGATCTTCTTCATTGGGTGACGAAAGTTTGCCATGAACCATCAAAGGTAAACCCACTAATTCCTGCATGGGGGGAGACTGAGTTTCAACAAACTCCTTAAAAGATCCGGATTGCACAAAAGGCCGCAAGCCAGACCATTTCCCCTGGTTTGGCCACGGAAGCACGACAGAACCAGGCCCTTTGGTAGTTGGCATATTCAGCTTTGCGACCGGCATATTTCCCATCAGTTCAACCGCTTTTACCCTGCCTTCTGCAACCACTGTCGGAATGACCTGGTCAAAAAACTCCCACTTGCCCACCTTCATGCGAAATATACCGGGTGCACCTGCTGCATATTCGAGATCGTGTAGCGCAATGGTATAGGTATCATCCTCGGGCAGGGTTGTTTCCAACCGGGTGTCGCCAAACAAATGGGGCACGGGCCAAGACCAAGCTATTTGAAGTTTCTTGGAGTTATAAAGATGCAATACAGGTTGCAGTTTGGAGCCGAGTTTTTGCGCTTCCACTTCCACCATCAACTGCTGCCCTTTTTTCCCTTGAAACTTTGTCTCTAATATCTGACTTCCTGCAATGGTGCCATGCAGTGCGATCGGTAATGGTTGATCAATGGAAACCGCAAAGGGTTTTTGCACTAAGTGATCTATACCCAATAGCACAGGCAGACTGACGCCACCTTCTGCAACTAAACTGCACTGGTAAAATCCTGGTGCGATATCGGCAGGCAAGGTGATATCGAAGCTGGCTTTCTTTTCGGTTGAACCTGTCTTAAGAACGGGGGTGACATTGAATGGCAGTAAGAGTTTTGGGGATTTACCAAAGCCATCCCCCTCAAAAACCAGAGTGGTAACCGCACCAACCTGCAATCCCCTTACATCCACCGTACGAACCAGTGGTTCAGAGGCGTTAGCGATAAATGCCAAAAAGAACAAACTGAAAGTCAATTGCAGGAATCTGTTCATCTACTCATTCCAATTAACTTTTAAACACGACCTCTTGCAATTGAAACAATCATGATCAGGAGAACAGTTGACGGATTGGTTCTGCTTCCACAAGTCGAACAGGTCTATCGCCCGGCCCGGGCATCATTGTGGTATCCAAGTTAATTCCCATTGCATGATAAATAGATGCAAGAATTTGAGGTGGCTCGACTGGGAAATCATTTGGCCTTGAACCAATCTTATCGGTTGAACCAATCACCTGGCCCCCGCGAATATTGCCACCTGCCAGGAAGTTCGTCCAGGCATTGGGGTAATGATCTCGGCCACCCTTGGGATTAATCCTGGGGGTTCGACCAAACTCGCTAAGCACTGCAACCACGGTTTCTTCAAGCATGCCCCTTTGTTGAAGGTCTTCTAGAAGAGCAGTAAACGCAATGTCAAACTGAGGACAAAGAAGTCTTTCGTAATCGAGATAAGTGTTGTTGAGGCCACCACCATCTGCGTGCATATCCCAACACGAAAGATTAAACACGGTATCAAAATGATTGACTGTTACAAAGCGCACACCATTTTCGACCATTCTGCGTGCCATCAGGCAGCTTTGGCCAAAAGTATTGCGACCGTAGCGGTCACGCAGCTTTTCATTTTCCTGGTTCAGATCAAAAGCTTGTTTAGCCTTGGGGGAAGTTAAAAGCCTGAAAGCCCGATCGTAAGCACTATCATGCATCTGGGTGCTGCGGGATTCAGTTCTGCGTTGAATATCATCAAGTTGGGTCAGAAGTTGTTTGCGGGCATCAAGACGGTTATTCCCCTGACCTTGGGCAACTTCGAGGTCTCCCACTTTAAAATCTTTGTTGGCGGGGTCGGAGTTCAGAAAGAAAGGCTCATGGGCACTGCCCAAGTAACCAGAAGTCTGCCCATGCAACGGGCCAGCGCCCGTATTGCCGATAGGGCCGGGAAGCACGATATTACAAGGAAGCTCGCCTTTTTGACCAAAAACCCTGGAAATAACACTACCAAGGTGGGGCTTGACGCTATCTGCATTAAAATCATGGCCTGTCATCATCCAGCGCTGGCCGTTTTCGTGGGTCGCACCAGTACGGTGATGCAAACTTCTGATCAAAGCAACTTTGTCCATCATCTTGGACATCATTGGAAAGTGTTCACAGATTTGAATGCCATTGACATTGGTCTGCACCGGCTTGAATTTGCCACGTACCTCAGCAGGCGCATCGGGTTTCATATCCCAGGTATCAAGCTGGCCGGGCGAACCAACCAAAAAAATGGTGATACAATTTCGAATTTTCGCATCCGAATTTTTAACTGCGCCCAAGGCTTCCAACTTAAACAGCGTGGGCAACGAAAGGGTTGCCATGCCTGTTGTTCCCAACTGCAGGAAACTTCGCCTTGAAGGGCCTTCACACAAGGGAACGCGCTCTTTTCCAATATTTAACATTGCAATGGCTCCGTAATTATCTGGTGAGTAATCTTTGAAATACTGGCGGAGTGATACTAGACAGTGAAGGCTATTTTGTTGGAGACTTCAACAAACTTACTATTGGTAAATTCGCCTTGAGCATCTTTTTTGTAATCAACATACTTCCACATTTGAAGTACAGCTTCATGACTTCCCTTGGTGGAAAGCTTAGGTTCATAATTTAGCATTGGCCTGGCATTATGCACGTTAACCTCTTTGCCGTTCTGGGTGATCACCCAGCGCAAAAGAGAACCCCAGTCATTGGAAACCTCAGTGCGTACAAGTTTATGTCCATCCATGCGGATTTCCGATTTAGGAGTTCCTTCAAATTTCTGTTCCATGTTGAATTCTCCATTACAAAGGCGGGAGGTAGGATTAATGTAGGGGCAAAACTTCCTAAACCTAAAGACTGATTCTACCTTTTGCAATTGATTCGATCAATCACTAATATCGTCAAAAAAGTGCCAAAACTTAATATTAGTGGTTTTTCTGCAATATTGACGACTTTAACGATTAAGTACTAAAGCATTTCCCGCCCATTTTTATCCCTTAAAAGCGAATAAAGCCGCTAAATCGGCTTCTTGCAGCTGTTTAGCGATATGATCAATACGATCGGTTGCGAAATTCATCTGGCAAATATTAGGATTCAGTTTGTTGGCAATACCTTTGTCATAAAGCTTGTCGTAGTAACCTAAAACGAGCTGGGCAACCCCAGCAAAATCCTTTTGTTCAAGGGCGCAAAGCGCTTTCTCAAAACAATCGGGCCCCAATCTTTTCTTGATGTTGTTGATCGAATTTCGCAGTCCATCAACTTCATTTTCCCCATAGTCTGCCTTCAACCTTTGAACACGCACTTCCAATGGAAGATTGATGATGATGGAGGGCGCCACCAGGAGTTTTTTCCAAAACAATTCGGGCAACAAAACTTTGCCAACCGAGCGGCTTTCGTCTTCGACCCAGACCCTGCGTTCCAAATCAAATTTTTTCAATTGCGTTGCAAGAAGGTTTTCAAACTGCTCGTTGGAGGGTTGCGGGTGCAACTGCCCCAAACCACCAAAGGCCGATCCCTTGTGATGTGCCAATCCTTCAAGATCGATGACCTGCTCTCCCAAGGATTTTAACTGTTGAAGTATTGCGGTTTTACCTGATCCCGTCCTACCACCAAGCACCAGATAATTAAATGGTTTATCCAGAACTTCAAGCACATGATTCCGAAACGATTTATACCCGCCTTGCAGAATAAACACTTCGTGTTCAAAAAGATTAAACAACCAAGCCATGCTCTCGCTGCGCATACCTCCACGCCAACAATGAACAAACACCTTGTTATCCCTCAACCTGGGTTGGATGAAGCGAACAAAATCTGACATCTTTTTGCTGGCAAAATCCAAGCCCAGCAGGGTCGCCTCGCGCCTGCTTTTTTGCTTGTACGCAGTTCCCACAATCTCCCGCTCATGGTTGTTGAACAAAGGAAGGTTGACCACCCCGGGTATTCGGCCATGGTCGTATTCGCCTTCGCTTCTGACATCAAGTGCAAGATGCCCCTGCGACTGCTCTAAAAATTCTCTTATTTCCAATTGATGTATCATGCTTTTACTATAGTGGTTATTAATCCAACGACGCTTAATCTGCTATCTTAAGGCTTATTTTTCCCTCACTTATTCTTGTGAACCGGAGAAAATCAGTTACCATATATTTTTGCCTTCGGGCCTGGATAAACATTGGAGCGACCATGCGAAAACATCTGCTAACCATCCCCTGCATTCTTCTTTGCTTCTCACTTTGCCTAGCTCAAACTCCCAAAACCACCATCATTCAAGATAACTGGGATGCAGCCTACCTCGAAGGAACACGCTGCGGCAACTTCCATTCGATCGTCAAGGAAATCATCCAGCCTGATGGCTCCAAACATTTTGAATCCCGCCTCGAAATGCAACTCATGCTCAAACGCTACAAATCTGTGGTCGCAATGAAAATGGATACCGAAATGGTTGAAGACCAGGAAGGTAAAATAAAATCCTTCCGCATGATCCAGCATCTCGACAAGGGTCAGGCGATCCAGGAAGGCGAAGTGAAAGATGGAAAACTATGGCTTAAAGTACCTGGGGTTCCCGAGCCTCGCGCCCTTAATTGGAACGACAAAGCCATTGGCGTCTATAAGCAGGAAAAACTACCGTTGTTGATGAAAGCCAAGGTGGGTACCAAGTTCGACTACCTCAACTTTGAGCCTAGCCTGATGCAAACTGTTCGCATGCAAGCCGAGCTTTTCCCCAAGGAAGAAGTGGACTTCCTCGAAACTGATAAAAAGAACCCTGCAAAAGCCACCCGTGAAAAAATGGGGCTGATGCGCTATGAAGTAACACCAGACAAAGTAACCATCTTTGGAAGCGCACTGCAACTTCCCAAAATGGTTTCCTGGGTGGGCGATGATTTCATCCCCAAGCGCTCGGTGATGGAGCTTCCGGGCATTGGTAACATCTTTCTCTATCGCACCACCAAGGAGTTTGCCCAAAAAGATGATGGTGACCTGGCTGTGCTCCCCGACATCGGCCTTAATACCATGATCCTGCTTGACAAAAAAATCCGCGATGTCCACCACCGTGAGGAAGTCACCTACCAATTTAAACTTGAAAGCCTGGAAGGCGCCTCCGCCTTTACCGTGGATGGCAGACAGAAACTGTCAAAAATGGATGATGGTTGGTTCGAACTCAAAGTGCTGGGGAATGTAGGGCTTGAGGATAAACAACCGACCAAGGATTTTCTCGATTCAAGCTACTTTCTCGAAAGCGCAGATCCCAAGGTGAAGGAACTGGCTGCAAAGGCCGTGGGCAATGAAACCGATGAATTGAAGAAGGTGCGTAAAATCGAACGGTTTGTATTCGACAACATGAAGGGTTCAAGCTCCGTTGGTTTTGCCACTGCTGCACAAATTGCCAAGGATCTTCAAGGCGATTGCAGGCAACACGCAATGCTGATGGCAGCAATGTGCAGGGCTGCGGGCATTCCCTCGCGCACTGCATTGGGGCTGGTGTATGTGGAAGATTCAAAAACCCGTATGCCTCAACTTGGGTTTCACATGTGGACTGAAGTCTATGTACAAAATGCATGGGTCGGAATGGATGCAACCTTGGGTGAGGGAGTAGTAGGCCCCGGTCATTTAAAAATTGCAGACCATAACTGGCACGATCAACAAACCCTTGCACCACTTCTTCCTGTTATCAGAGTCATGGGCAAGGTTAAAATCAAAGTGATCGACGCCAAGTAATCACGCCAAATAATTTCCCTCCCAAGAATTCGAAGGCGGTTTTGCCATCGGCTTTGTTGTTGGCTGGACTTCACCCAGCCTTAAGTTTAAACTGTTTTCCATCAATCTGTCTTTTCTTGTTTCAATAGGCGATATTATGAACATACCCAATAAGCTATTACTCTCTATTTTTGCCGCCTTGCTTTTTAACACTTTCATCAAGGCAGAAGAAGCAGCACCGCGCTGGAATATTCTTTTCATCTTTGCAGATGATTATGGCCGTTATGCCGGTTGCTACAAGGGAATCGATGGCAGGCCCACCATCAACGACGTCGTCAAAACCCCCAATATCGATCGTGTTGCAAGGGAAGGGGTGTTGTTTAAAAACGCCTTTGTTAACTCCCCCTCCTGCACCCCATGTAGAAGCTCCTTGCTTTCGGGAAGATACTTTTTCAACACCGGTCGGGGGGCCATTCTTAACGGGGCCATCTGGGATTCCTCCATTCCAACCTATCCGCTGATGATTCGGGATAGTGGTTATCACATAGGCAAATCGTACAAGGTTTGGAGCCCTGGAACGCCCGCAGATGCACCCTTTGGCGGGCAGCAGTACGCTTACGAAAAAGCAGGCAAAGCACCCAATAACTTCTCCGAGGAGGTAACCTCACGCATTCAAAAAGGTATCTCTCTCGAACAAGCCCGCCAAGAAATCTTCTCCCAGGTCAGCAAAAACTTTGAAGACTTCTATGCCGCAAATCAACAGGGCAAACCCTGGCATTACTTTCTTGGCGTGACCACCACGCACCGCACCTGGGTCAAGGGTTCCGGGAAAAAACTCTGGAACATCGAACCTGACTCCCTTCAGGGAAAACTCCCCAAGTTTCTACCCGATGTTCCTGAGGTCCGCGAGGATGTCGCTGATTATCTGGGCGAATGCCAGGCGGTTGATGCCTATGTGGGCGTTCTTCTCCAACAACTTGAGGAAAAAAAACAACTTGATCGCACCCTCATCATCATCAGCGGCGACCACGGCATGCCGGGCGTGCCTTCCGGAAAATGCAATCTCTATGATCATGGTGTTGGCGTAGCAATGATTGCCCGAGTTCCCGGAGGCAAGGGTGGTAGAATCATCAACGACTTCGTGAGGCTGCCCGATCTCGCCCCCACCTTCATGGAAGTAGCTGGAGTAAAACCACCAGGAGGGTTGTACGGCAAAACCCTGCTGCCTCTTCTTCGTTCAGAAAAAGATGGCCAGATTGATCCAACAAGAAACTGGGTGATCACCGGCAGGGAAAGGCATGTAGGCGCTGCAAGGGAGGGTAATCTTCCTTATCCAATGCGGGCGCTGCGAACCCCCGAATTTGTTTACATCCGTAATTTCGAACCCGACCGTATGCCACTTGGTTCTGCCAAAAGTATCACAGAAACCGAGACCCCTGATTTCAACAGCCTGCAAAATGTCACCTACACTGCTTTTGCAGATATGGATGCAAGCCCCACCAAGGCCTGGCTTATCCATCATCGCAATGATCCAAAATGGAAATGGCTCTATGATTTCACTTTTGGCAAGCGTCCCGCGGAAGAGTTGTACGATATTGCAAACGACCCTGATCAAATTAATAATGTCGCACTTAATCCCAAGTATTCTGAAACTAAAGCCAGGCTTTCATCTCAACTGATGAAATCCCTCACCGATGCAAAAGACCCTCGAGTCACATCAAAGCCGGTGCCTTTTGAGCATCCCCCATTCACCGATGGCAATGAAACCAAAGGAAACAAAGCAGGCAAAGCTGCAAACAAGAAAGACTCCAAGTAACGCCTTGAAATGAGGCCTGCCTTTGCATCTCATGAGTCATTCGATAAAGTAATAGGAATTACTTGTTTAAAAATTCTCTGGAGGCTCGCTTGACCACCAAACAACAAGTGGAAAATAAATCCGAATCCAACCCCAAAAGTGATGCTAATACTCTGCCGCCACTGCGAAGCGTGCATACCGAAAGCTTCCCCCTTATATTAAGTGAGATACGCTCTTCACTGGCGGTAACCACCTATCAAGCAGGAAAGCTGGTTTTTCTCCGACCACAAGATGGCAAACTGAACACCCACTTCCGGGCATTTGAATCCCCGATGGGCTTGGCTGCCAATCATCAGATTCTCTCTATTGGAACCCCGGGGCATATCTCCCACTTTCGCAATATGCCGGCAGTTGCGCAAAAACGCGAACCAATCGGCCGGGTTGATGCCTGCTATATGCCCCGCGAATCCCACACCACAGGCGACATACTTGTCCACGAAATGGCATATGGCAACAACAATGAACTATGGATTGTGAATACCCGTTTTTCATGCTTGTGTACCCTGGATAATGTCAACAGCTTTGTACCCCGTTGGAAACCACGCTTCATCTCCGGGTATTCACCCAACGACCGATGCCATCTCAACGGCATGGGTATGGTGAATGGCATGCCTAAATATGTTACTGCCCTCGGGGAGACAAATACCCCCACGGGTTGGCGAGCCAACAAAAAAGATGGTGGTATTTTGATGGATGTGCCCAGTGGGGAAATCATCACTCGGAATCTTTCCATGCCCCACTCGCCCCGCTGGCATAACGGGCAACTCTGGGTCCTCGAATCCGGGAAAGGAACACTATCTATTGTAGACCCTAAAACCGGCAAACATGAGGCTATCGTAAAGGTGCCTGGCTTCACCCGGGGCTTGGACTTTTTTGGCCCCCTTGCCTTCATCGGGTTATCACAGGTAAGGGAAACAGCAGTATTCAGTGGCATACCCATCACCGAGCAGAACATCGAACGCAACAGTGGCGTTTGGGTTGTAAATATTCAAACAGGGCAGGTTGTTGCATTTGTTAAGTTTGAAGATGCACTGCAGGAAATCTTTGCCGTACAGATACTTCAAGGCATCATCTGCCCAGACCTGGTAAACGATGAACTTGAAATGATCCATAGTTCTTACGAATTGCCCGATGAGGCGATGAAGTATGTGGAAATACCCAAGCAATCCGAAGAAATCGAAGAAAAACCGAAGTCCTAGGCAAGGATGCAAAACTAACAAGAAGGCCCGGGAAGAATAAACTCTCCCCGGGCCTTCTTAATTATCCTTAACTCTTTAGGCTTACTTCTTCTTCTTGGAATTATCAATGTAAGCCTGTTCACGCTTCACAATATCTTCTGCAATCTTCACTGGAGTTACAGGGGTTTTGTCAAGCTGATCAGAATCCTTCAATTCACGAAGCTTTAAACTGCGGAACCAGACAGGATCGCCATGATCTTGAATGTGGAAATTTGCACCTCGTGCATCAAGGTTGGCACCACGAACTTTGAGCAATTCAACTTCCCAGGCATACTTGGGATCCTTGTAATCAAAATCAATCACTTTAACTCCATTGAGCCAGTGTTGGATTACAGACCCTTTGCAAACAATACGGCCTGTGTTCCATTCGCCCACAGGATTGGTCGCATCCTTGGAAGGGGGCATGCAATAATAAAGAGATGCGGCACTGGTACGTGGGTTTTTCCCATCGTTATGAACCTTGTTGTCAAGGATCTGATATTCATACTGACCAGGGCGGTAATAGATACCACTATTGCTTCCCTTGCCAACCTTCCATTCGAAACGCAATTCAAAATTATCCGGAACTTTCTTGACGTTGTAAGTAATGCCGCCGCCCTTATCCTTTCGGGCCACTGCACCATCTTCAACCACCCAGTTGCCTTTGTTATCCCAGCCCTTGAAATCTTTACCATTAAAGATCAACTCAAAGCCAAGAGATTTTTCCTCGTTGGTAAGGGTATTAATTGCAGCATCTTCCTTGAAGGAAGTAAGTTGGCCCACAGGCAGTTTTTTTGCCCCCTTGTTGGCGGGTTCGGTTCCCGCAGGTGCAGCCATCGGTGGTTCCTTGGTGGGTGAAGTGGTTTTCACACTTGTAGATGAGCGACGGGTGAAAATCTTTTTTAGCAGGCCGTTTTCTCGTTCAGCCGTCAAACCAACCGATACAGCACCGAGGGTGGTACCCAAGGCCAGCATAAATACAACAGATTTAATCTTCATGATTTTTAAAAACCTTTCTTGGTTACTTTGAAACATAGGAATCAAAAACACGAACACTTTTCCACAAAGATTTATTCTTCTCGATGAATTCAAGATGTCGGGGTGCATCCTGATACTTATCCTGACTTGCCTTGTCGTTAAAAACAATATGCAAGGCAACATCAAAGTTTAAATCATTCACTGGTCGTTTCAGATCTTCCGCCAAGACCCCCGCACTATAAAAAACTTCGCCTGGATGGCCTTTCAAATATTTATGGCAGGCCTCGACCAAGGTTTTCTTATTTTCCGCAGTACCTTCCTTCAAAGAAAAGAAGACATCGTGGGAAACCATTAAGGGTTTATCCGCAGCGGCATCGCTTTTTGCTGTTAAACCGACCTTGTTCATTCCAATTATCAAGCCCAAAAAGACCATGGCGCATAAAATCCGAAACTTCATGTCTTTTCTCCTTAAATCAAGAATCCAATAACACTTATGCCATAATATACTGAGTTCCTGAATCGATTAAAAATGGATTCTTTGAAATAATTTTCTCTTCCCAACGAATGATATATATGGAAAGAATATAGGTAACCTCAGGGAGCTTTTAAATTATGTTTATCTCAACTTTAGTTTTCACCATTCTAATACCCTATGCTGCAGAAGGCATCGATGAACAGGTGAAACAGGCTGCCGCCGTGGGACTTCTATCAGGAGACAAACCCACCACTTTAAAAGATGCGCTGGGTCGTACTTCCATGCGGGCGCAATGGTCTGGAAATTCAGTAACTTTTCACGATGAGCGTGGTAGAACCATTGGCAAAGGTACCATCTCAGGCGACAGTATTCGTTTCAGTGATGCAATGGGCCGTAGCGATGGCCATGCAAACATTGATAAGGATAAAGTCACTTTCTACGACCATACAGGCCGCAGGCAGGGCGAAGCCAAACGCTCGGGAAATTCTATTTCATTTCATGATGAATTGGGAAGGAAAACGGGAAGTGCATCAACCTCAGGTAGTTCGGTAAAGTTTCAAGATGGCCTTGGGCGGACAAATGGTTCTGCAAACACCCAAAAAAGTACGAAGAAGAAGTAAGGCTAGGGATTGTTAATAAAACTGGAGTGTTCTGCGAGTAAAAGCCATTTGCCCTGAACCTTGACCCAAAAATCGGTATACCGGGTAGTCTCTGTAATTTTCTTACCGTCTCTAATTCCAACGGTATGAACTTTACCTGTTTCTATCGCAGCATCATTCGAAACGCTGATTCGCACATCGGAAGATTCAAATTTATCGTACTTCGTTCCCTCCTTGGTTAGATTTAACATCATGTCTTTTTTGGTAAGAACCTTGCCTGATGCAGTGGTCAGGATGAAATTATCCGCAAGGATGGATTTCAATAAAGGTTCATTTTTCTGGGTAAGTGCCTGTTCATAAACCTTTGAAGCTTCCTGGATTTGTTGCTCCGCAGTTAAATCCTGGGCCTCAAGGTTCAAGGAATGCAAAAGCACCAGCATAATCCCGAGCAGTTTGAGCTTTACGGTCATATAATCACTCCATGGTTTTAATCTCGCCTATAATTAAATCAATATAGTCTAAAGTAAAACCAAAGTATTTATCAAAAACTGGGTATAGTGGTTGGAAAAGGCATGTCAAAACCTGGCGAAAAAGTTGCGTTGATCACTGGGGGATCTTCCGGAGTCGGGCTTGCCACCGCCAAGAAACTTTCCGCTCTTGGATATGCCGTGGTTATTTCAGGAAGGGATCTTACCAAGCTCGAAGAAGCAAAAAAAGCATTCCCAGTTTCCGCAATTCCACCTTTACTGATACCCGCAGATGTTTCAGAAGAACATCAGGTGAAACATTTGGTAGAGGAAACGATTGCTAAATTTGGGAAAATCGATCTGGTGTTTGCTGCTGCGGGTGTTTCCATGCGTGCACCATTTGAAGATTCCAAGATTGATGCAATCGAACACCTGATGAAAGTAAATTTCTTTGGCGTCTTGTATCTGCTGCATCATGCACTTCCCTTTCTAAAAATAACGCGGGGATCTTTTGTTGCGATGAGCAGCCTTACCGGAAGAAGAGGGGTGCCGGAATATTCGATTTATGGGGCAAGTAAATTCGCATTGCAGGGATTATTAGACAGCGTAAGGATGGAAGTGGATCGAGATGGAGTGCATATTGGAGTCATCTCAACCGGATTTATCGGTCATCTCAACCGGATTTATCGATACACCTTTAAGGCAGCGAATCTTGGGCGGGGATGGTAAAGTTCTTGCGAAAACTCCGGTGCTGCCCTTTAGATTATGGCCTTTGGAAAAGTGCATGGAAGTGGTTATGAAGGTGATATTAAAACGCCAGCGTGATGCCATTTTTCCCGGATTTATCAGGCCCTTGCTTGGGTTTGACCCAATCAATTATGGAAAAATGGGCGATCGTTATTTAAGAAAACGGTTTGGCTATCAGAAATAATCAACCGATTATTAGGTATCACCTGCATAATCCCACCTGATCGAATAATCAATACAAGGCTAATTCCTGAATCTTTATAGCTGTCAAACCAAGTAAATCGAGAGATTTTAATTCGACTTCTTACAATTTTTGTCGATGAAATAATATTGAATTTATCTCCATGGATAGGAGGATTTTTAGCGTGATCAGCTCATTGGGTTCAATATTTTTAGCTACTTTTTTAGCTACTTCCCCAGTTTCTGCAGAACCAAAACAACAATCGTTTGGCTACCTTTGGGATCAAACTAGCACGGATGGAAAGGTGGAAAAAACCTCCCGACCGTACACGCCAAGGGAAGGTGACATTCTGCTTTTTGACGACATGAGCCCCTTCTGGACCAAGCTTTACAGCATCGCAGGCACTGCGCCACCGTTCCACGCAGGCATTGTTTTCAAGAAAACTGATGGAAGTTTTGCGGTACTGGAATCAGGCCCCGATGATACCCTGCATGTTTATCTGCTCGATATCGAACCAAGGCTTTATAATTTCAAAGGCAGCATTCAAATTAGGCAAGCCAAACGGGCCCTTACCAAAGAGGAATCTGAAACTCTAACAAACTTTGCCTACGCTCAGAATGGTAAGCGTTACGCGATGTGGAGACTTTTACTGCAAGGTACCTATGTCAGGCACCGTGGTGGCATCAAGGAAAAATACCTTGCAACCACTTACGATGATCGTACCCGCTGGTTGTGCGCTGAAATTGTAGTATCTGCGGGCACTATGGTTAACCTTCTTGACCGCGATAAAGTCAAAGGAACTGTAACTTATCCACTCGACATGGTGGATGATGTTAGAATTGATCTTTCTGCAACCTATGAACCGACTGTTTATTGGAGCAGTCAGAAATAACGGTGGTTCTAGAATGCAAAGGCAATACCCATTTGGGTAAAGTAAGGGGGCAGGGTTTTTACAACGCTGGCATTATAACTGCCATAGATTGTGATAGTCTCTGTAAGATTTAAAAGCCCGCCGCCCCCTACTAGAATGTTATTTGCAAACCTCGGATCAACTGAACCATTGTAAGCAGTCTGTACAAACAAGGAGATTCTTTCAGTTACTTTGGTGGTTAAATCCCCTTGAACAATCATTTCATAGCTGTCACCTGTACTAAGTCCTATATCACCACTTTGTAAACCCACACTGGCTTCCAAGACCGTATCCCAAACAAGATCCTTGCTGAATAAAAGATTCATGCTGGGCTGGACACCTGTATTTAGAAAGCTGGATCCAAAGGTGCTTTGAAGCAGGATTTCCATCCCTACCGCAGGTAAAAACAAGTCTTTGTTTTCATCCCAAAAATGAAGTTTCATATCAAAAACAATAGGTGCAAATCCCGCCCTGCTTGGATCACTTTCCACGGTTAATGAATTGGTAAACAATCGGAATTCAACATCATCGGTTAACCCATATCGGAGCAAGGTGGGGGTAGTGTAAGTTCTTGGAGTATTACCCGATTTACCCGCAACCGAAGGCGTTGTCTCAAAATACACCATTCCCTTGGGAAGCGTGTAAGGGCTGTTAGGGAAATTGGCAGAGTCCGGGCCTGGTTCCCGGATGTTTGGCTTTTTAAATGTCGCATCTGGCTTTGGAATCAGAAACTGTGAGAAGCGATAAAAAAATGTAGGATCTCCCTGGTCTTCCTTGGGTTCTTCTTTTTTCGCAGCCTCAGGCGGTTGTGCAAATGATGATCCTGCACCCAGGCATAACGCCAAGATTATAAGCAATCCCATGCTGTGTTTCTTATACTTATCTAGCATGATCCCCCCTATTGCCAAGCCGTATAAATTAAAACCAAAGATGCGCAAGAGGAAGAATGACGAAAAATTGAAAATTAACGTTTCGAACCACGATTCAAACAACCCATTTTATCAAACTAAAAAGTTCAGCTAGGTTCTCTAACTAACTGCAAGCAATTGAGAAAGAGAAGAAATTTGATTTTAAGAGCGATACGAATAATCATTAATCAAGGTAAATAAGAAAAGGCTTGCGATGGAAAAGGAAGTCGGCCTCTTCCTCAGTCCATTCTGCAATGCTATCGCGCCAAGGGATGCCAGATTGCATTTGCGTGCGCTCTCGATCGCTGCCCAAGAGCAAATCGATGGCTAATTTATCTTTGACAAATTCGTAAGGTTCAATGCTCCAAGCAAAGTGTTTGCCCGAAATTTCCCGCAAGTGTTGCAACAAAGCCAGGCTGGTGCGAACAGGTTGAAAAACAGCACGATCAGTAACAAGAAGTTCGACACCGCCACATTGCTCGCCCTGCCATTTGTCAAATGTAGGCTTGAAAGAAACAGGTCGGAATGAAACGCCTGGAAGCGTTTCTTTACTCATGGTATCAGCAACCAGATTAGGATTTAAGAAAGGTGCGCCACATAATTGAAAAGGATGGAGGGTACCAATACCTTCAGAAAGATTAGTCCCCTCCAGTAAACATTGGCCCGGATAAACCAATGCCGTTTCAAAAGATGGCATGTTCGGACTGGGCATGACCCAAGGCAATCCGGTCTCATCAAAATACATGCTTCTTTTCCAACCCTCGCAGGGCACTACCTCCAATTCCCCGCCCAACTCTAATTCTTCCTTATAAAGGATTGCAAGTTCACCAATCGTCAAACCATGGCGTATGGGAATCGGGTGCACCCCAACAAAGCTGGACCATTCGGGAAGAAGCATCGGCCCTTCAACTGCAATTCCTCCAAGTGGATTGGGGCGATCCAAAACCATAACAGCAACACCATTTGCAAACGCCGCACGCATGGCATAAAGCATCGTGGCTTGAAAGGTATGAAATCTACTGCCCACATCCACCAAGTCAACCACCAAAATATCAAGATTAACAAGGTCTTCTTGAAGAGGATGAAGAGAACTTTCATCCTTTCCGTAAAGACCAACCCATTTCAAGCCATCTACTCCCTGCGCAATTGTAATGGGATCCAAATCCTGATTCTGGGCAAAAAAGCCATGTTTAGGAGTGAATACAACCTTCAATTCGACCTGCAAATGATGCACGAAATGTTGCAGCGTGGATGTTTGTAAAGAATCACAGGCTGGGGTATGAGTTAGTAATCCCACACGCTTGCCCTTCAAGCACGCAAAACCATCTGCAATCAGGGCATCAATACCCGTGGTTACTTTAATTTTTGTCATAGGGTTAAACTATTTGGGTAGAAGCACCTGAACCGGGCTCATGAGATAACCAAATAGATTTCGGATTTCCTCAAGCTTCAAAGTTTCAAGCAGGTTTTCAGGCATGGGCGAAACATTCAAGGGCTTGATGGAATCAATATCCTCTTCTAGCACGGTCTTTTTCTCGGTAGGGCCAACCACCTCCACCGCCTTGTTCGCCCTCTTAAACACCAGCCCGGTCAGCAACCTGCCATCCTTCAATGTTACCGCAGACATACGATAATCTGCAGCCACGGTTGCATTCGGCTCAAGGATGTTCTCAAGCAGATACTCAAGGTTTGATCTTTGCGAACCTGTAAGATCTGGCCCGAGATTCCCTCCCTGACCAAACAATCCATGACAGTTTGCACATACCTTTTGAAACAACAACCGGCCCTGTACCAGATCAACCTTTTCCTTGTCCACACTTTCCAATTGTGTTCTCAACTTCGCGATTTGTTCTTTCTTCTTTTCAGTGGGAATACGCACCTCTCCCCAGGATGCTGAAAGTTTTGCATTAAGCGCAGCATCATTGAAGGCAGCTATCTGCCTGGCATGAAAAGCAGTAATTACATCCCGGGGCACCTTGCCATCGCCCACTGCATTTAAAAGTTCAGCAGCGTAAGCAGGGCGGGAACAAAGTGTATCGATTGCAGCTTTTTTGGCAGCAGGGTCCAACCTTCCAAACTGGCTCATGATCAACTTCGGAGTCTCTGCAAGATTGAAGGAAGCAAGCCCTCGGATTGCAGCTTCTGAAACACTTCGGTCGTTCACCAATTTGGGAAGTATCTGCTCAATTCCCTTTGCCTTATTTTCAACCAAGGTTGAAATCGCAGCAATCCTTGCCCCGGCACTCTCCCTGCTATTACCTGCAATTTTCATCACCTCATCCAAGGCCCTGCCATCTCCAAACACTATTGCAATTTCACGACCCAGCTTTACTGCATCTTCATCCATCGAAGAAGCAAGCCTTGTTGCAAAGGTATTCCAAGCTTCAGGGGCTTTCGCTTTCCTCCTGCCTCGTAATCCATCTTGCAAACCAAGCGCAATTTCCTTCTGCATACCAACATCAAGGGATCCAGCCAAAAGCAAAAGTTCATTCATCGCCTTGGGATTTGAATCGATTTCTTCCGCAAGAACCCTTGCGACAAAGGTTCGATGCTTACCCATGGCACTGGCTTTTGCAAGCTTCACGCCAAAAGATGGATCCAAACTTACCGTGGGTTCTATTCCATACCAAAGCATCAGAGGTTGATTATGATCATTTTTATCTTCCTGCCTTGCTGCAAGCACCATCGCAAGATTACCTCGCGAACCCACGGGGATCTTTTGCAAAACACTCGCAAGATATAGCCTGACCAATGCCGACTTTTCACCAGTGGCAAGTTTTTCCAAGGCTATAAGCGCCTCTGCAGAAATGGTTTCCTCGTCCATCAAGAAGCGTACACCCCACGACCTTACCTGCTCGTCTTCAGAATCCAACAGGGTAAGTATTTTTTTGCCATCGAGCGCTGAGATCGCATAAAGCATCCATAAAGAACGCAGCTTATGATTCGACTGTTTCAAATTTGCTAATGTCGAATTGAGTTTCTCTTCCGCATCCTTCATCTTCATACCCAAGCCAGCACGCTCCTGTAATATCCTTCGTGCCTGACGGTATTGCCATTCATTCGCACTTGAAACAAACTCAACAAGTTCCAGATTACTCATTTTCGAAAGATCAGCAGTGGGCTTCTTCTTCACTTCGCCATGCGTGATTTTATAAATCCTACCGGAGTTGCGATGCACCCCATCGTTTTCATGGCATTCACCAACATCTGACCAATCGATGACAAAGACACCACCATCCGGCCCATAACCAAGCTCAATCCCCCGAAACCAAAGATCGCCAACATGCATGAAATCGGGTTCATGTCGGGCAGCAAAACCATTACCATGAGCTTCAATCCTGTCGGCATTGATGCGTCTACCATGAAGATTGGCGGTAAAGGCTTTGCCTTGATAATCAGCGGGCCAGTTATCGCCCTGATAGATCATGAAGCCGCAATGTGCATGGCCACCGCCCGCTTTATCGGTGGTGGGGGTAACGCCCTTGTTGCGGATATCGCTCCAATTTTCAACACGATCCCAGTGGTAATGATCTGCATGCTGGTCAATGAGTTCGAAAAGGCGCGGGTTGAAGTGTTCGCCAAACATACGCTTGAAGTATGCTCCTGGGATGGAGTGCCAGAAATGGCCGATTACCGTATTGATGAAAAAAGCATTACCATGGGCATCCCAATCAAGGCCCCAGGAGTTGGTGCCGCCCCTGCAAACTACCTCGAAGATTTTTTTAGTAGGATGATAACGCCAAACACCACAGTTGATCGGAATCCGCTTGCTTGCAGGGGTATCGGGAGTGCCAACAAAAGAGGTGGTGGTGATGCCATGCCTGCCGTAGAGCCAACCATCCGGGCCCCAAGCAAGCCCGTTGACAATATTATGCCTGATGCTGTTATTGTCGAAACCATTTAGGATAATTTCGGGCTCGCCATCAGGTTTATCATCGCCATTGCGATCCGGAATGAAAAGAAGATTAGGCGCGCAAAGCACCCAAACGCCTCCAAAGCCGGGCAGGGCACTGGTTAGATGATGGCCCTGATCCCAAAACACCGTACGCTTGTCATGCACGCCATCGTTGTCGGTATCTTCCAAAATTACGATGCGATCTTTTTGCGTGAGATCGAAATTGGTTTTGCTCTCTGCATAGGTAAGGCATTCGCTGACCCAAAGCCTGCCACGGGAATCAAAAGTCATATTTATGGGTTGGATTACCTCGGGTTCATGGGCAAACATCTGCGCCTTGAAACCGGGGGGCAGCTTGATGCTTTTCAACGCTTCTTGTGGAGTTGATAGTTTATCCTTGGGGTTCTGGGTATCGGGAATTGCAGTTTGTGCAATCGCACTCCTTGCAACAACAAACACCAGCAACAATTGAAACAAAATTCCGATGAATCGCAACATGATGAATTTTCCCGGAAGGCTGTGAAAACTTTAAGGCCTCATCATAAGGGAAAAGGAAGTGTGGGAGAAGAAAATTAACGGGATGAAGGCCAATGGTTCTTCAACCTAAAGGGTTATCAACAATAACCCGATGACACTAAGCAAGCATGGAAGTCATTTAGCAAACAACAAAAGCATGCGCACGATATCGCACTGAGTTTTAAGATATGATAGATGACACTAGCTTAACTGGCTTACAGTGCGGGCATCACCCGTTATAATAGGCCGTGGCCTGCCTGTAGGATCCATCCAACTGGATTGTAAATTGATATCAAGATGATCGAACACCGAAGCTGCAAGATTGGAAGAAGCGATCGGGTTTTCTTTAATGCCATAGCCCTTGGAATCTGTCGCACCTATCACTTTGCCCTTGGGCATTTCGCCCCCATAGGCAAGCATGGACATGACATTCGTCCAGTGGTCACGGCCTGCATTTTTATTGATGGTGGGGCCTCTGCCAAATTCACCCATCATATAAACCAGAGTGGAATCCGAAAGACCACGTGCCTCTAGATCAGAAACAAAAGTGTGCAATACCCTGTCAACCCTGGGCAACAAAGGTTTAAGCCCTTTAACAATGCCACCCCATTTTACTTCATCACCATGATGATCAAAATAACCCCAAGCGCCACTGACAACGATAAAGGTAACACCCGCCTCGACAAGCCTGCGAGCAAGCAATGCCTTTTCACCCAGGCTATCACGACCATAAGTATCACGCAGTTTCTCAGATTCCTTATCAAGATCAAAGGCCTGCTTGGCTTTACCAGTTAGCACAAGATCCATGGCTTGGGCATTGGATTGATCCATTTTTTCAAGTGTACCGTTGGCATCGAAGGTGCGTTGCAATTTATCAAAGCTCTGCCTTAAGCCATCGCGATCACGCAGAGAATCAATATTAAGGCCCTCAGGGAGATTTAGCTTACCTGCAAGTGTGGAGCCCTGAATCGGTTCAAAAGCACTACCCATATGCCCGGCGCCCCAGACATCTGCTTTTAACGAATCCGCAAGCGCAACAAAAGGTGGAAGCGAAGGATCGTTTGACCCATGAAATTTTGCAGCGATGGAACCCATCGAAGGCCAGCCATCACCATCCCGATTATTATCAACCCTGCGGGCAAGATTATTTCCTGCCTGCATGGTGATCGGCGTATGATTGCTTGCCTTGCAATCAACCGAACGAAGTATGGAAAGCTTATGAGCGATGGAAGCCTGCAGGGGAAGATGCTCTGAAAACCTTACGCCTGGTATGGTGGTCTGGATGGTGGAAAAAGGGCCACGCACCTCTGCAGGGGCATCGGGCTTGGGATCCCACATATCGATATGGCTTGGTCCCCCTGAAAGCCAGAATAACACAACAGCTTTCTTTTTATTACCAGGGGAAACACTTGCAGCTGGTGAAAAACCCGCCAAAGGCAACGCTGCCAAGCTTCCTAATCCAGTTTGCAAAAACCACCTGCGAGAACCAACTCTTATACCAGTATGGGGAAACTTCATGATTGACATAGCCGATTCCTCTTGCAGTTTAAGTTGCAATCTTGACACTTGCAGGCGGGAAAATCACCGATGCAAGTATGCACTTCCAATGCGTGTTAAGCAAGCTAATATCGTCACAAAGAGGAGAACACGACACTTTATAACAACAATTAAAAGCGTTTAGATCGGGCAATAAAAGTGATTGCAAAACAAACCAACCCAAAAATAGCTAGAAATATCGCAAATTCAGTAAAGATAAGCCGGGCTGTTTCCGAACCAAACAACTTCGGATTGGCTAATGAATACAAAGTCATCAAGAGCCCGAAAAAGGAAACAAGCAAAGCTAATATTGAATTCAAAATCGGTAATTTAATCATCTCCTAATACTATAGGAGTGCTTATCCAAGGTCTAGGGCTTATTTCCCCACCCCTTAACAGGGCGACTTTTGCCAATCAATTCAAATATTTAAACTCATTTTATGCAGCCAGAATTGGTAATACTATTCCTTCCAAGATTGGCAATTCCTGAAGACCAAATAGAAATATTAAATATTTTATCTTCCTTTCAGACCATTAATTAATTAGCATTAAACTTCTACTTTTCATCGTAATCCTAGAGGTTTTCCATGCAAATATTGCACACCAGAAAGGGGTTCACACTAATCGAATTATTAGTCGTGATAGCGATCATAGCAATTTTGATCGGCTTGCTTTTACCCGCAGTGCAAAAAGTCCGCGAAGCCGCCGCCCGAATGAAATGCCAGAACAACATCAAACAATTTGGCCTGGCCTACATGGGTTACCATGACACTTTCCGAAGTTTTCCCAGGGCTTATATTCTAAACACCGCCCATACTGTAGGCGATTGGGGTTGGGCCCCAAGACTGATGCCCTTTTTGGAAAGTGCAAACCTGCAATCAATCATCAACCCAGGTGATTATCTGGGGGAAATCCCCGGGGTAAATTCAAATACTCAAAGTGTACCCCCGGTTTTCCTATGTCCTTCCGATCCCAATGATTCCAAGATCAATTCTATTTATGGAAAAAACTACGGCAAAACCAACTACCTTCCAAGTTACCTCATTTCTCCTCCTACTGGTAATATCGTACCTTTTAATGATGTGAGGGTCGGAGATATTACCGATGGAACGAGCAACACTTTTCTGATGGGTGAACGAGACATGCAGAAGGGGCAGGCTGGCGTCTGGATTGGTCGACTGACCGGGATTACCGATGCGGTAGTTTACGGAAGGGCCGATTTACCCCCCAATACCCCTTATGCATCTCCTGGAAACGCCAATGCTGGCGCTAATGATCCGAACTGTACTAGACACTCCTGGACATCCGCTCACACGGGTGGACTTAGTTTTGCATTCTGTGATGGCTCCGTCAGATTCATCTCCGATAAAATTGAAAGTCATGTGGGCTACACCAACAGCTGCTCAGGTAATGTCAATACAGCCAACTTTCTTTACCAAAACCTTTTCCGAATCAACGATGGAAATGTTGTGCAATTACCATGAGCCTAAAATTTATAAGAAACTTGACACCAAGCTTGTTCCTAATTTGCTTTTTGGGATGTGGTTCAGAAAAACCAAGCTCCATTAAAGGTACCATCACTCTTGATGGCAAACCCCTGCTTTTGGGGAGCCTCACTTTTGTTCCAAAAACGCCCGAAACCAACAAAAAAGCTGCAAGTGCAGTCAATGATGGGACTTACATAATCGAAAACCACGAAGGGTTCAATCCGGGAACCTATTTGGTTGAAATTAATTGGGCCAAGGTAACAGGAAAGAAAATACCCTCAGCAGACCCGGGAATTCTTATGGACCAAACGATTTCAGGGGTTATATCCCAAGAAATTATCGTTCAAAAAGGAATTAACGAGAAAGATTTCATTCTAAAATCCAAATGAAAAACCTGTTCGGATGCGGTTCTTCCTTTTCTAACCCTATTTCAAAAAAAATTTATCGATATACCGCTTTTTAATCTTTCTTTCACATCTTAAATTATTTAACATTAATGTTCTTCATACTTTCTTCTTATTCTAAGAGGCTTTCCGTGCAAAATCTACAAAACAGAAAGGGATTCACACTAATCGAATTATTAGTCGTGATAGCGATCATTGCAATTTTGATCGGCTTGCTGCTCCCCGCAGTACAAAAAGTCCGTGAAGCAGCAGCAAAATCCCAGTGCATGAATAATCTTAAACAACTGTCACTTGCTTTTCATAATTACCATGGAACCTATGGTAATTTTCCTTCTGGAAGTTTCGGAGGGGGCAGTAGTAATAGTTTTCCAGCGCCATGGAACGACCCTAACTTGGGTACCGGTCTACCCTGGGGTCATTTCAGTTGGGCTGTCACCATTCTTCCTTATGTGGAAGCGGAAAATCTCTACAAACAATTTGATTTCACCAAACTAGCCTATGTAAGCACTATTTTTGAAAACGGTTCCGAACGTTGCCCAGGCGGTTGTGGCGATACGACAACCAACAAAATACCATCAACAAGCGCCCCTAAAGTTTTCATGTGCCCCTCTGCAAAGCGGGTTGGTCCGCCTAATGAAGTAAAAGATTATGCTCTTCAATCCGGGGGTTCTAATATCTGTTGCCCCGAACGAAATACCGCAGGGCACAATGGTATGGGTTGGGTATGGAGCCAGCTTAAAATTTCTGATGTTACAGATGGCACAACCAATACTTTTTTGTTTCTGGAAAAGAATCACTGGGCCACCATGAGTTGGCTTACCAACCCCGAAAAAGCCAACACTCCATTTGCATGGGTTCACCATCCTTCGCAAGGTTATGTAGCCTCAAGGGAAAATGCTTCCAATACCCCGCAGCCCCCTAATTACACCGGCCCCAATAACCGCGCTGCTTGTGGCAGCCACTCTCCTGCTGGCGTCATGGCTTCCTGGGTTTCTGGCAGAGTTGGTTTTATTACAAACAACATAAGCTTTACAACTTACGAAGCAATGCACACTCGGGCAGGAGATGAAATCGTTGGCGACTATTAACCCCCCGATGCCCATGATTATTTTAAAAATGAATAACTCCATGCTTTTTAAATCATCTGGAATTTTTGCTTTGATATTTCTGATTCTTTTTACCCTGGCTGGTTGTGGTAAGAAGGGGCCCGAAATTGTTCCGGTTTCCGGCACCGTAACTTTTCAGGGGAAACCTGTCGGTAATCTAATTTTGAACTTCGAGCCTGAAGATGGCAGACCAAGTTGGGCACAAACTGATGAATCTGGTAAGTTTCAAGCCAAATACGATGCATCCCAAGATGGTGTAAAAGTCAGCAAGCATAAGGTATGGATTATTTGGCAACCCAAAAATGTTCTTGACCAACAGATTGAACAAGGCCTGATGAAAGGAAAAAGTTCAAAAACAGCGGAAATCAGGCAAATACTTACAAAATATGGGGATGTTAAATCCACCCCCCTCAACCTTGAAATCACCAAGGCCGAAACCAATCTCGAAATCAAACTTGATTAATGCACAATCCGGGGCAACCTTGTGAAATCCTTCACCCCGATCCCTTCAAGTGCCAACGCATTCACATAATTCGAGTTCATCTCTTCCAAGCTACTAATGCTCATTCCCAAATCCTTCAACACCCCATCTTTTAAACCATAAATACAAGCGTGTACCGTCAACTCCTGACCTCGCAACCACGCATCCTGCACAATCGTGGTCTGGCAGACATTGATCGCCTGCTCGATCACATTAAGCTCGCACAAACAATCCTCTCTTAGTTTTTGATCCCCAAGCAGACTTATATGATGCTCATGCCTTTCCTTCACATCCTTCACATGCCGCAACCAATTGTCAATCAAACCATACCTATTGTCATTTAGCGCAGCTATCACGCCACCACAACCATAGTGCCCGCACACAATCACATGCTCCACCTTCAAAACTTCAATTGCATACTGCATTACCGAAAGGCAGTTTAAATCGGTATGAACAACCACATTGGCAACATTGCGATGAACAAACAATTCGCCAGGCAACAATCCCACCACTTCATTGGCGGGCACCCGACTATCTGCACAACCAATCCACAAATACTTGGGTGCCTGCTGCTTCGAAAGCGTAGGGAAGAAATCCGGATTTCCCTTGTTGATATCTTCCGACCACTTCCGGTTATTTTCAAAAAGCTTTTTGATCGACTTCACGAGGATCTCCTTACCATGGAACTCTACATCCCTTTAATCTCTTTACACTATCATCTGCTAATACAATAATAGCTTATAATCTTGCAAAAATCTTAGGTGGAATAAAATCATGCATGCAGTAACCCTAGGCATCGGTATATTTTTCGCCCTGCACTTTGAAACCTCACTTCCATTAACGCCAGGCTACAAATTACAAAGTTTTATTCCCTCCGATCAGGCAGTACAAGCTGCCGCTGCTGATGAGCAATACGCTTATGCCATCTCTAACAGCAAGGTTGCGCAGTATGATAGAAAAACGGGTGAACTGAAAAAGCTTAGCACGGGTAATGCAGAGCATTTGAACAGTGGTTGGATATGGAATGGTAAAATATACTGCGCACATTCGAACTTCCCCAAGTTACCTGAAAAAAGTGATCTCCGAGTCTATGACCCAGATACAGGCAAACTTACCATCCATCATAGTTTTACAAAATCATTAGGTAGCCTGACTTGGGCCATTCGCGATCCGGAAAACAAATTCTGGTATTGCTGTTTTGCCTTCTATCAAAAAGATAATGCCAAAACCTATCTTGCGAAGATGGATGATGAATTCAACGAATTACAACGCTGGAGCTTTCCAGAAAAGGTGGTCAAGGATTGGGATAACGCCAGTGCATCGGGTGGCATCTGGGATGGAAACACGCTTTTGGTCACCCATCATCATTTCAAGGTGCTATACCGGTTGAAGATTCCCAAAGAAGGGGGCACGCTTGAATTCGTTGAAGCTCTTTCCTGCCCATTTCCGGGCCAGGGGATCGCATACGACCCCGTAACCAAGGGTTTAGTGGGGATTCATCGGCCTGAAAAGAAAATACTGTTCGCAATAAGGGAAAAGTAAGGCTGGTATTCATGGTTTTAGGGCTTAAAAGCTACATATTGAGCCGAGGAATAATAAAAATTACCGAAACCGACTTGGCAAATGAGTCTAAAACCTTGAAAATAGATTTTAAGCAGGAGGGGTGGCAGAGCGGCTGATTGCACCGGTCTTGAAAACCGGAGACGGGGAAACCCGTTCCAGGGTTCAAATCCCTGCCCCTCCGTTTGATACATTTGCTGCAGATTCCCTTGGATCGCAAGGAGTTGCACAACTCCTCACTGGGTCAACATTTACAATCGAATTTGCAAACAATCGTATACTTGGTGCAAACCCTTTCTGCACAAAAAATGCGCCGCTTTTTTAGGACCACCAGCCCTATCAAAGCGCTCGCTGGTTACTTGCACATAATGCTTGAGCATAACCGTCACACTAGGACCAAACCAGATTGGCACCACATGAGTCGGGAATTGTCCCAACAACTCCGTTTCAAATGAAGATCGCTTGTGATCTTTGGCAGCTTTTGAAAACTCCCGTACGAATTTCAACCTCTTGTCTTTGGTGGCGGGTGCTAATTTTTGAAGGTGCAACCAATCCCTGAAATGATTGCAATTTCACGCGGTAATATCCGCCAAACTTTTATCTTCACCAAAAAACTCTATTAAGCTCCTGCAGGGCTGTTGGCGTACCACCACCGTCGCAACCTTGATATCTCTGCCTGAAAAGTAGTAGGCATCAACGAATGTATCTAGAAAAGTTTTTGAAAGCATTATTAGATTTGGTTTCGGACATTTCAACTTTAATCAGTTATGCAATGATTACAATCGAGTGGAAAAATTTACCTAGGGTAGCAGTTGGTGTGACTTTAAATCCTGATTTTATTCAATGCCCTAACAGTCAGATGTATGGCACTTGGTTTGACGGATTTATTCCTTTTTCTTAACCGGGGAAATCTGCAACTTTGCGAGATCATTAAATAAAGCCGTTCTATTCTTAACAAACAAGCTGGGATCACTTTTGCCTCCCGAAATTAAAACTTTCTGGGCAAATTGATATGCCTTAATCCCATCAGACCCCTTCTCTTTCACAAATCGATGTAAATTTATCTCAATGTATGACTTGTCGGGAGCGGCAAGCCATGCTTCAAAAACAACATCGGTATCGTCCTTTCCACTATCAGGTTTATTAAATACTTTGACATCTTTAGTTAGCAGCGGTCGGATCATTTTCAGCCAAGGTTTAGCAGCATCCCCAATGTCCTTGGCATTCGTCCATTGACGGACCGCTATAAGCGTAGTCCATGAATCAAGGTTCTGGCCTGCAGGAACATACTCGTTTGTGATAGAGTCATCTTTACCAAGCTCCACGGAAGCAAGATGGTACTTCACACCGGCAAACTGCAAGTTTGCTGGCTCATCTCCTTGAAGGATCATATGGAAGCCAAGAAATAGTATAGTGATAATGGTGATTGTCTTCATTGAATTTTGTCTAATTAAGGTTTTCTAAACTCGGATAATATTGCCTTTACCTCGAAGCCAATCCAGCTTCTGCGAGATATCAAGAAACATCCCAAACAAACATTCCAAAAGTTAAACTGAAGGAATGGGGTAGTCAAGTATTTTTGCATTTATCTGTCTCCGTGTTGTACTCACCTCCGCTTAGGAATAAATCTGTAAACAAAAAGAAAAGGGTTGAAAGGAGAGGGGTCAATCCCTCCGGTCTTATTGCCTAAAGTGTGGACTTTCAGAAGAAGCATTTCATTACTGGCCCAAGTAATTACCCTGCAAATTAAAATCAAAACTAAACCAGTTCACAGCCCCAACCTTTGTTCCAATTAGTTTGCCCTAGGCAGAAACCCTGATTCTTCATTTGCTACGAATCAAGGTGAAAAGTAATTGGCTATTCTGTTAAGCATCACTGCCGCCTGTCAACAGTTCGAAATCAATCTCAGAACTTGTCTGCAGGGTACTCTGACCAAGTTGCCTGCTATTCCTGAAGAGCAACTCCAAACCTTTTGCTAATAAAATAATTTAAAACCCATTGTGAATTCGTTTTTTGGAACCTATGCTTTTCATAACAAATACATGCAGATTTACAAAAGCAGCGCGAATGGCACATTTCTAGGTTCTGGCAGTTAAACACTTCTTGCGAATTACCTATATAATATCATTTGTATTCAAGCGTTTTTACATTCATCAGGTAAGGACAATGTAAGACGCATGAGGAGGTTCAATATGCACCAAAAATCAAAGACATGCTTGATTGGGGCAGCATTATTAATACTCTGTTTCAGCTTGTTTGCTCTTCCCTCCCTTGCACAGACCAACCCCTTGCAACTGATGGTAATGGAAGAAGGAGGAAAGGCTACGAGTTTAAAGGACCTTTCCGCTGGTAAAGACCTGATGGTGGTTCTGTTTCTGGGTGCTGACTGCCCCTTGTCACAAAAGGCGTTAACCGAGGCTGCTGCGGATATTTTTAAGGCCAGTCCGGATGGACGGGTAGGCATTTTGGGACTGCTGATTGCAAGGGATGATGACGAGGATATCAAGCGTCTTAAAAAAGAATTCAATGTAAGCTTTCCGCTCTATTTGGACCGGGAAAACATGGTAGCTGCAAAATTGGGTGTGAAGGTTGTCCCAACTGCAATATTGCTAAACAACGATGGCAAAATTCTTTATCAAGGTCGGATCAACGACCGGGTGAAACAATTGGGAAAGCGTTCTGCTGCCCGCCGACACGACCTGCTCGAGGCGTTAAAGGATGTACTCCAGGGAAATGCGATCCGGGTAGCCAAAACCGAGGCGGTAGGCTGCCCGGTGGAAACACGCAAGCCAACGCCAGAAGCCAGCAGCAAAGTTGATTACTACCGCGACATCCAGCCATTTCTTTACAAGCATTGCGTGGTGTGTCATCAGGATAAAAGTGTGGCACCCTTTTCGCTGGCTACTTATGAAGATGCCACCCTCTGGATAGAGACAGCCATTAAACTAATAGAGCAGAAAGCAATGCCCCCTGGTCAGGCAGAATCGGACTTTGCAATGGAAAACCTTATCCCAAATCCGACATCCAACCAGATAGATATGCTTCACAAATGGGTGGCTGAAGGAATGCCCCTGGGGCCACTTCCAGCCAAACCCCTAGAGCTACCCTCCACCGACCCAGAGGCAGGGGAACTGGGTAAGCCGGATCTGGTTCTCAAACAATCCGGCCCGATGACCTTGGCAGCGACAGGCGACGACGTGTACCGTTTTTTGGTATTCAAATTGAACCTAAAGGATGAATTGAAAATTCGAGCGATACGTCTTGTCCCTGGTAACATAAAAGTAGTACACCATTCCTTGATATTTTTCGGAGATTCCGCCAACCTCGCTGAGACCTCCGCTGACAAGAACCTTATTGATTTTGGTTTATTTCCAGGTGATAAAGGGCCGGGCTATGGCCAAGGGCCGATGCTGGCAAAATACCTGAAACTTGATAACAAATCCAATCAGTTTTCATTTGAAATGATCGGAGGCTATGCACCAGGCAGCGGCTCTTATAAGGCTCCCAAAGGATTCTCATGGACCATTCCCCCAAACTCCGACTTGGTGGTGCAAATGCACTATCACCGTACTGGTAAAGTAGAGACAGACCTTTCAACAATAGAACTGTACTTTGCGAAGGGGGATATCAAT
>RFZJ01000311.1 GCA_009920765.1 Planctomycetota bacterium | reverse complement strand
CCCATGAGTTTCAGGTCCTTGCTCAAGCGGGTGAGGATGTCATTTTTTACAGTGATGAAAGTGATTATGCTGCAAATCTTGAAATGGCCTCATCGATAACCCCTGAAAAAGAACAAATGACGGCACCAGGACCCTGCTCACTCATCGATACCCCAAAGCAAAAAACAATTGAAGCTGTCAGTCTTGCCTTAAATCTCCCTGCATCACGTTTGTTAAAAACCTTGGTGGTAGAGGGCCATGAATCCCCCGCTGTGGCTTTAATTCTCAAGGGAGATGATGAATTAAATGAAATCAAAACCATTAAACACCCATGGATTAAACAACCTCTACGCTTTATTCCTGAAGATGAACTGAAAGAAAAATATGATTTATGTCCAGGCTTTATGGGGCCAATTGATCTGAAAATTCCCTGCATTATTGATCAATCTGCCTGGTCATTGGCCTGGTTCGCCTGTGGCGCCAATCAATTTGATAAACATCTTGTCAATGCCGATTGGAACAGTATTAAACACCCTGAACTTTTTGATTTACGCAATGTCAAAGTTGGTGACAAGAGCCCTGATGGCCAAGGTCACTTACAATCTTGTCGTGGGATTGAGGTTGGCCATGTCTTCCAACTCGGACAAAAGTACAGTGAATCCATGAAGCTTCAGGTCCTAGATGAAAGCGGCAAGCCACAAACCGTTTACATGGGCTGTTATGGTTTAGGGGTCAGTCGTTTGGTTGCGGCAGCCATTGAACAACATCACGATGATAAAGGCATCATCTGGCCACAAGCCATTGCCCCTTTTGATGTGGTGATTATCCCGATTAATCATAAACAATCGGCAGATGTCCTGCAAACAACAGAAAAACTATATCAAGACCTTCAAGATGCAGGCTTTGATGTCTTACTTGATGATCGAAAAGAACGTCCAGGTGTGATGTTTGCTGATCATGATTTAATTGGCATACCCCACCGTATTGTGATTGGTGAGAAAAGTCTTGCCAATGGCGAAGTTGAGTACAAACATCGTCAA
>RFZJ01000032.1 GCA_009920765.1 Planctomycetota bacterium | reverse complement strand
ATAGAGGTTGTTTCCAAGATATTTCGATGGAATATTGAAATATCAGTAATGTTGTCAAGAAAAGTGGGCATTTTAAGTATGCGAGATTTGTTTGAACGACTTGAATTTACGGGGTTTGGGCCTAGTAGAGTGTTACCTGAAGGTTGTGAGGCTGTTGGTGGCCATGTAAAAAAAAATGGTCCGGGGGGCCTTAAGCACCAGGTCAAAGTGCTTGTACCTCAGGAAGCTGGTATCTATGGGATTGTTGATTCTTCAGGGATTTTAATTTATGTGGGAAAAGCAAAGAATTTGAGAAAAAGGCTTCAATCTTATTTTCTTAAAAAGAAATCGAAAGAAAAAAAGTTAATTCGACGGGCTGCCTTGATATGCTGGCAAATTTGTTTCTCTGAATTTCATGCTTTTTTAAGAGAAATAGAAGTTATTAATTTGTTTCTTCCAAGTGCAAATGTCATGGGGGTTGCCCATAGGTTGCGGCCAATTTATCTTGTTTTGACCTCCAGTGAAGCACCAGCTATTAAACTTCTTAAAAAACTCCCAAAAAAATATTTGGAAGCTTATGGTCCATTTAACCGCACTAAATCGGTGAATAAAGCGTTACTTATTTTAAATGAAACTTTGGGCCTCAGGGATTGTGCTGAAAAAACATCAATTAATTTTGCTAATCAAAAAAACTTACTTGAATTACTGCCGCAGTTTGGCTGTATGCGACACGAAATCGGTAATTGTCTAGGGCCATGTGCTGGCGGTTGCAGTCGATCTGAATATATGGCAAGAGTGAGTAAAATAAAGGAATTTTTAAATGGTGAAGTTGGTCCGGTTTTAAAAATTCTAGGTAACCAAATGTCTGAATTTGCAAATCGCCTTCAGTTTGAGTTTGCTGGCTTGGTCAAACAAAAGATTCAAACTCTTGAATTCTTTGGTCAGATATTACAAAAGGCAAAAGATTTAGGGCAACTTAATTTTCTCTACTGGCAAAAACTCAAGGATGGACAGTTTGTTTTGAATATTATTCATGAGGGGGTTTTAATTCATTCAGAAATAGTTAAGCAGTTTGAAATGAAGGATCATTTGTCAAAATCTTTGATCGAAAAAATAAAACGAAAAATGAATGATAACCACCAAGTATCATGGGCTAGATTCCAGAAATTAATAATTCAACGATGGTTTAAAAAAATGAAAAATGAAATTGAACATACATATCCCTTGCCAAAAATATAGAACCAAGGCGTTAAACTCTGCCTATTTTGCCTTTTATGCAATTGGCCTTGTTATTTTATTATTCATTGTTATAGGTCTTGCCGGTAACTTAGATTTTTTGGTTGATTAGGAAACCTTAATAATGAAAACTATTTTAATATTACTAATTGTTCCTGTTTGTGCGTTATTACAGTTGGGTTGCGCCCACCATAGGAACAATGATTATCCACCACAAAATTATTATCAGCAACCTCCTGCAAATTATTGTGTTCCGCAATCTCAGGCGCAACCTTGTATGCCAGTCCAGGGTGCTTCCTATAGTCCTAATACGCAAGGGAATTGGGCCCAACCGCGGGCTAATTGTGCGTGCCCTTAAAATTCTAAATGTAAAAATATAAAAGTTTACCATGATTAGTAATAAACAATTGGATAATTGCCAGTTGTTTGTTACTATTTTAATCGAATAGGAATTCGTTTTTAAGGAAAGGACTTTCAGATGTTGAATCGTGTAGTTTCAAATTCCGTCACTGTAATTTTATTTAGTTTGCTTGTTATTTCAGGCTCGACTTTTGTAAACGCATTTTATCAAGACGAAGAAATATTAAAAACATTGCTCGTATATAATTTTGTCACTGGTGAAGAAGCAGTAAAAAACAAAATTGTAGATGCACTAAAAAATGTTGAAAAAGCAAAAAAAATTGTGTCTGGTGCTCAAAAATTAAACCCTGCAGATGAAAAAAAGCTTAATGGTAATGCTTATTGGGTATTGGCTAGGATAGCTCAAGAATTACGCGAAAATGATGCGGCGGTTGGTTTCTATAATAAGTTTTTGATTGATGCAAAAAACTTGGGTAGTGGTCAAAAAATGGCAGCCGGATACGGTCCATTGATTCAGATTCTTTTTGATTCAAAAAAATACAAGGAATGTGAAAAATTGTGTTCCGAGTTTCTAGATATTACCCTTGAAGATGAGGCTGCTTTTATTCCGATTATAAGATTAAAGCCAGTTGTTTTTCGCAGAATGGTGCTTTGCCAATCTCGTCTTGGTGAAATTGATAAAGCAATAGAACGTGTCGAAAAACTTTACAAGGACCAACCTGATAATTGGCTTAATCTTGAACTTAAAGCTCGAATTTTACGAGAAGCTGGCAGAATATCTGATGCTGAAAAAACCTATCAAGATCTTGTTGTAAAAATCGGTGCGGATAAACGATTAGGAAAAGAAGAGAAGGAAGAATTTCTTGAGGAGATTAAGTACACACTAAGCAATGTATATGTGGAACTCAAAAAAATTGATAAGGCTGCAGAGATTCTCAAGGCTTTAGTTGAAAAAAATCCTGAAAATCCCACCTATCACAATGACCTTGGCTATATTTGGGCGGACAATGATTTAAATCTTGAAGAAGCCGAGAAATTGATTCGTAGAGCAATCGAGATTGAACGGGGATTAAGAAAGAAAATAAAGAATCTTAAGCCTGAATTTGATAAAGATAATTCCGCTTATCTAGATAGTCTTGCCTGGGTTCTTTACAAGAAAAAAGATTATAACGAAGCTAAAAAACTGCTTTTGGAGGCTGTTAAAGATGAAGAGGGGCAACATATAGAAATAATGGATCATCTTGGTGATATTCATAGTGCGCTTGGCGAAAAAGCTGAAGCTATTAAAGTTTGGAAAGAGGCGCTTAATTTTGCCGGTTCTTCAAAGAGGGAACAAGATAAGAAAAAAGAAGTTGAAAAGAAAATTGAAAAGAATAAGTAATTTGCTTGTTCCAACAGATAGAGCTGGGCATTTATTGCTGCCTGGCTCTATTTGTTTGATGATCTTTATGTGCAATTACTTTTAAAAGGGTTGTAATTTTTCAAGTACTTTTTTTAGGTTGTTATAAAGCCAATGACATCTCCAGTGTCAATATTTTTTGATATTTCCTTGCCCAACGCATCTACATGGTTTTATTTTTCATTGATTTTAGCTTGCGCCCTTTTTTTTAAATTCAACAGGTTGTTAAGTTTTCGTAATATTGATATTTTGTCAATTTTCTTTTTTATGCCTGGCTTTCTACTTCTTTTGGAGGGGGGGCACGATGATCGTATTTATTATTCCTGGCTTTTGATGAGTTGTCTTTTTTGGTTGGTGCGATGTTTATTGGATCTTGTTTTGGAAAGAAGGCCCGCCTTCAAGCCAAATCTAAATGTGCCTGGGATGTTGCTGTTGGCTTTTGCTTTTTATTTCAGTCTTGTTGCAGTTGCGATTCGTGAACCAAATTTACCTGATCAAAGAGAAACCCGTCCTCAAACACCAATCGATAAAATAAGGGAGCATGGCGAAAAAATTATCGAAAATAGGGGAGGCGCTGAAGTTGATGTTTCAAAATTGCGACTTTGGGTTGAGCGGGGATTGACTTTGTTTTGCCATCTTCTTATTGTTGTTGGTCTTATTCTTGTTTGTTGGTTTCATTATGATGATTATCATCTCGGTTTTGCTTGTGCAACCCTATATTTTCTTTTGCCTTATACCTATCTTATGATGCCTTATACAGGATTGAAAATTGGTCGCTGGGATCACTCTTGGTTGATGGCTTTGATGGTATGGGCTCTTGTTTTTCATAATAAACCAATAGTATCCGGGATTTTGATGGGTTTGTCTTTTGGAAGCCTTTTTTTTCCTTTGGTCTTGTTGCCTTTGTGGTTTTCTTATTACTACGATAGAGGAATTTGGCGATTTGTAATTGCTTCAATGTCATCTTTTGTCGTTAGCAGTATTGTTTTTATTTTAGCTTATGGCGGAAATACTCAATATCTGGCCTCTACTTGGATGATTTCTGATTGGATACCTTGGAAGGAGCCAATGGCAGATACACAAAGTTTCTGGCATGGGGTTCATTGGGCATACAGGCTTCCTGTATTTATTCTTTATGTTGTATTAGCTTTGTCTGTTTATTTTTGGCCGACTCCAAAAACATTGGGTAATTTGATTGCTTTGTCGGCAGCATTGCTGATTGGTATTCAATTTTGGTATGCACATATGGGCGGCGTTTATATTTTGTGGTATTTGCCCTTATTAATATTGGTTGTTTTTAGGCCAAGTATTTTAAGTCAATCAAAACCACTTGTATAAATTTGATTTTTTAACGGTACGATTAAACAGATGATTAATAAACAGAATGGGATGTATTATGGGTTTTTCTCGCATTTTGGGATTGGTTGTACTATTGCCGGTCATTGTATTTCCAATCTATGTTTCAAAATATCAGCAAAAGCAATATCGTAATTTCAGAGTTGTTAAACCAGGGGTCTTATATCGAAGCGGTCAAATGACTCCAGTTGGTTTAAAGAAAATTGTCGATGAATATCATATTAAGGCGATTGTTTCTCTAAGAGATTCATACAGTTCTGAAGCTCCTCCTGATATTCAAGAAGAAGCTTTTGCTCGTGAATACGGTGTCAAATATTTAAGACTATCCCCTAAAAAATGGGAAAGCGATTCAGGTGAGCCACCCGTGATGGAGAATGTTAGGCAATATTTTAAGTTGATGAGTAAACCAGATAATTTTCCTGTTTTAGTCCATTGTTTTGCTGGTATTCATCGTACTGGTTCTTATTGTGCTTTATATCGAATGGAATTTGAAAAATGGACCAATGAAAAAGCGTTATCGGAGCTTAAGCGTTTGGGCTATGATCAGTTAGAAAGCGAAAAAGATGTTTATAAGTTTCTAAAAGAATTTAAGTCCAGTGAAAAATAATCTATTCAGGACTGTAAAAAACTTCGAGATTTTTAATCGCTTTTTTCCAGCGATTTCTCTTTTTTAGCATTATTTCTGGAGTTATATCAGGCTTGTAAATTTCACCCTCCTGCTTATTTGGTGAATTAAAATCATCGAGCTTCATAAATTCGGATCCTAAGCCCGCTAAAATACCAGCACCTATTGCAGTCATTTCTGAATTTGCACTGGTTTGGATGGTTAAACCAGTGGTTTTTGCAAGTAGATGATTGAAAAATTTGTTTTCCGTCATTCCTCCGTCGATTGCCAAAAATTTAATGGGGCATGAAGATTTTGCTACTATAGCATCGATTAAGTCTGCAACTTGGTGTGTAACTCCTTCGAGTGCTGCCAGGGTGATTTCTTTTTTTGTTGTTTTTCTGGTTAAGCCAAGAATACTACCTTTGAAATCGCTGTTCCAATAAGGGCAGCCAAGTCCGGAAAGGGCTGGAATAAAAACAATTGCTGCATTTTGATCCGATTCTGATGATAAAATTTCCGAATCTGAAGCTTTTTCAAAAAAGGTTAGCCCATCTCTTAACCATTGAATTGCTGCACCTGCAATAAAAACGCTACCTTCCAGACAATATTGAAGTTTATTCCCGGTTGTTGCGGCCATGGTGGTGAGCAATCCAGTGTCGCTATTAATGGGAGTACCACCTGTGTGACTTAAAAGGAATGCACCGGTGCCAAACGTGCATTTTGCCTGCCCAGGCGAATGGCAACGATGTCCAACTAAAGAAGCTTGTTGATCCCCTGCAACACCCATTATTGGTATTCCAGAAGGAAGAAAATCAACGTCTGCTGTTGATCCAAAATTAAAAACGCTGGGTCGAATTTCAGCTAGGATTTTTTTGGGAATATTGAAATCACAAAGCAACTCATCATCCCAGCCACCATGATGAATATTCATCAAGAGAGTTCGTGATCCATTTGTGTGATCGGTATAAAAAGATTTCTTACCCGAAAGTTTCCATATCAAATAGGTGTCGATAGTTCCTGCAATAATCTTATTATCATTGCATAAGGATCTTTGAGGGTCGTATTTTTCTAAAATCCATCGTATTTTGGTAGCAGAGAAATAAGGATTGAGTAACAGTCCGGTTTTTTTCCTGATTTTTCCATCCAAATGCATTTTTTCTTTGCAATAATCTGAAGTTCGTGTGTCTTGCCAAACTATGGCATTATGTAAAGGTCTACCGGTGGACTTATCCCAGACTACAGTTGTTTCTCTTTGATTCGTGATTCCTATTGATGCTATTCTAGAATAATGTATTGGGTGTTCGTGTTTAAGATTTAAAACAGTTGTTTTAACACTATCCCATATTTGTTCAGCATTATGTTCGACCCAACCAGATTTTGGATATATCTGTTGAATGGGTGAATTACTGATTGCGATAATATTAGCACAACAATCTATTAAGACCGCCCGTGTTGAAGTTGTGCCCTGGTCAATTACGAGAATAATAGGATTAGTGTTCATGATACTTAAGATTCCATTGGTTTGGTTCAAGGCTAAATATTTGTGTTAGATTAATTGCTTGTGCATTTAATCTGAAGTTATTTCTAAGAAAATAATGATAATACATGAAAAAACGATTGAATATTGCAGGTTTTTCTTGGGCCGTTAGTTTTGGTGCTCTAGCGACGTTAGCTTCATTGTCCATGGAGAAAGCTGACTTATCTAGATTGGAAATTGGTCTACATGGTTCTGCTTATTATTTTAGCATCGCCCTCGGTTCAGTTTTCATGACGAGACTGATCAGAAGTATGGGTAACATAACGATTATTCTTGGCCTGATGGGAGCCAGCCTGAGTGTAGTTTTATTTTCTTTTGTTAATTCTTCGTCGGAGTGGTTAGTGCTTCGAATGATAAATGGCTTTAGTGCTGCGATGGCACTTGTTCCCCTTGAAACATTGGTATACCAGAACGCTGGACCTTTCGAGAAAGCAAAAGTTTTTGGCCTTTTCGAATTGTGTTTGTCAGCAGGTGTAGGAATCGGAGCAAGTTTAGCTCCCCTGTTGGAATCAATTCATATTAAAACCGGTTATATACTATTTGGTCTTTTTCCACTGCTTGGAGTGATTGCACTATTTGCAATTAAAATAAAAATAGAGAATGCTGCAGAATTGGAAGTTGTCAGTTTTGGTGATATTAAAAAAATGTTTGTGTGGTTTTGTACAGCGTTTACCCAGGGTTTTCTTGAGGGCGGCTTATTGTCTTACCTTGGCTTAATAATATTGGGAATGGGTTATGCAGCAGATGATGTTTCGATTGTATTTGGAAGTATGTTTGCCGGTGTTCTTTGTTCAATGTTATTCATTACTCGACTTGCAGATGCAATTGGCCATAAACGAGTTTTACTATTAACACATGTGTTATCGTTGGTGTGCCTAATATTGATGGGTTTTACAAAATCAATTGTGGTAATTGCGATTTTCATTTTTTTTGTGGGTTTAACCTGTGGTGGTCAATATGCAGTAGCATTAGCTTCCCTTGGCTTGCAAATCGAAAACAAAAAACAACCTTCTGCAAATTCTGTGTATCTTACATTGAACTGTGCCGGAAGCGTTGCAGGTCCAATTGTCATGGGATTGTTGGGCAGGGAAGGGATTGTGGGATCAATTTTTTTGATTGGTTCAGTTCCGATTTTAATTTTACTACTTGTATGGTTGGTAAATATCTGTTGCTATAAAAATAAAGTTGAATTTTAGGCTAAGTAATCACGGATCATATTTAAGAGACGATATCCCGATGGTAAGTAATACAGAAAAAATCAACCTGCCAGTTTTGCAAAATTGGGATTGTCATGTTTGCGGAACATGTTGCAAGGAATATTTGGTTCGATTAAGCGATGATGAAGTTGAAAAGATAAAGTCTCAGAATTGGGATGTTAATCAAGATCTGGGTGGATATCAACCATTCCGAAAAACAGGCTTATTGAGAAACAAAATTAATTTAAACCATCGGCCGGATGGGAGTTGTGTGTTTTTAGGCGAAAACAACCTTTGTAAAATTCACGGGAAGTTTGGATTGGATGCTAAACCTTTGCCCTGCCAAGTTTTTCCTTATGTTTTAATTCCAACAGGGAAAGAATGGTCGGTTGGTGTGAGGTATGCATGCCCATCCGCAGCAAAAAATCTTGGAAATTCGGTGTTGAAACAGCGCGATTTGATTGTTGATTTCAAAGACAAACTGATTGAACGGGAAAAATTCACAATTACACTCGCAGAAAACAAAGTTAAACCAATGCTTTCCTGTTCTCAAGAAACAAGTTGGGAAATTATTTTTGCTCTTAGAAATAAATTGAGTGAATTGGTGCGAAATGGAAAGCATGATGTCGCTCATTCTTTACGCTGCTGCATTGCTCTTTCCAATGAATTAAAATCAACTAATCTTAGTAAATTGGATATAAATCAGGTTATAGAGTTCCTTGATATTTTTGGAAAAGTTAGTACCTCAGAAGTACCTGTGGACGCCTTTGCTGTTCCATCGCCTAATTGGGTTGGGCGGGTATTATTTCGGCAGATAAGTGCACTTTTTACCAGAAAAGATCATGGTCCAAATCGGGGGATTGCAAATAAAGGTCGAATAGCTCTTTTAAAAGCAGCAATTCAGTTTGCCAAAGGTGCAGGAAAAGTTCCCAAGCTTAATGTTTGGATTTCTGATACGACATTTGAGGATATAGAATCAAGACGTTGCGAGTTGGATGAAGAATCTAATGAACTTTTGAGGAGGTATTATCTGGTAAAGATTGAGTCTCTGCAATTTTTTGGCGCTTCTAATTTTGGAATACCTTTTTGGGAAGGATTGAATATTTTATTACTCACATTTCCCATTATTATCTGGACTTCTTTGGCCCAAAGTTCCCAAGATTCCATGGTTGATAAAATTCAGCGAGCTATTTCTCTCGTAGATGATCATTTTGGGTTTAATAAAATTCTAGGTGGTTTACGCCAAAGATATGGTTTTAATATTCTGGCCCAGAGAAACGAAACAGAAAAGCTCATCGCTTGGTATTCAAGACCTTGCATTTAAAAGGTTGTTTAGCATTTTCTTAAAACGCCGATAAGAATTCCTAGGATTCGCGCATCATTTCCTGGCAAAATAATAATTGGGTTCATGCTGCTATTGCATGGTTCTAAGCGGATCTGTCCACGATCTAAAAAGAATCGCTTTAAAGTTACTTCGTGATCTATCATTGCGACTACCCTTTCACCATTGATTGCGGTTTCTTGTTTTTTAACGACAATAAAATCGCCATCTTGAATGTGATCTTCAATCATTGAGTATCCACGGACCTGAAGTACAAAAATATTATCCCCTGGAAACATATTTTCTAAAACTAATGTTTCTTCTTGGGGTATTGCTTGAATGGGGGAACCTGCAGCCACTAATCCCATGAAGGGTAAGCCTTGTTTAGACTTTTTAGTGTTAATTAATTGAATGGCCCTTGCTGAAAATCCTTCGCGTAAAATCATGCCCTTTTTTTCAAGAGCCTTTAAATGGCACATTACCCCGTTCGGAGATTTAATTCCAAAAGCAGACCCTATTTCACGAACCGTGGGCCCATAGCCCCTCATTTCAATCTTTTCTTTCAAAAAACTGTATATTTCTCTCTGTCTTTGGGTGAGGCTATCTAATTCTGGATTCATTGTGATATTCCTTATACTGAACTTAAGTACAATATACATAAGTATATGTAATGTAGATTTTTTAAAATACAAGGATAATTTCTACTTTTAATCTTTTTTTTTATGGGATTCAGGCTTAAATTAAGCATCGTTTTTATTTAATCATTGAGGTTCCTTTGACAGATAATATTCCTTTTTTCTTTCTTAAAAAGCTTCTTGATACCAATATTTTTGACCAATCCGAGGCAATCAACCTTTTCGAAGCATTAATCGATGGCAAATTAGATGAAACGCAAACAGCAGTATTCTTGACTGCTTTAGCTTTTTGTCCTGAAAATCCTGTTTTTTTGGCAAATGCTGCATCTCAAGTTCTTAAAAGAGGTCAAAAGCTTCCTTCTTTTCCCCACAAAGATGCGATAGATACTTGTGGAACTGGTGGAGATTATTCCTCGTCCTTTAATATTTCCACAACGGTCGCATTTATTCTTGCTGCATGCGAAGTTCCTGTTATCAAGCACGGAAATCGTTCTTCCTCAAGTAATTCGGGCAGTTCAGATGTGCTTCAGTTCTTAGGAATTCGCATTGATTTATCGCCTGAAAGCGCAGAAGCAACCTTTAAAAACCTTGGTATATGTTTTTGTTTTGCACCTCAGTACTATCCTTTTTTGAAAAATCTAGCTCCGATACGAAAAAAACTTGGATTTCGAACGATATTTAACCAAATAGGGCCATTAGTTAATCCGGGGGGCGCTGGATGTCACTTACTTGGGGTAAGTAGAAATTCGTTTCTTGATTTGTTTGCCAATGCTATTTTAGCAATGGACAAAAAAGGAATTGTGGTTTGTGGTGGTGGAAGAATGGATGAGGTTGTTTTGGATGCTCCTAATGAATTGCGAATAATTCATTCCGGTGCCATTTATGCCAGTACCCTGTTTTCATCTGATTTTGGATTAAATCCTGTATCGATGAATGAAATAAGGGTCAATTCCATCGAAGATAGCGCTGGTCTTATTGTTGAAATCTTAAATGGAAGAAAAACGCCTGGTAGAGATGTGGTTTTGGCTAATACAGCGGTAGCACTTTTAGCTGCTAACAAGGTAAAAAACGTAAAAGACGGAGTTGAACTAGCTAAATTTGCGATTGATCAGGGTAAAGCAAAAGAAATTTTTGAGCAGTTAAAAACTCTAGGTGTTTAAGAGAAACTGTGGTTTGTCCTTTGTTTTTGAAAACAAATGTGTTGTTGCGATTAAGCAATTAAAATTTGGCATACCAATATGGAGCTAAGGTCAGCAATAGGGTTTATAGTTTTCCCATACCTATCTAAATTTCCATTGTGGGCCAACCAGCCATCTTAAACTTCCTGCCCCTTCTCTGGGGTAACCATCAAAATCTAACAATGCAGCACCACATTTTTCCATTTCAATGTTTGTGCCAGAAGCACCAATGAGCCAGCTTACAAAAATACCAACATCTGGCATATGGCCAACAATTGCGGCGGACTTTGGGTGAAATTCTTTGATTATTTTGCAGATCATTTCGGGATAAGCCCCAGGTTGAAGTTCCTGCCTTTCAAAATAAGTTTTATTTTGTGAAAAAATTGTGGGGAAAACCAATTTAGAAGTTTGGGTTGTTCTGATTAAGGGGCTGGAAAGTACAATTTCTGGAAATAACTCTGCTTTTTCTAGTGATTTTTTAAGCCTAATAGCTTGTTTTACCCCCTTTTCACTTAGGGGCCGGTCGAAATCAGTCCGAATGGAATTCCCATCCATATCCAAGGCATCTGCATGCCTAATTATTAAAAGCTTCATCAAAACCTCTTATTTTATTTGCCATTATGATTGAGGATTTTCCTCATTTTATACTATTCGTTTGGCATTGGGGTGGGCAGTCTGATGCAGTATTACCTATAATTTCTTTTTGGTGTAGATAAGAACAATGAACCAAGATTGGATAATTCAGAGATGATTCGCAATGACATTCGAAATCTTGCCATTATAGCTCACGTAGATCATGGTAAGACGACTTTGGTCGATCAGATGCTAAAACAATCGGGCATGTTTCGAGAAAGTGAGTTGAAGGGTGTTTGCATTCTTGACTCGAATGACTTGGAAAAAGAGCGGGGTATTACCATTCTTGCCAAGAACATTGCTTTAAAAATAGGCAATACAAAAATTAACCTCATGGACACGCCTGGGCATGCGGACTTCGGTGGCGAAGTTGAGCGGGTGTTGAAAATGGCAGACGGTGTATTACTCCTTGTTGATTCGGCAGAGGGGGTAATGCCACAAACTCGTTTTGTATTACGTAAAGCTTTTGAGTGTGGATTAAGGCCTATTGTTGTAATCAACAAAATTGATCGTCCTGATGCTCGGATTGACGAAGTCCTTAACGGCGTCTTTGACTTATTCGTGGAACTTGATGCTGATGAAAAAGCCTTGGATTTCATGACTATTTATGCTTCCGGAAGGGAAGGTATTTCCACTGCTGACTTGAGTATTCCACCTGTAGATTTTAAGCCCTTATTTGATGCGATATTGAAGTATGTTCCTGCTCCAGATGTAGACATGGAAGCCCCATTGCAAATGTTGGTTGTTACGCTGGATTACAGCGAATTTACTGGAAGAATAGCCATTGGTAAGATTTTTGCCGGGAAAATTCGTAAAGGGCAGCGCATTGCGCATTTGAAAACCGATGGTACCAAAATAGAAGATACCATCACCCAATTGTTTACATTTGACAGATTGGGGAGAGTTGAAGCAAATGAATGTAGTGCAGGAGATATTTGTGCGGTGATTGGTTTGGAGAATATTGATATTGGGGATACGATTGCCTGCGTGGCTAATCCGGTTGCGTTGCCAGTGATTACTGTTGATGAACCAACACTGAGTATGGTTTTTCGAATTAATGATTCACCTTTTGTTGGTCAGGAAGGTACTTATGTAACTAGCAGGCAATTGCGCGATAGGCTTTTTAAAGAGCTTGAATCAAATGTGGCCTTGCGAGTTGTTGCTGACGAAGTGAAAAAAGATGAGTTTCATGTTTCTGGTCGTGGCTTGCTTCACCTTTCAATTCTTCTTGAAAACATGAGGCGTGAAGGTTTTGAAGTATCCGTGGGTAAACCACGGGTTATCAATAAGGTGGTGAATGGCGTTGAATTGGAACCTGTCGAATTTCTAGTGATCGAAACGCCGCCTTCTTCCGTTGGTACCGTGATGGAACTTGTGGGTAATCGCCGGGGTGAATGTTTGAAAATGGATGGCCGTGGTTCAATGACCCACATTGAGTTCCTTATTCCTGCTCGTGGTCTTATTGGCCTAAGAACCCGGTTGATGACAGGCACCAGTGGCGAGGCTATTGTGCACCATAACTTTTATGATTACCAACCGATTAAAGGGGGCGTTCCCAAAAGAGCAAACGGGGTCTTAATTTCAACCGATTCTGGCCGTGCAACGCCCTATGCGATTGATATGATTCAAGCTAGAGGAACGTTGTTTGTTCCTCCAGGAGATGAAGTTTATGAAGGTCAGATTCTAGGTGAGCATTGCAGAGATAACGATCTTCCCGTGAATATTTGTCGTGAGAAAAAGCTTACAAATATGCGGGCATCTGGTTCAGACGGGGTTTCGATCATCAAGCCTCCTCGTATTCTTACTTTGGAACTGGCTTTAGAATACATCGAAGATGATGAGTTGGTTGAAATAACCCCTAAAGCAATTCGATTGAGGAAGATTTATCTCAAGGAAAATGATCGAAAAAGATCAAATCGTGGTAGTTGAGTAATTTATTATGCAGATTGAAATGTTTCAAAACCTCTGGCTAATAACCAGGGGTTTTTTTGTTATTAGGTATTTTAATACGGGGTTTACTTCTTCAGATGGTTGGCAATTAGATTCAAGGCATCGAAAAAGTAAAACGCTGCAGTGTAGTGTCCGCAATCGTACCATTGGATTTGCTGTTTCCCACTTTTTTCCCATAATGCTTTTGCCATAATGGGGGGAACAATAACGTCGTTTTTTCCTGCGATTTGTAAAAGCTGTTTAGTTTTAAGGTTTTCAGCGTGGGTCAAAGGGTCAACAGGTGCAAGAAGATCAACTAGTTGCTTTTTTGTGCCCCCAAATAACTCGAAAGTTTTTCTAACAATGAGTGCTTGGGGGTGATCATAATATCCCTCAATTAACCCGCCACCTCCCAAAAGCACAACAACTTTGGTCACCAAGGGTTCCATTTCTGCGCTCAGAGCCCCGATCATACTTCCAAGGCTGGTTCCAGTGATTCCGATTCTTGTCTTGTCGATATCATTCCTTTGTTCAAGCCATGCTATAGCAGTTCGAATATCAAGTACAGTCTGCTGTATGGCTTTCAGGGTATGATTGATATCCGGTGATAGAAGACGGACTTTGCTTCCAACGGGTCTCCTTGGTCCATAATAAGCCATTTGAACAAAAAGACATCCAACTCCTCTTGAAGCAAGATAAGAGGAAATAGTGCGCGATAATGATTGATCCCCACCCGTAATATCAAGAACAACTGTGGCAGGAAAGGATTTTAAATTCCTAGGAACATAATATTCAGCGTAAACCGTATTATTTTCAGGAAAGGGGGTTGTTATCAAAGAAGGAAAAGTAAGTGTATATACATCTACATTAGAAATCGGAAGCTGATGTTTAGGTTTCAGAATATAGTTAAGATCAGCTTTTTTAAGATGATAGATATCAGGGGTTTTTTGGGATTCTGGCTTTGTACCAACTTTAAAAGAACCCTGCTCTTCAATAAAAGTGCCTGCGTTTAATTCAGATAAACAGACCGCCGCCATAAAAAACATAGATAATATCATGGTCGTTTTCATGGTGATCCAAATAATTCAGAGTTATTAACTAACCCATCATATCCCGGAATGACTCAAATAAATAGCTGCTATCGTGTGGGCCTGCAGAGGATTCAGGGTGATATTGAACGCTCATTAAAGGCAGTGTTTTATGTTTCATGCCTTCAAGGGTGTCATCATTTAAATTGATATGAGTAGGCTCAAGGTTTTTTGGCAAGGTTTCGATGCCAACAGCAAAACCATGGTTTTGTGAAGTTATTTCGACTCTTTTGCTGGTAAGATTCAGTACAGGTTGGTTTGAACCGCGATGTCCAAATTTTAATTTGAATGTACTTGCCCCGCAAGCATGTGCTATTAATTGGTGTCCGAGACAGATGCCAAAAATTGGTTTTTTCCCTACAAGTTCAGATATAGTCTTGTGTGCATAAGTTACAGCGGCTGGATCTCCGGGGCCGTTTGAAAGAAAAATTCCATCCGGATTTTGATCAAGCACATCCTGCGATGTGCAATTCCCAGGGAGCACGGTTACTTTGCACCCTATTTGAACCAGACACCTTAAAATATTTTGTTTCATGCCGAAATCTAATGCAACAACATGGTGAGTTGGTTTATTCGGGGTAAGGTAACTGACCAGCGAACTTGTAAAGCCTTCTTTCCAGACAGACTTAGTTTTTGGCATTACTAATTTGGCAAGATCTGCACCTGCCATTGATGAACTTGCAATAGCCTTTTGGACAAGCTTTTTGTTGTCCATTTCGATGCAGGAAAGGACACCTTTCATAGCGCCACGAATACGCAACAGTCGAACTAAAGCCCGGGTGTCGATTCCTTCGATACCGCAAATCCCAGCATTTTTTAAGTAATGGCTTAAATCATCAGTCGATCGATAATTACTGGGTATTTTAGTTAATTCACGAACCACAAACCCTTCCACCTGTGGTGAATTAGACTCGACATCTTCATGGTTAACCCCGTAATTTCCTATTAAAGGGTAGGTCATGGTAACAATCTGGCCTTTGTAGGAAGGGTCCGTGATTACTTCCTGATAACCAGTCATGCTTGTGTTGAATACTACTTCGCCCGTAGATTCAACATGGGCGCCAAATCCATTGCCAGTAAAAACAGTCCCATTTTCCAAGGCTAGTTTTGCAAGCATGAGTTGATTGTGCCTTCCTTTACTGATAAAAGATTCCCACATAAACTTTTTACGGCTAAAGCCCAATCTTTCCAAGATGGTAGCAGGCAAAAATTCGGATCATACTTAATTGTGAGCAATTGCGACCATTTTTTTAAACTTTTCAAGGTTAAATAAAAGACTTTCCAAAGGCAGACCAATCACATTTGTTATGGATCCCTGAGAAATTTTTACCCAGGGATCATTTTCTTCCTCGATGGCATAAGATCCAGAGTGGTTTTTCCAAGATCTTGTTTGAAGATACAATTCAATTTCAGCAGGCGATACGTTTTTAAATGACACAATAGACTGTTCCTGCCAGCACAATTGTAAATTAGAAGGTTGGTGCCAAAGAACCACGCCAGTCCATAATTCGTGGTTTCGACCAGACATCCGTGAAATCATTTTTTTTGCATCTTCCCTATCTAAAGGTTTTAGCAAAGGTTTTCCGTCAAGCCATCCAATGGTATCAGCTGCAATAATAATTCCTTGTTTTACTTGCGTACTTACTTTATGGGCTTTTAACCAGGAAATAACGGCCACTTGTTCCCTGGCAGATGAAAAACCCGAGCAAGGTTCTTCAATGTCAGGATTGATTGTTTCAAAAGTGCTTGAAACTCTTTTCAGTAGTTCAATTCTTGAAGGCGAAGAACTTCCGAGAATTAAGTTTTGCTTGATCTCCATGCTTGAACCGTACTTTCTACAAGAGGAAACATTTTTTCAGGGACAAGATCATCCATACAAATCATTTTCGGGCATTTGGTAAGGTAACTTCCTTTGCATGGTACAGATGTTGAAACAGTATTCTGAAATTGGCCGTATGGCCCGTTCCATTCAACCTTGGTGCATAGGAATGGAGAAATAACTTTTTTTCCTTGGGCAACAGCAATATGTAACGGGCCCGTGTCGTTTGAAAAGATGAAATCCATTATTGAAATAACCGCAATAAGGCCACGAAGTGAAGTTTTGCCGGTAAGATTTATCGCAGGAGTTCCAACAGGAAGCAGGGATAAGATTTCGGAAGCATTTTTGCTATCATCATTTCCGCCAAAAAGTACGATGCCTCCCGAAGTCTCAGTTTGAGCCTTTTGTAATGTCCTGGCGTAGTAACTTGCGGGCCATTGCTTGGTAAGCCACCTTGCACCAGGGCAACAACCTATCCACGGTTTGGGGAGTCGTGAGATCAAACCGAGGGTCTTTGTATTTTCTGCTTCATCAATAGGGAAAGATGCTGGAGGGATTTCCCCTTTGCAACCAAGGAATTTTGCTGCTTCCCAATACCTTTCAACTGCATGCATTCCTTTGAATGGGTATCGGACCAGATGGGTGTAAAAGTATTTTGATCCTTCCCTACAATCTTCAAGACCGATCCTAACGGGTGCTCCACTCAGGCGGGCAAGAATACCGGTGCGAAGCAAGCACTGCAGGTCTATTGTCAAGGTAGGCTTGAATGTCCGAATGTTCTGAACCAATTTCCAAGAAGAAGATAAAGACTTGCCAAAATTCTTTTTCCAGATGTTTCGATCGAAGCTGAAAACTTCGTCAATATCGGGGTGATTAGTCAAAATGGCTTCATAAGATTGGTTTATAAGCCATGAAATTTTAGCCTCGGGGTATTTTTTTCTGACGCCTCGTAAAAAAGGTAAACTGTTGGCAATATCACCAATTGCGCTGGGTTTGATTATCAGAATTCGCGCGGGATCAAAATCGTTTAGAATTAAACTAGCTCTCATTTTGGATTAGTTGTCCCTTGGAGATTTAAAATCAAACTTACTCTAGGGTTTCTTGTTCAATGATTCAAAAAAAATCTTTACTCTTTTGTTTTCTTCTTCAAGTAAAGTAATTAGTTCTAGTGATTCTTTTGAACTTGTGTTTGATTTATCCTGGTCATTTTGTGAGGGATCCAACTGGAGATATAAATCTCTGGAGTGTTTCATGTACTTTAAAAGTCCTGCGGTATCTGATTCTGCGATACAGATTTCGACACTAGAAATAAGTTTGGTGGTTTGTTTTGATAACTCGATAACGCTTAAGTTTGGTAATGAATCGAATAAAAATTTTCTAGCTTCCATCACTTTGGCCGATTTATTTAGCCATAATTCTTTGAACTGTTTGATATCAGTTTCAACCTCAGGTGCATCATTTAGTATCGATTCCAATAAAGTAATGGCTTGGGGAAAATCACCATCGCCTGCCATGCGTTTTGCTTCTGTAATTTTAAAATTCAGTGCTTTTCGTTGAGGGGAATTTTTGTCTGCTTCAATTTTAACCAAGCGGGCTTGATAATTGTTTAATTCTCCAATATACCCAAGCAAGGCGCCAAGTTTTTTTTCTCCAAGCTTGAGTTCATTATCGGTGATTATGTCAGGCCATTTTGATTTTAAGTCCTGGAGTCCAGTCTTGATGTTATTTACTTTTTCAAAACTGAATTTTGCCAACTTATCAATCTTTTCTATTCTGGAATTTAAAACTTCATTTTTGAAATCTGGTTTGTTTAATTCTCTGAAAAGTGCGCTCATGAACGCTAACTGATCATTTACTTGTATTAACCAAAGCGCTTTTTGTTTTTCATAAGGTTTTTCAGGTTCAAAATTTATTGTTATTGATTCCGGTTCATTGGAGGTTTTAAAGAAAGGGAATTGAGCAACAATACTGTTGTTTCTGATTATTTCTACAAATGCAACTCCCGGGAAAAGTATCTCGCAATTCGTAGGAAATCTAAATATCCCCTGATTATCGGTCCTTGAAATGTGCTTTTCTTGATTCATCCCTACTTTGAAAGAAGGTCGCAATAAAACATCCACAGGAAAATAGGATTCTGTATTTTTTATTGCTTGGGAATGTTCTGAGGGGGTTATTTTAAATCCAATATCGATTGGCCCATTTGGGATTTTAATCGCTTTAAATCCTGATAAATTTGGCAATTCTATGCCGCTGTATAGTTTCGACTTGAAAATGATGTTGTTTTGATTTGAATTAACTGTTTCTAAAAGTTGTAAAACGGTCCATTTATAAATATTGTTTGCTTTGTTAGTTTGAGTTTTTCTTAATATCTGAAAATAGTCGCCTTTTTTTGGGGAAGCATAACCCGTTTTTAATTGGCTGTTATTTTCAAATTGAAGTTCATAAACGTCCTCATTTAGTTTTCTTGTAATTAGGGCTTTTGGTGTCAGGTATTCTTTAAATAAATCTAAAGTTTTAAATGGTATTTCATTTTGGTTTTCGCAGGTAGATTGTTGGGTTGGAAATAAAAAAGTAGAGTCATAATCTGTAAAATTTATTTTTATGGTAAAACGATTGTCTGCATGGGAGATAAGTAAAGTTGCTGAAAAATTCTGATTATTTTGGGTTTGTTGGTTTATCAATGATTTTAAATCGACAACCTTGAATTCTTGAAGTCGAATTATTCCTTTAAATGACTTTTTGATTCTGCTAGAAATCGATTCTTGAATCAGGTGAGCTTTTTGTTTGGTTAAAACCCTTGAGGTTTCAAAAGAAATGGAGACTTGAAGGGTTTTTTCTTTTGAAGTTTCATTTATTTTCGCTGCTAAGCATTTGTTGTCAATTAAACATGAAAAGGAAATTACAATCAAAAATAGCGAAATTTTTTGCATATCATTTTCCGCAGTTTTTACGTTGCTTTTGCAAGATCTTCAAAAAAGTCAGGATAAGTTTTAGCTACGCAGGAAGGATTACAAATAGTTATTCCAGGGATTTTTAAACCCGCAATTGCAAAACTCATTGCAATTCTGTGATCGTTGTAGGTTTCAATTTCTGCCCCGTATAATTTTGAGGGATGAATAATTATGCTGTCAGGATACTCTTCAACCAAAGCACCGATTTTTCTTAATTCGTTGGCAAGCGCACTTATACGATCCGTTTCTTTATGCCTTATGTGGCCTATATTTGTAATCTTGGTTGTTCCCTTGGCAAAACAAGCGACCACTCCCAGTGTCATTACCGTGTCGCTAATATCGTTCATATCAATACTTATGCCTTTTAATTCCTTGCCAATAATAGTGGTCGACTTGTGGTCTTGGGTAACTTGGGCGCCCATAAGTTCAAGGGCTTGAACAAATTTTATATCCCCTTGAAGTGAGTTTTTTCCTAATCCGGGTGTTGTAACTTTGCCCGCTGTGATTGCTGCTGCCGCGTAAAAATAACTCGCTGCGGAAGCGTCGGGCTCAACTTGGTATTCGAAGCAGTTTCCAATTTGATACCCTGGAATCAAATATTCCCTTTCAGAAATTTTTGTAGCCGTAATTCCCCAATCTTTTAGCATTGCTAATGTTATCCCGATGTAAGATTGAGAGACAATATTACCTTCTAAAATAATACGTGTTTCTCCCTTGGCAAATGGGGCTGCCATTAATATTCCACTAATAAATTGGCTGCTCATTTCTGAATTTATTTTTGTTATTCCTCCTGACCAACCGGGAGTTTTTATAATAACAGGTGGGCAACCATTGTTATTTTCACTTGAAGCATTAATGTTAAGCGCATTAAGGGCTTTTAAAAGATCATTGATTGGCCTTTCCTGCATTCTTTTAATTCCATCGAGTTTGTAGGTGCCGTTTCCTAGTCCAACCATTGCTGTTAGAAAACGCATGGTCGTGCCGGAATTCCCGGTGAAAAGGGTTGCATTTGATGAGGGAATTATTCCAGGAGCTTTTGGTGAAGATACAGAAGCGGTGCAGTCCTTCCAGTTTACTGAAATAATAAATCCAAGTTTTTCCAGGCAATCGACCATAATTTCCGTGTCTTCACTGTGTAAGATTCCTTTTAAATGGGTTTTTTTGTTGCCTGAATTAAGCGCTGCGATTACCAAAGCCCTATTAGTAATACTTTTTGAACCAGGCAAAATGCACTCAAGGGTAATTGGATTATTCAATGGGCTGATTGTAATTTTATCTGGGTATGCCTGTTGTAATTTCATGTTGTTAAATCTTCATAAAAAACGCGTACTAGGAATAATCCCTTAGCTGGAGCTGTTGGCCCAGCATACTTTCTTTCTTTTAATTCTATTAGTTCCAGAATTTTATTTTCTGGCAAATGTCCTCTTCCTATTTCTATAAGTGTTCCAGCAATAGCCCTTACCATATTATAAAGAAAACCATTACCTTCGATATTAAACCAGATCCAAGGCCCCATCCGGTTGACCGATGTCCGATAAATTGTCCGAATGCTATCTGTTCTATTTGGCCATTCTGATTCAAAACACCTGAAATCGTGTGTTCCAATTAGTTGTTGCGCCGCATTGTGCATTTTTTTATGGTCGAGTTCCTGTTTTACCAAATGACAAAATTTTCTGGTTAATGGGTCTGAAATCCCAGATTGTCTTATTACATAGCGATAGTGTTTTTTCTTGGCATCTTTTACTGAGTGGAAATCGTAAGGAACCTCAGTAATTTCATTAATTGAAATGTCTTCAGGCAAAAGCGCATTAAGGCCCAAATGTATTTTTGATAAACTTAAATTTGACTCCACTCTGAAATTTGCGACTTGAGCAATTGCATGTACTCCGGTGTCAGTTCTGCCACTCGCGTACAAGGTGATTTTTTGGTTGGTTATCTTTTCGAGGTGTTTCTGGATGGTTTCCTGAACTGTTCTAAATCCAGGTTGTATTTGCCAACCTTGAAAATCTGTGCCATCATAACTGATAATAAGTTTTAAATTTCGCATAATAGGTTTTGTGATTCGTTGGCGAGATTAAATCCATGAGTGCTATATTTAAAATATATATGGTTGAATCAAAAAGATTTCTTTTCATCATCTTTCATCTGAAATCTTTACTGCAAATAACCATTGATTTTAGCTTCCTTCTATTTGATTTATTGTATCTGTTTAAGGCTGTTAGGAAATAAATTAATGATTAATGATGATGGGCGGGAAAAGTGGATGAGCATGGCCCTTGATCTTGCAATTCGAGGGCGTGGAATGGTTGAGCCCAATCCTATGGTTGGTGCTGTTTTGGTGAAGGATAATGTTGTGGTTGGTGTTGGTTGGCATCAGAAGTTTGGGGGATTGCACGCTGAGGCCGAAGCATTAAATCAAGCAGGGGAAAATGCCCGAGGGTGTACTTTGTTTGTTTCATTGGAACCTTGTTCCCATCATGGTAAGACACCACCTTGTGCAGATGCTCTTGTAAAATCCGGCATATCTAAAGTTGTTGTGGCAATGCGTGATCCAAATCCGTTAGTGGCTGGTAAGGGAATTAATTATTTGAAAGATCATGGTGTTGAAGTGGTATTAGGTGTTGGAAAAGAGAAAGCGGAAATTATCAACGCCCCATTTATTAAATATTATCTTCATTCAAAACCATTTGTTATTGCCAAATGGGCAATGAGTTTAGATGGGAAAATTGCAACAAAAACGGGCGAATCAAAATGGATTAGTAATGAGAGATGCAGGGAAAAAGTTCACCAATTACGCGGTTTAGTGGATGCGGTTTTGGTTGGTATTGGAACGATTCAGAATGATGACCCCATGTTGAATGCAAGGCCAGAAGGGCCAAGAAAACAAATCCGAGTGGTGATTGATCCTAATGCTAGAATAAGTCTTTCTTCCCGCATAATTCAATCTGCCAAGGAATTTCCAACAATAATTGCTGTAAAGCAGCACGTATCTCAACACATAAAAGTTGCTTTGCGATATTCTGGATGCGAATTACTTGAACTTTCATCGTGTTCTCGTGTAGATATCGTAAATGAGGTATTGGATTTTTTGGGAAAAAAAAGTGTTCAAAATCTGTTGGTGGAAGGAGGAGGAATAACTCTTGGTAGTTTTTTTGACGCATCTCAGGTAGATGAAATTGCGGTTTATATCGCCCCCGTTATTATTGGGGGGACGGATGCAATATCACCTGTTGGGGGAGGTGGGGCTCTCGATATTGCAGGAAGTCAAAGACTAGGTTCTTTTACTAATGAGATGATTGGGGACAATATTCTTTTATCCGGTAGACTGAAGCATTATCACTCCTAATAAATTTTGGAAAATTATGGAAGCAACTTCTTCGAAGAAAACGTTTTGGGATAAATATTCACCAAATTATGAATCAATTTCCTCGTTGATTGTTTCATTTGTAGTTCATATCGCCCTAGTTGTGTTAATTATGATGCTTGGTTGGGAAGGTCTGAAAAAAGCAATTGTCGGGGATGTTAATCGCAGGCTAGGTGTTTCGTCGGTTAGGGTTGGGGGTAGTGCATCCTCAGGAGAGCCTGATGCAAAAGCAAATGATGACACGATCAAGGTTTTTTCTAAGGTTAAAAGTCAAGATAAAGAAATCATCTCCGAAATTCCATTAAAGTTAGATCCTTCTCCCATTGAAAAAATCCAAGTTGATAAAAATGGTGTAAAATCTTTGGTTGATGATGCTAAAGCTAAAGCTCAGGAATTATCTCGGATAGGACAAAATTTAAAAAATAAAATGATTGATGGGATGAAGGGAATTGGAAATACAAAAGGTGGTGGGGTCGGTGATGGTCGAGGTGAACGAATGCTTCGGTGGATTATGGTTTTTAATACTACAAACGGGGCCGATTATCTTTTACAATTGATGGATTTAAACGCTCGTGTAGCTTTCCCAGATCCAAATAATCCGGGGAAATTTTTAGTCATTTCAAACCTAAGTGTTAAACCTTTATCTACTATGGAATTGGATTTGTCTTCTGTAAGTGATATTTTTTGGATTGATGATAAACCACAATCGGTCTCTAATCTGTCTCGTGCATTGGGTTTACAAATCAAAACGGAAGCGTTTGTTGTCCTGATGCCTCTTTCTGTTGAGGAAAAGTTGCTGAAACTTGAAAAAGCATCACTTCAAGGTGCCAAGGAGGAAGATATTCAAGAGACTCGTTTTGCAATTAGTAAGACTTCAGGAAAATATGAACCCGCAAAAGCTGATATTACCTACAAGAAAAAGTAAATTTATTTACCTAGTGCTTGAAGTATTTGTTGGAAATCTGCAGCCCTAGCTGCATCTTGTATGGAGATCACTGCTTGATAAGGCACATCATCACTGTAGTATAAAATCAAATCTTTGTTTTTTAATTTTTTTACAGAAGCTTTTAATACAGAAACCAGATTTTCACTTTCAACCAATTGTTCATTTATGTAGAAAACAGCAATATTTCCATCTAATTTTATTACAACTTTGGTTTTTTGCTCAGCTTGTGAAGTGCTTATTGAAGGAATTTTTGAATCTGGATTTGTTTTAGCCGCTTCAAGATGCTGCACTAATTTTGCATAGCTTGTTAACAATATAAAAAAGACTAAAAGAACTAGACATACATCGATTAAGGCGTTCATGTCGATATTGTCATCATCATCGTGATTGATTGTTGTTTTTGATGAGAAAGCTTCCGCGAATTCTGGATAATCCTGCAATGTTTTCCAAATTGTTTCTCCTTGCTTTCGGATTTCATCATTGAAAGAAACTAACCCTGAAATAATCAGTTCATTTATTTCAACGTACTCTAGTAAAGTTGATTTTGAACCTGTTCCATAATTTTTCAAATCCCAGAGGCTCATTTTTTACCGGTGACTCCAAGATGAATATTAGAAATTTCATCTTTGTTAAAAGATTTTTCAATTGAAGTTATTAAATTGCGAATAGTTCCAGCAGATATATCGCCCGGAGCATATAAAGTAATTTCTTTAGAGCCCTGCCCTTTTTTGATTTCATCTTGTAGGTAAGCAATTAATTTATCTTCAGTGGTAAATTTGGTGGACTGGTCTTTTTTTCTCTCTGCAAATCCTACTGTGAAAGTTTTATTGTTCCCTATTTCGATCCAAGCTTGATCCTTTATAACTTGCACGCTTGCGTATTCTGCAACGGGTAACTTGGTTGAGTTACTTGAACCAAGGGTGGATGTGCTCATTAAAAAATAAACCAACAAGACTAGGCTTACATCAATTAATGGGATCATGTCGATATCATCCTCAATACCTTGATGTTTTGAAAAAGATTGAGTCGAGACCTCGTAAATTTCGGTTTCCGGATTTTCTTTTAGAGGGGAAATATTTGCAAGATATGGGTGCAGGCTTATATCAAACCAGTCCGCTGTACCTGCAGGGCGAATTTTATCTCGCCCAATCAATCGCCTTTCTTGAATCCATTGAAAGATGGTATTTGCGGGGATTTCTCGGATCACCTGATTCGATTTAATAATCCATACATCATAATATTTAGCATCTGGAAGCATATTTAAATCAAGGTTTAAGAGGTGTTTTCAATGTGGTTGCCATATCGATAAACTGTTGAATTGTTTTTTTTATTCGAAGCTCAAAATCGTTGATTTGCGCTTTGAACATGACATGTGCAAAAACGAGGGGAATTGCAGTTACCAAGCCCAGGGCAGTAGCAAAAAGGGCTAAACCAATTGAACCAGCCTGTTCTGAAACGCCCCCTTGAGCCTCTTGGATTTTACTGAATGTGCCAATCATGCTTATGACTGTCCCAAGCAAGCCTACCATGGTTGCGATTTTTGCAATTGCTAGCATTGTTGGTAGCAGAAAATTTAGCCTTGGGATTATTTCAAATTCCACTGCGTTGTTTATTTCTTTTCTGGATGCAGGAATGCCGTTTCCCAAACCTTTAATTCCTGCGGAGAACAAGAGTACTCCCAACCAGTCTTTTTGATCGTTGTTTAATGTTATTGCTGCTTTTAAACCATCACGCAGTAGTATGGTTTTCAATGCTTCTAAGTGGGCCTCAGTGTTTTTTAGAAGCCCTCGATTAAGAAGGATCCTCCAGGTGATTAAAGCTATTCCACAAACCGACATTGATAGCATGGGAATTGCGAATATCCAGTCATTTATTACAAACATCCAAAATGATGACATTATGCGTCCTTTTAAAAGTTTACTTCTTTGATTATTTTATTAAGTCCATTGGGGCAACGATAGGAATAATCGATTTGTTTCTCGCACCATTTTCCCAATTGGAATAGTTTAGGTTCAGAGTTTGATCGGGAAACAAGTTGGATTGCAAGAGGTAATCCAGTTTTAGAAAGTTGGCAAGGCAAGGATAAAGCAGGTAGGCCAGTAAAACTCCAAGGGGAATTAAAAGCAGGATCGCCAGTTGTTTCGTTATCTGGTGCCTCTGTTGTTGTTGCAGGCATCAAAAAGCAATCGTGTTCTTTCAAGTTTTTTTCGAAATAATTTTTCCAGTGATTTTGTTGGTTTTTGCAGGAAATATAATAATCAGGACTGATTTTGGAGCCTTCTTTAATCAGGGATGTGATTTTGGGGGGATAATCTTCAGGTCTTCTTGAAATCCAATATTCGTGGATTTTAAATGCTTCATAAGACATGATTGCGCGATGTTCTGTTGTTAAATTTGCAAAGGCTTCAGGCAGTTCCATGAAAGCAACCTGAGCCCCTGCTCGTTGAAAGTTTTTAATATTTTCGTTGAGCATGTTGCGCATTTCGTCTGATGCTTTTTCTGAAAAGAAAGATTTGAGAACAGCAATGCAGGGTGGTTTTGGGGCTTCTGGGATTCGATTTGTTGTTTCCGTTACTTCTTCCCAAATTATTTCTAAATCTTCTATTTTAGGCGCCATCATTCCCATATGATCCATGGATTGGGCTAATGGCAACACGCCATCTAAGGAGATCCAGCCAAAAGTTGGTTTTATTGAAGCAACTCCACAATAACTAGCTGGCCTGGTGATAGACCCACCTGTTTGCGTGCCTAAAGCTGCGGGTATCATTCCTGCGGATACCGCAGCAGCCGAACCACTGCTTGATCCTCCCGGAGTTTTTTGAAGGTTCCATGGGTTTCGAGTGGGTGGTGGATCAAAGCTGGCGTATGCAGTTGTTACGGTTTTTCCTACTAAAATCGCTCCGGCTTTTCTTAGTTTTGTAACAATAGTAGCATCTTGTCGGGCAAATGAACGAGCCCATGACATGCATCCCGCTCGTGTTGGCCAATCATTAACATCGATGATATCCTTTATACCAATCGGTATACCGTGCAGCCTTCCCCGGCAAAATCCAGAGTTAATTTCTTTAGTTGCCTTTATCGCATCAGCCTTCGCCTGTTGTGGGTCTAAATATTCCCACGCGTTAATTATTGGGTCGATCTGCTTGATTCTTTCTAGGTATTTGTCTAAAAGGTTGATCGGCGTGGTTGAACCTTCTTTGATAGACTGGTATAAGCTTTGGATGGAATCCATTGGAGTACCTTCGTTTTTACGGGTTGATGAAAAGGTAAGCATAACATGATAAATGTTGCTGTTCTAGGGGCCTCTGGGTATACGGCGCTTGAAGTTGTAAAAATTTTACTTAGGCACCCTCACGTAAAAATTGTTGCGTGCATTTCCAGGCAGGAAGGAACGCCTTTACTTGCAAATATACACCCATCTCTTTCAAAAAGAATCGATTTACGTTGCGAGGAGCTTGATCTTGATTCCTTAAGAGAAAAAAAAGTGCAGTGTGTGTTTAGTTGCCTGCCTCATGGGGCAAGTATGGAGGTGATTCCCAAGTTGATTAATTCTGGAATCCGTGTAATTGATCTGTCTGCAGATTATCGCTTAAAAGACCCAATTGTTTATAAAAAATGGTACGGAGAAGAACATCTTGATTTTGCAGGATTGGCAAGTGCTGTTTACGGTCTTCCGGAGTTTAATTCAAAGGAAATAAAAACGTGTAATTTGTTGGCGAATCCTGGTTGTTACCCCCAGACTGCTATTCTTGGATTGGCGCCATTACTGGTCGAAAAAATAATTTACCCGGAGCAAATTATTGTTGATAGTAAAAGTGGTGTGTCTGGAGCAGGTAGAAACCCAAAACAGGGGACGCATTTTCCCGAATGTAATGAAAGTGTAAGTGCGTACCAAGTTGGCAAGCATAGGCACATGCCAGAAATGGAGCAGGCTCTCACAAAAGTTTCGGGGGAATCGGTGAAAATTATGTTTACACCGCACCTGATACCAATGGATAGGGGTATATTTTCAACAATTTATGCCAAGCCAAAAAAAGAAATTTCCGAGTTGGCAATTAACGAAGTGGTGGGCAAGTTTTACAAAGACAAGCCATTTATTAGGCTGGTTGATCATCTTCCAGCCACAAAGGATTCTGTAGGCACAAATTATGTTGACTTACATTATAAAGTTGCAGGAGATTATATCGTGGTGCTCGCAGCAGAAGATAACCTTATTCGCGGTGCAAGCGGGGTTGCTGTGCAAAATTTCAATTTGATGTTTGGGTTTCCCGAAATTACTGCTCTTCTTCCTTAATTTTTTATTAAATGTCTATTGACAGGCCTCTTATTTAGGATATCCCGGCACAAAGTTGGGGAATTTCTTTATATGGGGGTGTTATGAAGAGAAGCATATTGGCGTTGGGGGTGATGATTATCTTTAGTTCGATATCATTGGGACAATCGCAAAGCAAAAATAATTCCAATGGAACTATTACACAGAACGGGAATAGCTGGAATCCTTTTTCGTTTTTGTTGCCAAATCCACAGGATGCTGCGCATTTGCAGCAAGCCCAACTTGCTAATGCCCGATTAGCACAACCACAAAACTTGTATCCTCGGGATACGACTTTGATGGATTTCTTTAGCCCGCTGCCAAAATTGAGTAATTCTACACCTATTGGTTATTCTAATTTTCCTAGGCGAAGCCAATTGCCGGGTAAAGATTATTTACGGGGTTTTGGTTATAGGTATGGTGGACAGTAAAATTTGATTTTTTATAAAAACTTTTCTTTCATAAATCCTTCAAGTTTGATATAAATTTATATTAAACAAGGAGGATTTATGGGTGTTTTACGATTTAGTATTACATTTTCTTTATTTCTATGTTTAGCCTTGAGTTCATCATTTGCTCAAGACAAAGATAAAAAAGCTGACGACAAAACTGCCAAAACTGATCCTAAAGAAAAATGGATCCCAGCCGGGCAAGTTGTAGCAGTATTAAAAGAAGTGCGCGAAAGCGATAAGTCCGTCGTTCTTTCCATCCAAACCAAAGGAAGTTACTATAACCCGCAAGCTAAAAGAGTTGTTCCAGCAAAAATGGAAGATATTGAGCTTTTACTTAAAGATGATGTAAAAATTCGTCAGTTTAACCCTCCTGAAGCTTTTGATGATAAGGGCAAGCCAAAAAAGTACAGCGCCAAGGAATTAAAGGAACTTAAAGGAGATGATTTAAAGTCTCCAGGGTATCCAGCTGATTTTTCAGATTTGATCAGTCAATCGATTGTGAATGTAACATTAATGCAAAAACCACAAAAACCAGTACGAGGGGTTAATTCCGGATTGGTGGGGGTCGCAGGAAAAAAAGAAGATCCGGAACTAGCGAGGGAAATGCGGCCCAAAATCGCATCAATTGTCATAATGGGTCGCATTCCTGATAATGCGAATAAACGTTAGTAGCCTAGTACTTAGCCCCACCTGAATCTGATTTAAGCCCAACTTTTGCAAGTGTTGATGAAACACCATCCATCATCATCTTTAATTCGCTATTTATCGCGATAAATTGCCAGCCCTGTTCAATACGTAGTTGTGCTTCTTCAGGGCTCATGCAATGAATTCCAGGCGCAACTTTGTTTCTTTTGCATGCCTCTAAAATTGTGTTTAATGCTGTGTTAAATGCATCTGCGGAAGGCCCCTTGCCATCTGGGGTACGCATGCTTGCAGCAAGATCATTCGGGCCAACAAAAATGGCATCAATGCCAGGCACTGAAAAAATACTATCAGCATTATTTACAGCATCGATATGCTCGCATTGCAAAATAACTAATAACTCATCATTCGCCTTGCTGAAATAGTCAGGTGCAGTTGCTCCAAAGTTTAGGGCATGAACATTGCCACCTACGCTTCGAGTGCCACGAGGAGGGTAAAACATGGCGGAAACTGCATCCAAGGCTTCTTGTCTTGAATTAACCATTGGCACAACAATGCCAAATGCGCCATTATCCAGTGCTCTTTTAATATGGTCATGTCGATTGGCAGGAACTCTAGCCAATGGGACGCTGTTAGCATCAGCTATGGAAGCAAACATATGGGTAGCAGTTTCCCAACTTACCAATGTGTGTTCTATATCGACAGTTAGCCAAGAAAACCCAGTCCGGGCCATGAATCGCGTTGCAATTATGCTGCCGAGCGAAAGCCAGGTTCCAAGGGCAGGTTTTCCTTCTTTGAGAGTTTTTTTAACGGGGTTTGTTTTCATCGTTGTATTCCTTGGTTGTTAAAGAAAGTTTCGTACTGAAAGGATTAGGATTATTATCAAAATTTTCCAGATCCTTATCGGATAAACCAAAATGGTGGGCTAGTTCATGGATGACCGTTTTGCGGATTTCTATTTTTAGTTGTGTAGGGTCGGGAAAAGATTCTTCATGAGGGGTTTTAAAAATTATAAGTTTGTGGGTAAGAGAATGGATGTCGATGGCATCTCCAACCCATGGGTGAGAAAGTTCCATTGGTTCAAAAAAACCAAAAAGTGAATGTCCTTTTTTCATATCAGCCTTGGAAAAGTTGGCTTTTTTGAGCGTACTTTTTGTGGGAAACTCCTGAACCTCGACCACAACATTGTCGAGGTATTCGTAAAAAAAACTTGGGAGTGAATTCATGGTGTTTTTCACTTCCGCACAAAAATCATCCATTGTTAATTGAATCATTTGCTTTTTCATGGCTTACATTTAGTACTTCAAAGTAAGATATAACAAAGATTACAGGATATTTGTTGATAAGGGAAATTTATATGCCGCCAAGTTCAAAAAATGTAAAGCTTGTTAATGGATTGCAATTTTTAAATGATATCAAATCAGAAATTGGTAAAAGAATCGTTGGTATGGACGGGGTTTTGGAAAAGATTGTGGTTGCAATTCTTGCAAAAGGCCATGTTCTTTTAGAGGGTATGCCAGGCCTCGCGAAAACATTGCTGGCGGGAAGTATTGCTGAGTGCTTGGATTTAAATTTTAAACGAATTCAGTTTACTCCGGATTTAATGCCTTCGGATATATTGGGAACTCAGGTTTATTACCAGCAAGTGGGAGAGTTTAAAGTTAAGAAAGGCCCGCTTTTTTCTCAAGTTGTGCTTGCAGATGAAATAAATCGCGCCCCTGCAAAAGTTCAATCAGCTCTTTTGGAAGCGATGCAGGAAAAACAGGTCACTCTGGGTGATGAAACCTTTTCCTTAGGAACTCCTTTTTTTGTGATTGCTACGCAAAACCCAATTGAACAGGAAGGAACTTTTCCATTGCCTGAGGCCCAAATTGATCGGTTCATGTTGAAAATTTTGGTCGATTATCCCAAACGGGATGAGGAACTTTTGATATTGCAAAGACTCGAGCAACTCGAACAGCATGGAAATATTAGAAAAGTTGTGAATGCACAGGATTTAAATGAGCTTTGCGATTTTGCTTCAAAAATTCATGTAGAAGATAGTATCCGACGATATATCGTGGATCTTGCTGTTGCAACCAGATTTCCAGATAGATTTGGATTAAAAAAGGTTTTTCTTGAGCATGGTGTTTCTCCTCGTGGAACGATTAATCTTTTGAAATCATCCAAGGCGCTTGCTTTTATTCGGGGAAGAGATTTTGTGCTTCCTCAAGATGTAAAAGAAATGGCATCAAGTGTATTTAGGCATCGAATGTCGCTGTCTTTTGAAGCGATTGCTGAAAATTTGAGTCCAGATGCCATTCTTAATCAAATATTAGATAAAGTTGCGCTTTCATGAAAATAAATTTCATTTACTTAAACACTGAAGTTTTAGTAAGTAGTTTCGCTGTCGCGAATTTCAGAGATGGATGACCTTTTATCAAAGCGATATTATACCCTATGTTGTTTTTAGGTTTTTGTTTGGTTAGGAGATTGAAATGGTTACCAGGCGCTCGTTTAATAAATCAGTTTTCGTTGGTGTAATTGGATCTTCCTGTTTTGCTGCTTCGTCCCAGGCGCAGAAGCCTTCTGCTAATGATAAGCTTCAACTTGGCTTTATTGGTGTGGGAACGATGGGTCGCGGACACCTGGGTAATTTTCTTGGCATGAATGATGTTCAAGTTGTTGCTGTAAGTGATGTTGTTGATGACAGACTAGAAAACGCCAAGATGCTTGTAGAGAAAAAATACTCCCAGTCGAATGACAAGCAATCATACAAGGGTTTGAAGTTGTACAAGGATTTTCAAGACCTTATAAATGATAAAAACATAGATGCAGTTGTTATTAGTACGCCCGACCATTGGCATGCTCTTATTTGTGTGATGGCTTCCAAAGCGAATAAACACATTTATTGTGAAAAGCCATTAACTCATTCGGTTGCAGAGGGAAGGATAATTGTTGATGAAGTAAAAAAGTCTGGTGTTGTTTTTCAGACGGGAAGTCAGCAACGAAGTGAGTTCAGTGGAAAATTTCGACTTGCTACCCAGTTGGTTAGAGCAGGAAGAATTGGGAAAGTTAAGACCGTTCGTATTGGCGTCGGTGCTCCAGCAGTTGCATGCAATCTTGAGGCAGAACCAGTTCCTATTGGAACTAATTGGGATCTTTGGCAAGGGCCTGCTGCGCAGCGGGAATACAACAAGGTGCTTTGCCCTGAAGGCGTGCATACTCATTTTCCTGCATGGAGAATGTATTGGGAATATGCTGGGGGCGGCTTGGCAGATATGGGGGCCCATCATTTTGATATTGCCCAGTGGGCGTTAAACATGGATAGCACGGGACCGGTCAAAATTACCCCTCCTGGAAATGGTGAGAAATCCGGTCTTAAATACACTTACGCCAACGGGATTGAAATGTTTCATGGCGGCCCGAGTGGTTGTACATTTGAAGGCACAGATGCTACGCTTTATGTAGATCGTGCCAAAATTGAATGTACTAATGAAGAAATTCTTAAAGATCCGATTACCAAACCTGATCCTGCAATTATGATTGCCGATAATCACCGTAAGAATTGGCTTGAGGCTATTCGAACTAAAAAGCCTACAATTTGCCCTGCTGAAGTTGGGCATCGAAGTGCAACAATCTGTCATTTAGGTAATATTGGCTATCGAATTGGCAAACCGCTTGAATGGGATCCAGTAAAAGAAAAATTTACTAATAATGATAATGCAAACAAGTTGTTGTTCAGGGAGTACCGAGGACCTTGGAAGATTTAGTTTTTAATGAAAAAAGAATTTGGTGTTTAAACATCTAGGACCATCCAAGACCCATGGGAATTTAAATTGGACGGGTTCTTTTGTTTAATTTAGTTTTTTGATCTCAAGTTTGTTGCGTGCTAAAAAGTGGACACATTCTTCTTTTTTAAATACTCCTTCGGTTGTGCCTTGTGCCCGAACGCAACTTGCCCCAAGGGCACTTCCAATTTCCAGGCATTCAATATCACTTTTATTTTCAAGAATGCCTGAAATGTAACCTGCTGTAAATGCATCACCACTTCCTGAACCATCATGATAATTCATCTTGAAAATGTCTGATTTGTAGCAACCGTGATCGTTTAGTAAAATTGTTCCTTGGTTTCCCAGAGTGATGATGCTGGTCTTGACTCCCAACGATTTAAAAAACTTTGCCTGCTCGATGGGGGGATCGATTCCGGAAATGAGTTTTGCTTCAGAATCATTTGGAAGGAAAACATCTACAAAAGGTAAAATAGGTTTAAGTTTCGCTAGATGGTCTCCAAGGCCAGGGGTAACTACATCCAAAACTGTTTTAGCCCCGTTCATTTGGGCCGTGCGAAAAACTTCTGCAACATGGAATGGAGAGAGTTTATCCATCAGCAGATATCCACCCAAGTAAACGACCTTGCATTCCTCAATGTCTTTTTTTTGAAAATCCGTGTCAGAAAATCCATCATTTGCTCCAATCAAATGAATAAATCGCCTGTCTTGGCCGGTGACATTGATAACAATTGTCTGGCTGGTTGGTGAATGGGATTGTTTAATTATTTTACTTGTATCTAAGCCGGATTGCTTTAATTTTTCCAGAATAATTTGTCCAAGATCATCATCTCCAATTTTTCCAAGAATTTTTGAATGGATTCCCATTTTTGTAAGGTCTACGCCAACATTTGCAGCACATCCACCTAAAGTTAATGCCATTCCACTGGTTGCAATAAGTTCGCCTTCTTTGGGAAAATGTTGAATAGGTGAACATCCATGATCTAAAACAATAATGCCTGCACAAAGAACTTTTATGGGACTTTTCATTTGTAAACTTCTGTTTGAATTAAATATCAATACTTAACTAATCATCCTGATAATTGTTAATTAATGCAATGAGGTAAATATGATTATTTTATTTCCCATAGGGTCTCTGCCAGGCTATTAATGCCGCTAAATCTTGCTATGATAGGATCTCATTAAAAGATAAAGTGTTTCATTCATTGATTTTTGCATTTATACTAATTCAATCATGCATTTGTTGGAATTAACGAGAATGGAAATGAGATGATTTCTGAAAATGGTGAGAAAAGCAGTTCAACACGAGGTATTCCTAGTTTACTTCTTAATAAAATAAGTAGACTACTTAAAGAATTTAACCACCTCATTTATGGCCCAAAAGCTGCTGAATTAATTTCTAACCCGCCCCGCGATCTTTTACCGATCAAATACATGCTTATTTCTTCGGGGGTGGGACACACTTTGGTGCAAGGGTATAGAAATCATTTAAACCAAGAGCGCGGAGATGAAGAAACAGGTTGGCTTTTAATGGGCTATCGCGAAAAAAAACATGCTGTTGTTGTTGCTGCGGTTCCTTCCGGAGAGTTTAGGGAAGCTAGTTCAACACATGTTAAATTTAATTCACAAGCTCAGGTAGTTGCTGGTAGATTGTTGCATCAACATCACGAAAAATTAGAAGTCTTGGGCCTTTTTCATACCCATCCCGGAAAATTGCGTCATCCTTCCAGTGGAGACTTTCAAGGCGACATTCAATGGGTAAAAAAATTACCAGGAAAGCAAGGGGTATTTGGTATTGGTACCGTTGATCACGAATCTCCTATCCATGGTGATTTTGCATCTAAGCTTGCGATTAATGCTTTCTCAATGAATGGTATGCGTTTTGATTGGTTTTCGCTTGCTAGCGGTGATTCTAATTATGTTAAAGTACCTGTTCGCTGGACATTGGGAGAGGATCTTGCAAAGCCTTTGCATGTTGTTTGGGATGCAATGGAACTTCATGCAGGCGAAATTGAAAAGGTGCTTGCACAGCAAAGCAAGGCTACTTGTGCCATTACACAATCCGTTTCAGGGCACCAACTTACCTTGAGTATTCCCTTGGCGGGGGCTGAAGGGAAAATTTTAGTATTTATTTTTAAAGATAAAGTGCAATATTTCTTTGAGAAGAACGAACAACTATTTGCAGTCGATATTGAGGAAGATAAAGTGGATCGTGGTGTTTACTTGGTTCTTGCTGAATTGGCCAAATAGTTTTTTACGAAAGGATTTGTCATGGACTTTAGACCATTGAACGAAGATGAAAGAAAAAATCTTTACGAGGCACTTCGTAATAATGCTGAATCGGGTAAACCGATTCATGTTAATCCTAAAGATACATCTTTCGTTTCAGGTACGGTTGAATCCGCTGAACAAGATGTAATTAATGCAATTCGCTCAGTTCCTTGTCATTATAACTTGTAAAAGTATGTAGATGAACGACTACATACCAATTCTATTACGAAACGAATCTGCGAAGCGTAGGCTTGTTTCTGTTGAGTTTCCCGTTATTGAGCAGTATAACCGCGATAGGGAACTTGAGTACCGTATTACCATCGAACCTACTGCTGAAGGATTGGCACTTAACTATAAGCTTAAACCTGCACATAATGTGTTTCAGGTAAAAACAAGCCTTATGGCGGGGTATCCTTTTATACCTCCAGAAACCAGAGTGATAACGGCACTGGATTATCCATGTCCACATTTGTTACCTGGTCAGCAACTTTGCTTATGGAAACAAGGTAGTAATCGGAGAACTAGCCGGTGGGATCCTGCTTCTTTTACTGTAATTTTTGCAGTGATGGCTGCTTGGCGTTGGCTGGCATGCTATGAGATTTGGAAACAATCGGGTGAATGGCCCTTGCCGGAGGCTCGTTAAATGGCCCATTTGGTACAAGTTGGATTGGGAAGTGGTGGAATGTCGGTTATCGACATGTTGGTGAGGGATATACGTATTTCTAAACTGACGCTAATCGAACCTGATATTCTAAAGCCGCATAATTTATCCAGGCACCTATTAGGTTCAGATAGTGTTGGTAATTCCAAGTTACTTTCTGCAGTCAAATGGTTGAAAGATCGCAATAGAAATCTTGAGATTATTTCAATTGATGCTTTTCTACAGGAGCCGGAAAAACAAGCACAAATTAATAATGCAATTAAGGGGGCGGATTTAGGTGTCTGCGCAGTTGATAACGAGGAAGCAAAGTACCATTGGTGCTCATTAATGAGACACCATTGCATTCCATGGACTTTGGGTGAAGTTTTAAGTGGTGGTATTGGAGGATTTATCCATACTTTTGTTCCTGGCGGACCTTGCTATGCCTGTGCTTGTACTTATTTAAAACGGGAAGGCCCCAAGGAGTCAAAAGATTCTAAGCCTGACTATAGTCATCCTTCCGGACAAGTTGAAGAGGCAAGAATTCCTGCATCATTTGCATCTATTCAAACCATTGCTGCTCTTCATGCACTTGCCACAATTGATTTATTAGACGCAAAAATAAAGTCGTATTCTTTTTTGCTCCCATTGCAGAAAGTGGATGGGATCTTTTCTGAAAGCCTTAAAAAAATTGTTGTAAATATTTCGAAAAATGAAAGTTGTTTGTTCTGCCGTGGGGAAGTAAAAGTTGTTAATGATGTCGATGATTTGCTTCAAAAAAAGTTGAAGGAACTTTCAGGCGGGCTGGGTTCATGACCGAAAATAAAGCTCTTCAACTTGGCTACGAATCAAAGGGGTTAAAGGTTGTAAGTCCTGTAATTCCGTGGTTTGCAGAAAAGATTTTTCTGGAAGTTTCGATCCGTTTTCCTGATAAGTTTCTTTGTTCCGCAACAGATTTTAGTTTGCAGTTGGGAAAATCTTCTTCGATCTTGGGAAATAATTTGCAAATCAGCGAGGCCGTGGGACATAAAGCCGGGAAAGTTGTTTTTCAGTTGGATAATTTACTGAAAAATTGTAAAGCAAAGATCTATTTTAAAAAAAAATTGATTTCGGAAATTGACATTCCTTTTTTGACAAAAGAAGCTTTTCTGGCAAGTGTTGAGGTTCACTCCCCTGCCCTTTACTGTAATTTTGATGGCCAGATTGTTTCATGCCAGTCATTCCTAATGGCAGGATGCAAGGGTGTTTCTGTTTCTGGGATGCTTTCCTCCAAGTATGGAGCTAGATTTTTTTCAAGTTTGGATGTTTCAATATTAATTGATGTTGGTTCTCAAATCCCGACCTCACTTGTGGCCAAGGTTCCAAATGTCGAAGTTTCCCAATCATACATCCCCATTGTTTTTCCTGTTGGGGCGCTGCCTAAAAAAATAGGAAATATGAAGATTTCGTATTTGTTGGAAGGTGTAAAAATTTGCTCATTGATTTGCCAGGGTATTACAGCAAATTCTTTTTCAAAAATGATAGGGGTGAGTAAGCAATCTTTTGTTGTTTGGAAAAAGAATGGAGAGTTGGAATTTAGTGACGAACTATGCGAATTAGAACCGGAGGTTAGATTTGGACCTTGTTTTTGGATTGGAACAAAAGTTGACGGTCTAGCTGGTTTTGCGGATATTAAGATTCAAGGTTACCTTCATGGGTCTCATCAACCACTTTGTTTTTGGGAAGGCAAAGTTCTTGCAACCAGCACGCCTGCCCTTATGGCACCAGTAAATCTTGGCCCAGAGTCCTTCAAGGAAATAAGCTATTTTGAAATACTTTCAGGTAAAAATTCCATCGCCATGATTAAACTAGGATCAAAACCTACGGTTCAATTCACCGCAGAAGGGACAATTGCCAGCGCTGATGTTTTTGCCACCACTGCTAATGTTAGCGTCCAAGATGTTTTTAAAAAATTGCGACAGTTTTCTAGTTCTAATTAAGTTCGTTTGAATAGCTCGATATTTTGCAACGCCATCATGATGAAAAGAAAAATCATGAAGTAATTTTCAGTATTGGCAAAGTATATGACCATTAAAAAAGAAACAATAATTGATAGGGTATAAGTGATTTTTTCTGCAGATCTTAAAAATAGGCCTAGGAAATCCCTTAAAGCCTGCCCCCCATCCAAAGGGAATACCGGTAATAGGTTTAAAATTGGCCAGTACAAATTAATGTAAAGTAAAAATCCGATGAATAAATTTACCTTCAACCATGGTCCATCTTTTTCGTGTGGGATTATTCTTGATTCTGAAAGGAATAATATCAAAGTGTAAAGTGCTAATTGTATTCCTGGGCCTGCAAGGGTTACGGCGATCCTCTTCCATCGATTTGGCAAATCGTTACTACCTATGGCAACACCACCAAAGCCATGAAGTATGATATATCCATGTGTTCCAAAGTATTTTCCCATAAATACATGCCCAAGTTCATGAATCAGTATCGAAAAGAAAACTGCCATTATCCAAGTGAGAAGTACGGTAAAGTCATTAGTCATTGTGTAATAAGGCCAGCCTAACATGGCCGTGACTATCCAAAACATCGGGTGAACCCTAATTGGGGTACCCAAAAGGTTTAATCGTAAATCCCAATTGGTTTCTTGTTGATAATCCATGAACATGACTTGATATTACCATCGTTTTAAGCATTAATAAAAGAACAATGTTGAATGTATAATCTTTTATTTGGCTGAAGGATATATTTTGATCCTTTTAAATTGTGAGAATTTGTTATGAAGAAAAATTCCGTTGAAGGAATGGCTGTTTATCCTGGAACTTTTGACCCAATTCATTTTGGTCATTTAGATATTATAGAAAGGGGCTCGAAGGTGTTCCCCCAACTTTTAGTCGGGGTTGGTATTAATCCAGATAAAAGCACCTTGTTTTCGCTTAAGGAAAGGGTTGAATTGGTTAAACAAACAACTTCCCATCTTTCAAATGTAACAGTTTTGCCATTTGAAAATTTAGTGGTTCATTTTGTCAAAGATTCTAAGTCCAAACTTATTCTTCGTGGTATGCGGACCACCAGTGATATGGATTATGAGTTTACAATGTCACTTGCGAACATGGCTTTGGATCCAGATATCGAAACGGTGTTTTTGCTTGCCAAGGATATATATTCGCATTTAAGTAGTTCCCTGTTAAAGCAAATTGCAGTTCTTGGCGGGGATCTCTCGAAGTTTATTCCATCCGCTGTTGCAAAAGCAATGTTAGAAAAAATAAGGCATAAATAAAGTGCTCCTTGCGACTGGAAATATTTTGATATGAATCAAGATAAAGAAGTTTACCCAGGTTATTTGATTGAGTCTTTGTTGGCTCAAGGACCGGTTACTGTTGTTTATAGTGCGATTGATTTAGCTTCTGGCCTTCCTTGCGTAATTAAAACGGTTCGCCTTGATTATCTATACGAAAAACAGGCATTGGCCTTTTTGAAAAACGAAATCAAAGTACTTGAAACAATCAAGCATGCTGCTTGTCCAGTTTTGTTAAAATCCAATATCGAAATCCAACCCTTTTTCTTCGTCATGGAAAAGGTTGAAGGCTGTACCTTGCGCCATGAATTAGAAAGAAAGTTCTCCTTTTCGCCTCCTGTCGTGATTGAGATTAGTAGGCAGATTCTTTCATTCTTGTCGAATTTGCATGGGATTGGATTCACCCATGGTGACATTAAACCAGAAAACATTTTAATTGGACAATCCAAGAAAATTAAGATTGTAGATTTTGCGTTTTCTTCAAATGTGCGAATGAATGAAAAGCTTGAAACCAACCTAATGCTTGGAACGCCAAATTATATAGCACCTGAATTGTGTGCTGAGATCCCCGTAATTAGTCTGGAGAATGATATTTACAGCTTAGGCGTATTAATATTTGAAATGCTTACGGGTAGTTTGCCTCATCCTGAAGGAACCATATCTCAGACGTTATTAAGGCATCAAAGTGATCCTCCTGCTAAATTAAGGCAAAAACTTGGGGAATTGAATCCCAAGTTTATAAATGCAATAGTGGATATGCTTTCTTTTGATTTACATGATAGACCAAAAGCCAAAAATTTACTTGATATCTTTGTTAAATTTGAAATCGAGAATATGGTCTCGGGTTGAAGTTCAATTTTGTCTTGATCAGTCTTGGTCCAGATCTTTTTCTGTGTATAGAATAAACCCTTTCTTTTCTAAAGTTGATGTTGCTGTTTCGTGATCTTCAACATAAATTGCAAGTGCTGAATTTCCACTTGGGCCAATGAGTAAAGGGTAGGCGTAGTGAATGTTTACTTCGGCTTCTAAAAGTGCCTTGCATATTAGTAATAATGGTTGAGGGTCGCTTGGTAATTTAACGATAAGTAGGTCGCTTTCGGTAAATGGAAGGTTGGCTTGGGAAAATATTTCGGTTGCTCTTTCTGGGTTACTTAGCACCAGTCTTATAATTGCGCAATCAGCTGAGTCTACGATTGAAATTGATACAATTCGAATGTCTGTCATTTCAAACCAGCGCACAACTCGCATGAGTCCGCCTACCCGATTGGCAACAAACACATTGAATTGCCTTACGCTTGGCCAGTCCCTGCCTCTTGCTGTACTAAATCCCGTTGAACTGCCTGACCCATCGTTTTTTTCAATAGCCATTGCTATCCTTTCTCGTATGTACAACCGGTACTATCCTTAAATTAAACATTTTCGGAACAATCTTGAAAGCTAAATTTGTTAATTATAGGAATCTAGGGTATGGCGGAGTTGATCAAAGCTGTTTCCTTGTGATATCTTTAGGCCGTACTTTAATTTTCTCTTGGGCTATTTACATGAGTTCATTTACTGTTCAGGTTGCAGATAGGGTAAAAAGGCTTCCTCCCTATTTGTTTGGCAAGATTAACGAACTCAAATACAGAATGCGTAAACAGGGGGCCGATATCATTGATCTTGGTATGGGTAATCCACGCGATGTTCCTGATCCCATGGTCATAGATAAATTGTGTGAAGCCGCAAGGGACGAAAAGAATCATGGGTACTCTGTAAGCAATGGCCTGAAAAATCTTCGCAATGAAATTTCTAAAAGATATGAGCGGAAACACGGGGTATCTCTTGATCCGGATCGAGAAGTTTTAGCTGGTCTTGGTTCTAAAGAAGTATTTAGTCATATGTGTCTGGCATTGCTAGGGCCCGGTGATACAGCGATTGTGCCTGCCCCTTCTTTTCCCATTCATGTTTATGCTGTTGCTCTTGCTTCGGGTAATGTAATTAGCTTGGATTGCACTCAACCAGACAAATTTTTGTCTAACATTTCCGGTGTTGCAGAGCACTTATACCCGAAACCTAAAGTATTAATTTTAAACTATCCTCACAATCCTACTACCACGATTGTTGAAAAAGAGTTTTTTGTTGATGTAGTTAAATTAGCAAAGAAATTTGGATTCATGGTAATTCATGACTTTGCTTATGGTGATGTTTGTTTTGATGGATATAAGGCCCCCAGTTTTTTAAGTGTACCTGGTGCTAAAGATGTTGGCGTTGAAACCATAACCATGAGTAAAGGGTATAACATGGCTGGTTGGCGCTTGGGTTTTTGTGTGGGAAATGCAGAAATGGTTAAAGCTCTTGCTACCATTAAAGGTTATTATGATTATGGTATCTTTCAACCAATCCAGATTGCTGGGATTGTTGCCTTGAGACATGGCGAAGATTTGGTTGAAAAACAGGCTTTGGAATACCAGAAAAGACGCGATGTACTTGTTGAAGGTTTGCGAAGGATTGGTTGGCAAGTCAATGTTCCCAAAGCCAGCATGTTTGTTTGGGCTCAGTATCCCTTAGCTTGGCGTGAAAAAATGAATTCAATTGATTTTACAATGAAATTGCTTGAAGAGGGTGAAGTTGCTGTCAGTCCGGGTGGCGGTTTTGGCGAAGCAGGAGAAGGTTTTCTTCGTTTGGCTCTGGTTGAAAATGAACAACGCCTAAGACAAGCCGTAAGACAAATTGCTCGTTGTCTTAAAACTGAAATGATTCCTCCAGTTTAATGGCCCATTTTAGTCCTATATTTTCCATACACCTTTATTTCTCCTCTAGAAATAATTCAATCAAGGATTGAGTTATTTGAGTTTTGTAGTTTGATTATTATTTAATAAAACGAAAAAACTTTTTCTTTTACTTCCCATCCGTTCTAAAATACCCTGTTAATGTAACGTAGGTTTTAAAAATGGATTTTATAATGCCTCCAGATATAACAACCAGTCGTGTCCCAAAAATTCAGATCATACCCAAATTGGATGGGTATGTTTCTTTTGAGCATAAAGGGCGGGAATTGCTTGGTTGGAATACCTCCCAATTTTCTCCCAGGCCGTTTTTTTACCCTTTAATTGGCCCCAGTGGTAAATCGATTTCCCGAATGGGACACCCTGCCGCTGCTGATCATTCGCACCATCGTTCTTTTTGGTGGGGACATAATAATATTGCAGGGGTCAATTTTTGGGAAGAAACGAAAAATTTTGGGAATAAACCTCAGATTCGACAAGATCATTGGTTGCATTTTCAGGATGGAGATACTGAGGCATCCCTACACTCGAAGACCGTG
>RFZJ01000310.1 GCA_009920765.1 Planctomycetota bacterium | reverse complement strand
GATCTCTTCGTATTTGCAGCCGTTTTGAAACTTTGTGATCACACCATCGAGAAGACCGTTATGGTAGTATTCTACAATCAGGGGTTCGCCTGTGTAGGCAAATTCCTGACGCTTACCCTCTAAATCCCCATTTTCAAACGAGGCGATCAGTTTAGGTGTCCCATTTGCATGGAATTCCTCCACATAAACGGTCTCGGTGTTGCGGACAACCTCTTTTGAAAGGAGGTCTCCGTAGATGTTGCGAACCGTTTTTTGCCCGGAACCCTCGTCGATTTTGGACTCTACCTCATTTTGAGGGTTATAGTACTCGGCAGACATTAAAATAGAACCTAAGTAGTCCTCTTGAGAACGGGGGCTACCCGAGTGGTACCATGTGGTCACTTTTGTCTCTGTTGGAGAGGAGAAAATCTCTTCCATGCTGGGGACGCCCCGAACGGAGTAGGTAACACGTCGTTTCAATTCACCTTTAGTATAGACTTCAAGCTGGTTCAGCGTTTGGCTGTGTGGGTAGGTAACAGTCCTTGGACCATGGAGTCTTCCCTCTTCAAAGGTTTCTGCTATGGTCACCCCATTTTTCAAAGTGGTAACCACTTGTCCCGGATAGTCATGCCCTTTCCAATCTTCGTAAGATACATCATAGCCATACTTGTGAATGTAACGTTGAGCAATTGCGTTAGTTTTATCATCATCAGACCCACTGCCGCAAGAAGCGAGAAGTGCAAGAGATAATAGACTCAAAGTAACACGCTGGTTCATGAAAAACCTCATCATAATAGTTAGTTTGAAGAATGCTTGAAAGTCTTTATTTTCTTCAAGAGTTGATTTCATGCTCTAGTTTATGAAGAAACTCGTGCATCGATTTATCAACCTCCTCTTGCGTCAGCGAGCGGTCGAATGAGCGGTAAATCCAGTGCATAGTTACGTTGTGTGTGTTTCCATCTGGATCGGGATCATAGATCCCTTTTAGGGAGTATTCTTGCAGTAATTTCGGTCTATGTTGCTGAATTAAAGTCTCGATA
>RFZJ01000309.1 GCA_009920765.1 Planctomycetota bacterium | reverse complement strand
CCTCTGCGCCACCCCGGTGAATGCGCTCATGTTTTACGTCGCTCGAGCTATGACGGGATTCTTCTATAAAGAATCCGGAATTGGATAATACCCCCTACACGTTTCGATCGTGTGACCCCCAAGTTATGAGCCTGGGTGCTCTGCCGCTGAGCTAAAGGGGTGAGTGTTGCTGTATTTACAGCGTGGCAGATTCTTGTAAACCTGCGAAAGATAAATACCGGCAACAGGTTTCGATCCTGTGTCCTCGGGGTTATGAGCCCCGCGCGCTACCCCTGCGCCATGCCGGTGAAGGGCTCATGTTTTACGTCGCTCGAGCTATGACGACCAGCTTCTGCTAAAGCTGGCGAAAGATAAACCGATGACCCGTATCGATCAGGTGACATCGGACATGTTAGGTTTAACGTCTCCAACTAGACGGATATATTAGGTTTAACGTCTCCAACTAGACGACCTGCTTCTGTAAAGCTGGCGAATGATAGATACCGGGACTAGGGCTCGAACCTAGGTCCTCGGGATTATGAGTCCCGCGCGCTTCCTCTGCGCCACCCCGGTGAAGGGCTCATGTTTTACGTCGCTCGAGCTGTGACGGGATTCTTCTATAAAGAATCCGGAATTGGAAAAGTCCGGCAGTAAGTTTCGATCTTACGACCTCGGGTTCTCCGGCTGCTGCCATCACCCCGCGCGCTTCCTCTGCGCCATACCGGATACAAGTTGCCCCAGTGCCTTGATGCACCATTGCGATGTGAAGATAAATACCGGCGACACGCTTCGATCGTGTAACCTCGGAGTTATGAGCCCCGCGCTCTTCCTGTTGAGCTACACCGGTTGGGTTACCTCCTGATGGTTTTGATCCATCGACACCCGGGTTATGAGCCCGGCGCTCTTCCGCTGAGCTAAGGAGGTGAGTTGCTCAAGTTTAACGTCGCTTGCGCTATGACGGCCGGCTTCTGATAAAGCACAGGCGAAGGATAAATACCGGCAACAGGTTTCGATCCTGTGACCTCGGAGTTATGAGCCCCGCGCGCTA
>RFZJ01000308.1 GCA_009920765.1 Planctomycetota bacterium | reverse complement strand
GCTGTCTTTGATAATACGAATAACAATCCGCACAATCCCAGCACCCCACCCAAATGGGTTAAGTTTGGTGAGCAGACTACGGACGAAATGTGCTTCATGTTCATGGGGATTACCACCGATGATAATTCCCGTGTAGCGTTGCGAAGGCTGGAAAATGGCCCCATCATCAAAAGGGCCGGGAAGATCGGCCCTGCTAAACAACCTGATTAAAGTTATGGTCAGCCTATAACCGCGGTTATATCCTTACGGTGTACCTAACTTTATGAGATTTGTTTATGACTATTCGAACGCTTTCTGTTGGTCACAGCCCCGACCCTGATGATGCCTTCATGTTTTATGCACTTGCGCATAATAAGATTCCCACGGGAAATCTGGCGTTTGTCCATGAGCTTCAAGATATCGAAACACTCAACCGCAGATGTTTAAAGCAGGAACTTGATATTTCTGCAATCAGTTTGCATGCTTTTGCTTATTTATCTGATAAGTATGCCTTGTTGTCTTCAGGTTGCAGCATGGGCGATCGTTATGGCCCCATGGTGGTGGCCAAAAAAGCATACACGATTGAGGAACTTAAGAACTTGCGAATCGCCGTACCCGGTACTTTGACAACAGCTTTTCTTTCGTTGAGTTTACTTTTGGGCAACAAGTTTCAATACGAGGTAGTTCCGTTTGATCAAATTTTAAATGTGGTGGAGCAAGGGAAAGTGGATGCTGGCCTGATTATTCATGAAGGTCAGCTGACATTTCAGAATCAAGGGCTGAAGCTGGTGGTCGACTTGGGTGTTTGGTGGCATGAAAAAACCGGCCTGCCTTTACCTTTGGGTGGAAATGTCGTGCGCAAAGATTTGGGCCATTCGATTATTTCTGAAGCCAGCAGGCTTATCCGTGAAAGTATTCATTATGGCCTTGATCATCGCAAGGAAGCCCTTGCTTATGCCTTGCAGTATGGCAGAGATCTTGATCAGGGGTTGGCAGACAAGTTTGTGGGCATGTATGTGAACGATTGGACAGTAGATTATGGTGAAAAAGGGCGTAAAGC
>RFZJ01000307.1 GCA_009920765.1 Planctomycetota bacterium | reverse complement strand
TTGGCATCTACATAGAGGTCAAGGCCGAGCACGTTGCCGCGTAGGCTTTGTGGGTTTGCGTTTCCGCCGCTGTTGTAAGGGCTTCCCGCGTTGTAAATTGGGCGGCCAGTTGAGTCGGTTGCGCCCATTAGGAGGCTCCATTGTGAGGTACCAGCGATATAAACGGTTGGAAGATCACCGGTTGCGCTATAAGCCGCTGGTACTTCTGTCGAAACAAAAGAAATAATACCGGCGCTAGAAGCGGCAGTAGTGGCGGCCTGAGTTCCACCCGCTGTGATTTCCGCGATAACTGCGGCATCTGTCGCCTTGTTGTACGCGCGAGTCATATTGTCGAGCATAGCTTGGAAAAAGCTAGGGTCGGAACGCTCGATAAGCTCGACCGAGTAACGCTGTAAACCTGCGTACTTTTTAACGGTCGCATTGACGTATGAGCTCACAATACCTTGCTCGGACGGTGCGCCACCTTCTGCGGTTTCTGCCACGGTACCGTTGGTGGTGATTTTTGGAATTGAAACGGTCATACCGGAGGCCATAAGCGCACGGCTACCGCCAAGTGCGTCAATAGCTGGACGTGATCCGATAAGAGTATCTACAACGGTCGGGACGTATTGCACCGGTGAAAAAGCTGGGTTAGTGCTGAAGGAATCATCAGCGAACGTCATAGCCTTAGCCGCTTGCGCGTCTGCGGCGCGAACATAGTCGCGTGAATCGTCGTTACCTAGCGACGCTTTAATGGAGTGTTCTAGGTATTGGGCTTTGGTGCGAATTGGGTGGCGTACTTCCATTTGGGTAACGACCACGCTCGGGCGTGAGGCTTCCACCTTCTCGGCTTCTACCTCGGGAGTTGGGGTAGCGTTTTCCACGCTTGCCTCACTTTCGGTTGGTTGGGTTTCTTCTTCTGTGGTTTCCGGTTCGCTTTCGCTCGCGGCAACGGTAGTGACCTCAGCACTTTTGAAGGCCGGGGTATGGACAAGGCTCGTTTCTTGGAGCCTAGCTGCGGAGACATAAATTACGCCTTCTCGTTCGGTTGCTTTATCAACGAGTACGCC
>RFZJ01000306.1 GCA_009920765.1 Planctomycetota bacterium | reverse complement strand
TGCCAAGCGTCAAGCCCGACTGTGCTTCCTCGGTATCGCGATTCCTCACCAACCCTCCCTTGCGGATGGTGTGTACGGTCCGATCCGTAGCGAGAAGGTGCTGAAGTTCAATCGTAAAGCCCTAAAAAATCTGGGCAAGATTCGCAAGGAAAAGGCTGATCCCCGCCTTGTGGGGGGTGAGGATCGCATGATTGTGAAGGTTGGCAAGCCGGGTTCAGCCGAAAGGGTTGCTGCTCTTGAGGCTCAATATACCGCAATTCTCGCTTGTGGAGAGGAAGTATCCCCCTTTTCGGAGGGGTGATCTTCTGTACACTGTACAAAAAACTCGACGTAAAGCCTTACGGCATAAGGACTTACGGCGAATTTTTACCGCCGAATTTGACGTAAGTGCTTATATACCAACGACTTACGTTCAATGCTTACATATTAGGCGTTTCTGTTTATATTCTGATCACTAGCAAATCCTGTGCCAAACTTGCTTCTCCAACCTTACAGCATTGTAAGGAAACTTTTTCTGATCTAGGCTATTGACATTGGACGAGTTGAGGAAGTTGGGTTATACGCTGAAGAAGACTTCGGACATCGAAGCCCGTTGGATGGTCAGGTCTGACGTTCTTACCTACCATTGGGATTTTAAGGATTTGAGGGGCGTTCAGCGTTTCATGGTGGACGAACGAGCGATGTATCGGTATGCCAAAGCGAATGGTGCAACCACCCGGTAATGGGGATTGACGATCAGAAAAAACTTTGCTAGAATACCAATATAGAAAGAGAAAAAGAAATGAAAACTTCACATCAAAAAGCTGTTGAAAGAATGAAACGAGAAACCAACCGTGCGGTTCTTCAAGTTAAGTTTTTGGAAAAGTTGTATTTGGAAATGATGGAAAAGAAGAAGAAAGAAGTTGTGCAGAAATGATAAACGCTAGTGATATTCGTGAATTGACCGATACTTACCTTGAGGGTTGTGAGGTTACTATCACCCGTTCTGGTTGTGGTTGGTCTACCCCTTGTGGTTGGCAAGTTTCTATTATTAGTGATATTCCCGGCGAT
>RFZJ01000305.1 GCA_009920765.1 Planctomycetota bacterium | reverse complement strand
TACTACTCCGCTTTCTGATGGTGTGCACAACCTTAGCGCAAGTTCCACTGATGCAGCGGGCAATATCTCGCCTGTTTCCGATGTGGTGCCTATTACCATTGATACTGTTTTACCTCTTGCAACCAACTATAGCCCCACTCCGGGCGAAACCAATGCAAGCATCTACGATAATCTGGTGGTTACCTTCAGTGAATCCATTGCCTTTGGTTCCACCGGGACCATCGAGCTGCATGACTCTACTGGCGCATTGATTGAATCCTTCAGTGGCAGCTCCAGCAGGTTGTCGATTTCTGGTAACATTCTGACTATCGACCCGACCGCCGAACTTGGCCTTGGCACCGGCTACTATATCACGATTGGCTCGGGTTCCATCAAGGATCTTGCGGGTAACGCCTACGCTGGCATTTCCAGTAACACAGATTGGGCCTTTATAACCTCTGCGATTCCCATTCCGCCAGCTCCCTCTGGAGTTAATCTGCAAACTGCCTCCGATACTGGTTCTTCTAACACCGATAATATTACCAGCGATAATACCCCTACCTTGGATATTGCTCTAAATCCTTCAGGCCTTAATGTAGGCGATGTAGTCCACTTGTATGACAACGGCGTGGAAGTTGGATCTGTAACCCTTACCGCAGCAGACATTGCAGCAGGTAAAGTGTCCATCACCTCAAGCACCCTTGCCGATGGTGTGCATTCGCTTACCTCGAAAATCGAGGATGCAAATGGTACCTATAGCGCTGCTTCGCCCCCTTTAAGCGTGAACATTATCACCCAGGCGCCTGCACAGGCGGGCACACCCGACCTTGCTGCCTCTTCCGATACCGGTTCCTCCAGCACCGATAACATTACCTCCATCAAGACCCCGACATTCAATGGCACCGGTACACCAGGCGACACCATCAGCATCTATGTGGATGGTGTGCTTGCTGGTGTTGGAATAGTGGATGCCAATGGCAATTATTCCATCACGGCTTCCAGCCCTATTGCGGATGGCGTGCACGCCATCACAACTAGTGCCACCAATGTTGCTGGCCTGACCGGGCCTCTTTCCAGCCCACTGA
>RFZJ01000304.1 GCA_009920765.1 Planctomycetota bacterium | reverse complement strand
TCTTCTTCGGATTCAACGATGCCTCTGCCGAATATAAGGCCCCAGAGGCGGTTGGCTTCGACTCGTGCGGTGAGTGGGTTATCGGGATCGACAATCCACTTTGCTAGGTCAAGTCGGTTGGGTTCACCATTGGTTTTAAGTGGATGAAAGGCAGCGGGAACGCCAGCGGTTACTGGGGTGCCTGGCGTTAGGAAGTTGCCTTTGACGAGGATGGTGGTTTTGCGTTTCTTGTTATTGTCTAACTCTTGAAGGATGGGAACAGCAGTAAGTTTGGGTTGAACCTTTTCAAGCTTGGCGAGTTCCGTTTGAAGCGGGGCGAGGGAAGGGGCAATGCTACGGAAGTAGTCTGTGAGCTTTTTTTGTTCATCCGGGTTCTTGCTTAAACTGTTGAGCAAAGGTCGAATCTCTTTGGGCAATGCTAATCTTCGAGATAGGGCTGCATCGGTAAGAGTTTCGATTTTGAAATCGCCTAGGTTGAGGTTTTGGCCTTTGGCATCTATGAGTTTGAAGAAGAAGGTTCCTGCGGGTGCGGGCTTTTCAAGAGTGAATATCGATTGCGATGCGAAATCAAAGCGATCTGCGATCATTAATTCTGATTGCCCCGCGGGTTTAAGCTCTGCGCTGGGGTTGGGAACAGCGGGCTGTTCAATTTTCCAGACAGGGTTACGGGATTCATCGAGAAGCAAGACACGATAGCCGGAAATTCTGACGCTGGTTCCACCATCGGTGCGGTTCCAAATCATAACTTTATCGATTGGGGATACTTGAGGAAGTTGGACCTCCCACCAAGGGTTGTTTTCGGTTTTGGTATGAGTGGTGGACTTGGCAACATTGTAATCGCCATTGGTGTTGCCATCGATTGCAAGCTTTGGAGGGCCCTCATAATCGGTGCTGGATTGTGTTGCATTACCTTTGAGGGCGATGTTGGTGCCGTTGGAGAAAACTTGAACTTCAGCAAGGGAAAGCATCTTAGCGTTGCCTGGCAATTCAATGCGAACGAATCGTGCCTTTGGGGCTTGGTTTTTGAAGGGCTCTGGGCCATTGCTAAGAGCGAGCTTTGCACTTGGGGGAAGTGTATTT
>RFZJ01000303.1 GCA_009920765.1 Planctomycetota bacterium | reverse complement strand
TTACCGTGCCCGTGGTGGTAAAATCAGTATCGACAAGGTCATTAACATCTTCAGTGAAGGAGATTAAAAGCGTGATACTTCCTGAAGGAACAACCTCTGCTATCGTATTTAGCGGAGCAATTCTTCCCACGGGTGCGGCAACGATTGCAATAGGCGTTGGCATTGTCAAAGCGATGCCCGCATTGCCCGCAGCGTCTGAATACCCCTGGTAAACAGTAACTCTTGCATCAGAAGTTATTACACCTGATGGCGTAAAGGTTGCAGTGTAAACCTTTGGGTTTGAAGTAACAGCAAGGTTGCTAATGGTGCCACCGGTTGCTCCAACATCGAAGGAATCAAAACCCTTGGGAACTTCGGAGAAGGTGATGGTGATAGTTGCAGTGTTGGTTGCACCCAATCTGGTTTTATCAGATGTGATTGAAACCACATTGGGAGCGGTGTTATCAATCGTATAGGACTGATTTTCGACAGGGGTTCTATTTACCAAGGCATTGTTGAATGTATCAAAGATACCGGCATCGCTCTTCAAGCGGATACCCAGCGTGCCATCAGTTTTCGAAATACCACTAACATCTACCGTGTAACTATTGCCACTCCCTGAAACAAAAAGCGGGTTCGTGACAGTAACTCCGGTGGAAAGAACCAACTCAAAATCATTTGCATCAACACCCGTAACGGTTTCATTGAAGCGAACATTAAAGGAGACTGCACTGGAATTGGTATCGGTGGTCAAGGGTTTGCCCCTGCCAATGATATCCACCGTGGCAGGTGCGGTATCGATGGACAACTCAGGGGTAAGATTTGCGCCTAAGCCAATATTGCCCGAGATATCTGCATAATTATTTGAGAGCGCCACCCTACCCTTGCCGGTAAAGCTTGCAGTTGGGGTGAAGGTTGTGGTGTATACCAAAGGATTGGAACCCGATTGAGTAAGTGTTCCAAGTGTGCCACCTTCTGTAAGAAGATCGGTGGAATCAAATCCTGCAACAGTTTCACTAAAAGTAAAGGTGATGGTTGAAGTCTGGCCTACACCCAATCGATCAACCGAGGAAGATATCACTGCGGTAGGTGCAACGGTATC
>RFZJ01000302.1 GCA_009920765.1 Planctomycetota bacterium | reverse complement strand
GCATTGGGATCGGTGGTGTCGATGGTAAGGAGAAGCGGGGTGCTTTGTGCGGAAGCATTGCCTGCAGGGTCGACAGCCTGGCTGGTTATCTGATGAACACCATCAGCGATAGAGTTGGCAGTGATGCTCCAGTTTCCGTTCACATCCACGAGGGCGGAACCGGCAAGCACACCATCCACATAAATCTTTATAGTGTCGCCCGGGGTGCCGAAGCCGGCGAAGGTAGGCGTGTTGTCTGCAGTAATATTATCCGAGTTGGAAGCACCAGTATCGCTTGAGGCAACCAGATCAGGTGTCGGTGGGACGGCAGGGGGCGTGCTGTCGATGGTGACACTTATAGAGGAAGAAGCAGTACTTAGATTGCCTGCAGGATCAACATACTTGGTGGTAAAGGCATAGGTGCCATCGGTAAGTGCGGGTGAAGCGGAGACGGAGTAGCTACCATCTGGAGCAACAATGGCGGTACCTACCAAGGTGCTACCAGCGTAGAGGTTCACGGTATCACCCGGAACACCGCCGGTGCCTGTGAAGGTAGGTGTAGTGTCCTTGGTCAGGTTATCGGTGCTGCTGGTGCCGGTATCGCTCGAAGCGGCAAGATCTGGAGCACCTGAAGGTGCGGTGGGTGCAATAGTATCTACGACAATGGTAAGAGCCTGCGAAAAAGCACTTGCAGTGCCAGCAGGAGTGCGGAACTTCGCACTGATGGCCTGGGCGCCATCGGCAAGCACGGTGTTTGCAGGGATGGTGTTCAGTGTGTAACCAGAGGCGGTAGTGCCGACGGTCACGCTCCATACTAGGTTCCCGCTGTTGGCATCGAGAACCACTTTACCAACACCCACCAAAGTAGTACCGGAGTAGATCTCTACAAAGTCACCAACCTGAGCGATGGAATTGGAATCCACAACACCCTGGAAGTCTGGTGTGTTGTCGGAAGTGATGTTATCGGTGTTGGAAGTTCCGGTATCTGTTGCAGCAGTAAGGTCTGGCGTGGTTGGAGAGCCAGGTTGACGGGTGTCGATAGTCAAGCTGGTGGAGCTGGATGGAAGGCTGGTATTGCCAGCGGCATCGGTCACTTTAACAGTGAAGGAGTGAACCCCA
>RFZJ01000301.1 GCA_009920765.1 Planctomycetota bacterium | reverse complement strand
CACCTGATGGGTGGCAGGTTCCTCCTGATGGAGCGAGGATTACAAAGCCGCCTTCACCTCTAGTTTCACAAAGCACATCAACGCGATCATTATCACCAGGGCGCCTTGCAAGTTTTTGATTGCCAGGAACTTGAGCATCTGAAAGTTTATACAACCAATGAATGCCACCTGATGGTGTCATCTCGCAGTAGCCTTCTTGAATCTTTTGCCAAAGTTCTCCAAGCCCTGAGTTCTCAGCCATATCTTTAGCCTGAATATGTATCTGGGCTGCTACTGCTCTACCTTCAAGTTCTAACATCTCTAAGTTGCCTGATACTGCTCCGCAGATGGCACCGACACCTTGCTGAGTTCCTTTACCAAACCAATCCATTAACTCTTGGGTAGTTGGGCGTTCCTCTTGATACTTACGCCAAGTAAATGGTGCTGGTTTTTTAGAACCATCAGTTGAAACAGGAACTACTGAGATGCCTTCTTTGGCAAGTTGCAGCGCTGCTAGGCAAATATCATTCATTAAAATAACTTTTCATCTAGGTTGGCGAGAGCAAACTCAATTCTTGCTTTTGCGATTGGTAGGTACTCCTCAGTTAATTCAATACCAACAAACTTAAAACCTTCATACATAGAAGCCTTACCAGTTGAACCTGAACCTAAAAACGGATCAAGTATTGTGCCATTCGGTGGCGTAATTAATCTGCATAGATATTGCATTAAGTCAGTTGGTTTAACTGTTGGATGATGGTTTGCTTTTTTTGCTTTGATAGAGCCATATTTACCACCAGCACTTGCAGTTTCTAAACTTCCATCTGCGCGAAGTTCCGCAGTTAATCCTCCACCACCAGTAACTTGAATTTCCTCAAATCCATCAAGCCCCTCATTGCGATCACGCTTACTAGCCTTGGCGCAGTAAAAAAATCGGGCGGCATTGCCACCTAAATCGTTATGACCTTTAATTATATTTCCATCTAATCTTTCATTACCCCAATCCATTGGATTAGGATTTGTTCCCTTTCTTGGTGCTGCCTTACTTGGCGTTGTATCGGGGAACAACGCAAAAACCTCATCACTGCCATCGTGAATAAAGTTGGCGGTGAATCGGCCTGCATTAATTTT
>RFZJ01000031.1 GCA_009920765.1 Planctomycetota bacterium | reverse complement strand
ATTAGCCGGAATAGGCCAAAAATAAACAATATTTCTAAAAGATAATTTGAAACCGTATGGGTTTAAATCACAACTCGTTTAATTCGGCCTCTTTGGGATTAAGCTCGTAATAAGTGCAATCAGAAAAAACGTTAAAGTATGGCTGATTCGTATAAAGCTCCCTGTTTGTTTATATTGTTCAGTTTAATAAACCTTTTCGGTTTGATAAATATTCATGAATTTAAGACAATAGACAAAAGATTAAGGTATTCTTTGCTCGGAAGCTTTTATTTTTAAAGACTTGATGCCTAAAAAAAGGTTCGAAGTCGTAAGGTAAGGATGCTTGAGCGGTTTTTTTAGTTTGCCCGATAGCTGAGGGCCAACTATAGTCATGTAAAGTCAGGGTCAGGTGTGACCCCTGAGTAGGGTGTTGATAATTAGCTTTTATTGTTCAGGACTGGAAACAGGATGCGTTTTAACCTGATAGACAAAATTGTCGAAGTTCAAGCTGGGGTTAGCCTTAAGGCATCAAAGAACCTAACGCTTGGTGAAGAATACTTGGCAGATCATTTTCCGACTTTCCCGGTAATGCCCGGGGTTTTGATGCTGCAAACCTTGGTCGAAGCCGGGGCTTGGTTGCTTCGAATTAGTGAAGATTATGCCCATAGTGTAATCGTCCTCAGGGAAGCCAAGAACATAAAGTATGGTAATTTCATGGAACCCGGTAAACAGATGCTGATTACCGTGGAGTTAGTCGAAAAAACTGCTGTAGAGGCTGTATTTAAAGGGAAGGGCGAGATGGAAGGGCAATCCACCGTAGCCGCTAGGTTTACACTAGCCCGATACAACCTGCGCGATAAGGATATTAGCTTTAAAGATACCGATGAGAAGATGATTGCACATTATAAAGAATTACATCGTTATCTAAGCATGAATTCTTGATGATATGTCGATTACTATAAGGTTGATTCATAGGACTCTAACTTACGATTAGGAACGCCAGGATGATTCTTAAAGACAAGGTTGCCATCGTTACAGGCGGAAGCAGGGGAATAGGCAAAGCCATTGCCATGGGTTTGGCGAATCAAGGGGCCAAGGTTGCGATTATTTACAAGGGTAGCAAGGAAGCAGCAGATGGACTGGTTTCAGAAATTGTGTCGAAAGGTGGCAGTGCCATAGCGATACAGGCTGATGTTGCCGAATATGCCCGTACCAAGGAAGTGGTGGAAGAAGTCGAAAAGACTTTGGGTGGCGTAGATATCCTGGTTAATAACGCAGGTATGATTCATGATGATTTGTTTGTAAGACTGGAACCTGATCAGTGGAGCAAAGTGATCCAGACGAACTTAGGTGGAACTTTTAACTTCTGCCATGCCATTGCTTTCTCCATGATGCGTAAGCGTTCTGGAAGGATCATTAATATTTCGAGCGTCGCAGCAGATTATGTGAACCCTGGGCAGACAAATTATGCTTCCAGTAAGGGGGCGGTAAATTCTTTCACAAAATCACTTGCGGTGGAACTTGCATCCAGAGGCGTTACCGTTAATGCGGTTGCACCCGGGTTTATTGAAACCGATATGAGCGCCGCTGTGAGGAACAAAGCTGGGGATATGATCAAGAAATTTATCCCAATGAAAAAGTATGGCCAGCCCGAGGATATTGCAAAGGTTGTGCTATTCTTGGCAGGCCCTGATGCTAGCTATATAACTGGACAAGTGATCACTGTTGATGGTGGTTTAAGTCTGGGAACGGCCTCGGGCTGATGTTTATTTCGGGGTTCAAGGTTGATTTTTAGTATAATTCAGGAATGGATATGCCAAGGATGGTTTTGTGATGGTACGGGCAAGGTGGTATTTTCCAAGAACTAGGCTCGCTTAAACATTAAGCACGGCTTATTGGATCAAGGGAATTATCAGTTTGCATTATGTTTCTTCGAGTTTTTTTGGAGATTTTAAGGTTATGGCTACTAAAGAAGAGATTTATGCGAAGGTATCTGCAACGCTTATCGAGGCATTGAATGTTGAAGAAGATGAAGTGAAACCTACTTCAACCCTTCAAGGAGACTTGGGAGCAGAATCCATTGACTATTTGGATATAGTATTCCGATTGGAGAGGGAATTTGGAATTAAGATTCCCCGCAATGAACTTTTCCCAGAAGCAGTTTTGCAAGGCGATCCAGATATCGTGCAAAATGGCAAAGTTACCCCAAAGGGGATTGAAGAACTGAAGGAAAAGATGCCTTTTGCTGATCTGACAGAATTTGCAAAAAATCCTGAAGTGAACAATTTCAGTGATCTTTTCACCGTTGCCTTAATTGCCCGTTATATCGAAGGCAAGTTGGCAGCAGGAAAGAATTAATATTTGACAATAAGTCCGGTCGAGAGGGCGATTATTTCGGTTAATTCCGATTTATATGCTTTGATTTTGGCCTGACTGCATGGCAAGGTTAGTTGATCTATGAGATGGATCTGGATTGACAGGTTTTTGGAATTTGAAAGTGGTAAATCCGCAAAGGCTGTAAAGAATCTCAGCACTGCGGAAGACCACTTTAGAGATCATTTTCCAGGTTATCCTGTGATGCCTGCCACCCTTATTATCGAGGGTCTGGCGCAGACAGGGGGAATCCTGGTAGGTGAAGCAAACCAGTTTCGAGAGAAAGTGGTGCTTGCTAAAATTGCCAAAACCCGCTTTGAACGAGAAATGTTTGCTGGGGAACAACTTATCTACCAAGTCGAGATTCTTATGTTGCGGCCAGAAGCCGCCTCGGTTTTGGGTAAGGTGTTCGTTAACGGAGTACAGACTGCCGAGGCCGAAATTTTCTTTGCCCACCTCGATCAGGCTCGCTCCAAGCAGATGTTTGGTGACCATAATTTTGTTTTTTCCGGAGAGCTCAAGTATCTTCTGGGATTGGCAAAAGTTGCTTCTCAGACCGGCAAGGATAGCCCTGGCTAAATTGAGGGTACGGGCCCTCGGTGTTTGTTTTTCCTTGGGTTTGATTCAATAACCCAAGATTGGTGGGGTGCCATGGTTGTTTCTTTGCGCAGAGCGGTTATTACCGGTATTGGGGCTCTTACTCCATTAGGAATTAATGGCCCTTCCTTTCATAAAGCATTAATCGAGGGTAAAAGTGGCGTCCGGGGAATAACCTCGTTTGATGCCTCTGGATTACCGATTCGCTTTGCAGGCTGCATCCCTGATTTTGATGCCAAAAATTATGTCGATAAAAAAGACCGAAAAGCCCTTAGAGTGATGGCAAAAACCATCCAGCTTGCGGTTTCTGGCGCCCAGTGCGCCATTAACGACTCCTTGGTTGATAAGGATAAGCTCGATCGTACCCGCTTTGGTGTAATCTTTGGTGCGGGCCTAATTGCAAGCGAACTCAATGAACTTGCAGATGCTGCGGTGCTTTCAAGTTCTGGGGATCCCATCAAGGTTGATCTTGAGGTCTGGGGCCATAAAGGCCTTGAAGTCATCCAGCCTCTTTGGATGTTGAAGTATCTTCCCAACATGCTCGCCTGCCAGGTTTCAATTCTTCACGATGCACAAGGTCCTAATAATTCAATCACGCAAAGTGATGTAGCAAGCATCTTGGCGCTTGGCGAAACATACAGGCTTCTTTGCAGGGATCGAGGTGACTTTTTCCTAAGTGGTGGTGCTGAAAGCAGAATTAATATTCTCAGTATGACCAGACACTCCCTGTTTGAAGACCTCTCCACTAATAATGAACATCCTGAAAAAGCTTGCAAACCCTTCGATAAAAATCGCGAAGGCATGGTGATAGGTGAAGGCACCGGGGTGTTGGCAGTGGAAGAACTGGAGCACGCCAAAAGTCGGGGGGCAAAAATCTATGCTGAAATACTCGGGTTTGGTGCAGCTTTTGATCAGAAAAAAGATGGGTCTGGCGTTGCAAGGGCCATTCATGCAGCCTTGAATGAATCGGGTATTGATCCATCCGAAATCGATCATGTGAATGCGCATGGCGTAGGTTGTAAATTAGCAGACAGGCGTGAGGCGCAGGGGATTCGCTCTGCATTACCCAAGACTCCCGATGTAATTGCAGTGAAATCTGCAATTGGAAATCTGGGTGCGGCGGGTGGCTTGGTTGAATTGGTTGCCAGCCTTGAAGCTTTTCAAACAGGCGTTGTTCCTGGCACATTGAATTATGAAAATGTCGATCCCGATTGCCCGGTTCCTGTACTTAGGGCATCGCGGGAACTTAAAAAAAATTGCGTCTTAAAGGTTAGTATGTGCCAAACCGGGCAATGTGGTGCGGTGGTGATTCGCCGTTGGGTTTAAGCCCCGATTTATTATCTTGCAGATGTTTTGATACAGACCGGAAACGGATCGAGATTTATCAATGAGAAGAAGAATTGTTATAACTGGCATGGGTGTGGTAACTCCCCTTGGGACAACCATCCACGAGATGTTCCAAAACTTGATCGCAGGGAAAAGCGGGATTGGTCCGATAACGCGTTTTAATGCGAAAAGCTTTCCCACAACCTTTGCTGCAGAAATAAAGAATTTTGATTTGGCAAAATTTGTCAAAGATCCATCACCATGGAAGAACTGCGGTGTAAATAGTTGTTTTGCAGCAGCAGCTGCCCAACAAGCATTGGAAGATGCAGGGTTGTTGGATAATACAAAGGTGGATCGCACCCGGTTTGGAGTCTATCTGGGTTCTGGTGAGGGGATTCAAGATTTCAACAATATGATTTCCATGATTGCCCGTGCCTATAACTCTGAAACCCGCAGTCTTGATTGTGTGAAGTTCGCAGCAGAAGGCCTCAAGCATTTTCATGGTGGACATGAAGCAGAACAAGAATTGCATACCACTCCTGCACATCTTGCCCAATATTTTTGCCTAGAAGGCCCCAACTTCAACTGCCTTACCGCTTGTGCCGCCAGCAGCCAGGCTATTGGCGAAGCGTTGGAAATCATCAGGCATGGCGATGCAGATATCATGCTTACAGGCGGTTCGCACAGCATGATCCATCCCTTTGGTGTTACAGGTTTCAACCTTCTCACAGCGCTTTCGACTTTCAAGGGCGATCCAACTAAATCCAGCAAGCCTTTTGATTTAAACCGGGATGGTTTTGTCCTTGGTGAAGGATCGGGGATGCTTGTTATTGAAGAACTTGAACATGCGAAAAAGCGTGGTGCCAAGATTCACGCAGAGCTTACGGGGTATTGTTCAACCGCTGATGCTTTCAGGGTTACTGATAGCCATCCTGAAGGGCGTGGTGCGATTGCCTGTATTGCTGGTGCCATCAAGGATAGTGGTGTAGCTATTGAAGAAATAGGCTATATTAATGCTCATGGGACAAGTACGCAGGTTAATGATCGGGTAGAAACGCTGGGGATAAAAAAGGTGTTTGGGGATCGGGCTTATAAGACTCCGGTGAGCAGTATTAAAAGTATGATGGGACATTTGATAGCAGCAGCAGGCGCTGTTGAATTAATCACCTGCATTGAAGCGATGCGAACAGGAATACTACCCCCCACGATGAATTATGAAACCCCCGATCCTGAATGTGATTTGGACTATATTCCAAACAAGGCACGGGAGCATAAGACCAGGAATTGTTTGAGCAATAGTTTTGGTTTTGGCGGACAAAATACATCGCTGGTGGTAAGTGCATTTAGCAACTAGTTTTATGGAGTTGATTACTTTGGAAATGATTCTGCTAGGTTTGTTGTTTTTGCTGGTTGGGCCCATCTTGTGTGCTATTGGGCTAGTGATTGTTTATATTGTAATCATCAAAAATTATATTCATTTTGTCGCTCGAATTTTTCAGGAAAAACCCCTGTTTATCATCCCAAGGGGTGAGGTTTCTTCTGCCTGTGATTCTGTTCGTTTTCCCACTTCAGGTGGGCTCATGCTTCAGGGTTGCTATTTTAAAACAACCTTTCCCAGAAAAGGTGTCATTCTTTTTGGCCTTGAGTTTAGCTCTAATCGCTTTAGCAGTGTCACTTATTGTGAATGGTTGGTCTCCGCTGGCTACGATGTTTTTATTTATGAACCCCGCAATCAGGGCGATAGTGACAAACAACCCGATTACGAACCATTGCACTGGATTACGCAATACGAAGTTGATGACACCAAGTCTGCCATTGCATACCTGAAAACCAGGCCGGATGCCGATCCTAATGGCATTGGATTTTTTGGCATAAGCAAGGGTGCTGCCTCCGGTTTGTATGTGGGCGCTGATGATCCTTATATTTTATGTTCTGTCTCTGACGGGGTTTTTGCAACCTACACAACCATGGTACCCTTCATGAGACAATGGATCTGTATTTATAGTAAACGCGCTGCAATCCATACGATTTTGCCCTATTGGTTCTTTGGAAAACTGGCATTGGATGCCATTGATATTGCTGAAAAAGAACGCCCGGGAAATGCCAAGTTTGTTCATCTTGAATCCAAGATCAAAAAAATGACCAACCCCTGGCTCATGATTCATGGGGTGCTTGATACTTATATCAAACCAGAAATGGCCCGCACGCTTTTTAAGATGTGCAACAGCCCCAAGAAACTTTGGTTGGTTCCTGGTGCCCGCCATAACATGGCAATACAAGTTGCGCCGGACGAGTATAAGAACAGAGTACTGAGCTTCTTTGATTCTTATCTTGCAAGTTATTCCAGCGAAAAATCGCCTTCGAAACAAATTGAATCTGTCGTTAGCGTGTCCAAGTAAATTCAGGAGTCTAGCATGCCTGGATTAAGGGAACGCGCTGGAAATGTCCTGAGTCAATTCTTTTTTCAGCGCATTGTTTCGCCCCTGCTTAGCTTATCCATCAACAGGAAAATCAGGCAGTTTGAAAACGCCACCAAGCAGCCTCATGAAGTGCAACAAAATTTGCTGCTTGGAATCCTTCGCAAACATCAAAACACCTCCTTTGCCAAAGATCACCATTTTTCCTCCATAAATTCCATCGATGCTTTTAGGAATAATATTGGAGTTGCAGGTTATGAAACCATTGAACCTTATATGAACAGGGTGCTCAAAGGTGAAACATCTGCGCTGCTTGCAGACCGAAGAATTCATATGTTTGCACTTACCAGTGGCACCACCAACACCCGGAAATTTATTCCCGTAACCGATTCCTATCTAGATGATTATCGTAGAGGTTGGAATATCTGGGGCCTTAACGCATTCATGAAACATGACAAGGCCAAGTTTCAGCCCATCCTTCAAATGAGTGGCGATTGGGATGAATACCGTAGTGAATCTGGGGTACCATGTGGAAGTGTTACTGGCCTTACTGCAAGGATGCAAAGAAAAGTCATCCGCTGGCTTTACTGCGTGCCACCCGAAGTCAGCAGAATTAAAGATTCAGCCTCCAAGTATTATACTGTGATGAGGCTTTCGATTGACCGTCCTGTGGGCATGATATTGGCAGCCAACCCCAGTACTCTTATCAACCTCGCCAAAGCGGGGGATCTTGAAAAAGAATCGCTGATTAAAGATTTAAGAGATGGTACGCTTAGCTCTCGATTTGATATTCCCGAGGATGTACGTAGATCACTTGCTTCCCGAATAAAAAAACGACCAGAAAAAGCACTTCAGCTTGAAGCTATCATCAATAAATCAGGCTCTCTATTCCCCAAGGATTACTGGCCCGAATATTGTTTGTTGGGAAATTGGACTGGTGGCAGCATGGCTTCCTACCTAAGGCATTATCCGAAGTTTTACGGCTCGATGCCTGTACGCGATGTTGGTCTTATTGCAAGCGAAGGTCGCATGACCATACCCTTGGAGGATAATACTCCTTCTGGTGTTCTTGATATTACTACTCATTTTTTTGAATTCATTCCGGAAGAAGAGAAAGGATCCTCCAACCCCACCGTACTTCTTCCCCACGAACTAGTTGAAGGCAGGAATTATTTTATCCTGTTCACCACTTCCTATGGTCTTTATCGTTACGATATTCACGATGTCGTTCGTTGTACTGGTTTTTACAATAAAACACCGTTGCTGCAATTCCTTAACAAAGGTTCCTATTTTTCGAATCTTACGGGCGAGAAGATTTCTGAATATCAGATAACAGGATCGATGGCTGAAATCCTTAAAGAGCTTGACCTTGCCCTTAATATTTACAGCATTGCACCCGTTTGGAGTGATGAACAACCCTACTACGGTTTATTTATCGAATCCAATGACATTCCCAGTCAGGAAATCGCTGGCCTTCTCGCCAAGGGAATGGAAGAAAAACTTCGCAAAATAAACATCGAATACGATAGTAAAAGGGAAAGCCTGAGGCTCGGGCCCATAAAACCGGTGATTATGAAACCGGGAACTTGGCAAAAATGGGACCGGGAACGATTAAAAAAAACAGGTGGCACTCTTGAACAATATAAACATCCCTGCCTGATCAATGATCTGGCATTTAAATCGCAGATCGATTCTTATATTTTGTCGATCCTTTCTTGACCCGTAAATCTTTATAACTGATGATTACCCTGGAAACTATTTCATCAGGTATCAAATCATGATCACTATTCATAAATTCGATGAACAGGGGCGATTGTCTGTACTTCCTGCTGATTCCATTCATCAACTTGGTTTAAACACCGAAGTTAATCCAGATGCGGGGCTTATCTGGATCGATCTTGAAAAATCGACCATCGAAGAAGATGAAATAATCTTTAAAAAAATCTTCCCTGTCCACAAACTAACCCTTGAAGATATTTCTTATTTGCGCGATGTTAATAAAAAGCCCCATCTTCCCAAGGTTGAAGAATATCCAACTTATCTCTTTGTGATTTTAAATCCTCTTTGCGATGACTTTGAACAGGGGAAAAAAGTTCTTGATATTGATCATGCCACCACTCAACTTAGCGTTTTCATAAGTCCTAGATTGTTGATCACCCATCACCTTGGTTCACTTGCTGGTATTCATGAGGTCAGGGCTTATCTTGACCGCCATCCCTTGAAGCCGCATCATGGCTCGGATTTTATCTTTCATTTGATCATGGATGGAATCATAGATCGATATCGGCCTTTGCTAGATTCCTTGGAGGAATATTTCAATGAACTTGAGGAAGTTGTATTTGTTGCTCCGGGGAAATCGAAATTACAGGATCTCATCGGGCTTAAGCGTGTTATCAATGTTTTAAGAAAAACACTGGTTCATGAAAAAGAAATTTTATTCAGGTTGAGTCGTGGGGAGTTTCAAGTGATTGGTGAAAAGCGGGTCATCTACTACCGGGATGTTTATGATCATGCGGTTAGGTTTATTGAATTAGTTGAAAACAACCGGGAAATGGTTTCAGATTTGCTACAAGCGCATTTGTCGTCTTCATCGAATAAATTAAATGAAGTTATGAAAGTCCTTACCATCATTTCGATTTTGATTCTGCCCATGACGGTGATATCGGGTATTTATGGCATGAACTTTGAAAATCAACCTGAAGTGCACTGGGAGTACGGCTATCCGATGGCCCTAATCCTTATGTTTATGACCAGCTTTTGTTCTTACCGATTTTTTAAATTTGTCAAATGGATATAAATTTATTGCCTAGCTTCAATGTGTTATTTAAACTCATGTTTGATTTTAAATCTTCATGCCTTGCTGTAAGGGAGTTGGCGCCATGAAAACCATGGTTTTAGTACTATGCCTTGCTTTTGCTATTGTTGGGATTGCCTATGCCCAGGAAAAAGCAATAACCCCTGCTGAAGCTGCAAAAATGATTGACAAGGATTGCTTGATTGAAATGAAAGTTGAATCTGCATCGATGGATAAGAACAAGAGCAATATGTTCTTGAATTCGAAACCAAGTTTCAAGGATGCAGATAATTTTACGATCGTAGTAAGGGCGGGGGCCAATGAAAAACTCAAGGATAAACATAAGTTTAAAGATGGCCCAAAATTCTTTAAGGAAAAAACCATACAAGTAAAAGGTAAGGTTTCCACTTACAACGATAAGCCGCAAATTGTTGTTGATGGTTCTTCCCAACTTACCGTGATCGAAGAAAAGAAATAATCACCAGGAATAAGGTGGGAATCTTTCCCAACTCTTGATGTCCCCTTTAAGCAGGGCTTCTGCAAGCATGCTTGCTTCTTGTTTTTGTGGTTCATCCAAATAATCGACCCTGCTTGTGCCGGATACTCTTGTTAAAAGCACGACCCCCAGATGACCCAAGGCCGATTGCTGTGAATCTAGATCGCATTTTTCCGGGTTACTTTTTTGGTATGTTTTCAAAAAGCAACGAATCAATTCTGCGTAGGATTGACGCTTTGATTTTGCATAAAGGCACTTCAAAACTAAATGGGCAATAAACAATCCTAGATCCATCGTGTAGTCGCCAAAATGCGCTGTTTCATGATCCACCAGCGTCATCCCTCCTGGGTGAATCAAAAGATTTTTTGGGCTGAAATCGCCATGGCAGATTGTACCATTTTCTTTAAAAAGTGATTTGCGCTGGTAATTGATTCTAGTTGCATACTCTGGGTATTGCAGGGCCAGCCTTTCATAGAAAGGTTCAATTCTTAATTGTTGAAAAATGGTTTTATCCAAGAGGCCCGGAAAGTTTTTCTTTAAACTAGGCCCATGATTGTGAATTGCCAATAGTATTTCTGCTGCTTGTTGAGCACGAACTGGGTCTGCGACCAGTCCTAATAATTCGGTTTTCCAGGGTGTAGCAGGGGCCGGCGCAAGAGACATTGCCAGCACATGGTTTTTATTATCATGCCAAAGTGCTTCGGCTAAGTAACCATTGGGCGCAAGGGATTTGAACGCAGATAGGAAAAGGAATTCTCGTTCGATCCTTGCAGGGTCACTAAGCCAAAGGTCCTGGACTCGCAATTGTTTGCAGGCTTGTTTTAGAATAAAAGATTTATCAGGAGTGGAAATTTTAAAGACGAGGGCTGAAACACCGCCAGTTAATGGTTCGATGGTAGGGTTGGGTACCGATATTTTATTCGTGGAAAAAAGATAATCAGCAAGGTTGGAAGAATTTAATTCTAGCACAAATCACCTGGTTAGATAGCCATCCGGGTGGGATTGGTGCCAGCGCCAGGCGGTTGAAATAATATCCCGGATATCTTTATAGCTGGCTTCCCATCCAAGCCTGAGATTGGCCTTTTTACAGCTTGCAACCAAGGCGGGCGGGTCGCCTTCCCTGCGTGCCCCGATGGTAAAGGGTACTGGTTTCCCTGTTATATCTTTGACCGCATTGAGAATTTCGTGAACGCTGTTGCCCTTGCCTGTGCCAAGATTCAGACAAAGATGTTCACCAGATAATGTTTTTTCAAGAGCCAATCGGTGTGCGTTGGCGAGATCGTCAACATGAATGTAATCCCTGATGCAGGTTCCATCGGGTGTAGGGTAGTCATCACCAAAAATTTCGAGGGCTTTGGATCGTCCAGAAGCAGCAGCAAGTGCGAGTGGGATGAGATGGGTTTCGGGGGTGTGATCTTCCCCAATGTCGCCATCAGGGCTGGCGCCTGCAGCATTAAAATATCGTAAAGATGCACAAGACCATTTGTGTGCTATGCAAAGATCTTTCAGCATCCATTCCACCATAAGTTTTGTTTTTCCGTAGGGATTGATGGGTTTTTGAGGAGTTTCTTCAACAATTGGAACGACGGTGGGGGTCCCGTAGGTTGCGCATGTGCTTGAAAAAACAAGCTTGGAAATGTTGCATCGTTTCATTGCTTCGACGAGGCTGATGGTACCCGAAACATTGTTGCGATAGTATAACTCAGGTTTTTTGGTGGATTCACCAACTTGTGCTAAAGCAGCGAAGTGAATAACAGCTTCGATCTGGTGTTTGGCCAACACATGATCGAGCCTGTTAGAGTCATGAAGATCGCCTTGGGTAAAAGTGTCAGGTGGAACGGATGCAGCGTGCCCTTGGGAAAGGTTATCGTAGACATGAACGAAATGCCCATGTTTTTGCAGATGTCTGACTGTATGCGAACCGATGTATCCTGCGCCACCAGTGACCAATATGCGCATGTCTTGACCCTTTCAGGGTTTTAGATCAGTTGGTGATCCCTTTGGTAATACCCATAAAGACATCTTCCAGGTTAACCTCTTCCTCATGAAGGGTTTTAAGTTTGTACCCCGCACGCACCAAGGCTTCTGCAATAAAACTACCATCTTTAAAATTATGATCCAGAGTTACTCGTAGATAATCCGTATGATCTCTTTCTTCGATGGATAAAACGCCTGCCATCGATTTAAGGAACCCTGAAGCCTCCTTCAGCCTGTTGATTTCAACTCCAACATGAATGACGGTGTTTTGGCGTACCTGTTTGATCGCAGTTTCGACATCGCCATCAAATAAAAGCTGCCCCCGTTCAATAATGCCGATTTTATTACAGATATCTGCAAGTTCTGGCAGGATATGGCTGGAAACAAGAATGGTTTTTCCCATGGAACGAAGTCGTTTTAGCAAGGCTCGCATATCAATTCTAGCCCTGGGATCTAAACCGCTGGCGGGTTCGTCAAGCAGCAGAACCATGGGGTCGTGAAGTAAAACCCGTGCCAGTCCTAGGCGCTGGGTCATCCCGCGGGAAAGGCTGGTAACAAGGGCATCGCGTTTGTAACCAAGGTCGACAAGCTCGAGTACTTCATCGCATTTCTTCTTGCGATCGAGACCTTGAATACGGTATGCAGCCGCAAAAAATTCAAGGTATTCGCTGACTTTCATATCATCATAAACGCCGAAGAAGTCAGGCATGTAGCCTATTAATTTCCGAATTTCTCTGGAGCTGTTGTAAATGGAATAGCCACAAACGGTGGCTTCGCCCCAGCTAGGGTTTAAAAGGGTAGCGAGAATGCGCATGGTGGTGGTTTTACCCGCACCGTTGGGCCCGATAAATCCATAAACATCGCCCTTGTCAAGTTTGAGATTCAGACGGTTTAAGGCGTAAAGTTCGCCATACATTTTGGTCAAGTCGCGGGTTTCAATCATAAAAGTATTTCCATATTTAATTTTAAACAGAGCACTTAGGGCTTTGCTTGTTGGATGGGAATAACCACCCTGACAAAAGTTTCCTGATTGATGCTGGGTTTGATGGGGGTTGGGTTGCCATTTACTTTTTTGGATAGAGAAAGGGAAGTAGGCGCAGAAGAAAAAGCTTTGGAAGGATCAACTCTTCCGATAAGGATGATATCTTCTGGGTGCCTAAGCCTGGTGCTATCTGAAAGAAAGGTTTCTGCAACTTGTTTCAAGCGCCAGCTAGTATCAAGTTTTCGTAATGAACTATTGTAAAGAAGATCCCCTGCTTCGGGGTGATCGTGAAAAACAAAAGCTTTGACAAGCCTGTGGATGGGAAGAATGTTATCAGAGGGATTGTTTGATTTTTGAGTGGTCCAATTGCTGGGTGCCAGGATTTTTAAATCGTTCCATTGCTGGATGGATTGTCCCCTTCCCCCTAGTTGAAGCATGTCGATACGCCTTTTTTCCCCAGATTGAAACCTGCCCAAGTTGTGCCAGGATTCTTGATAAAAAAGGTTGCATTCTTCAAGGTCAACGGAAAGGTTATTGGTGATGGTGCCTGTAATCAAAACAGTTTCCACCCTGGAATGGGCGAGTTCTGCAATGAAGGGGGAGCTGGAGGATTTTGCTTTTTTTTGCCAGTTTCCCTCAAGCGTTGCGCAAGCCCATGCCGGAATCCCAACCTGTTCAAGTGAAGAAGGAAAATAGCTGTATTCATAAGGTTTTCGAAATAGGGATTGAGAAGCACCCCTGAAAATGCGGTCGGGTGTTTCCAGAATGCCTAGGTCGGGTTGGCTAAGAAAGTCCCCCGAACACCAATTGGGGTTGGCTTGCAAAGTAAAGGAATAATTGCCAGGCACCGGACTGAAAAATGACATCCATGAAGTGCCCTGCACACAGCCAGAGGAAACATCCAGATCCAGGATATCGAGTTTGTTGAGCTTGGACTCATCACCCTTGAGGGCGTTGGCACCAGCCCATGCTCCCCAGGTTCCAACCAGTACCACCATTAAAAAAGTGAACCATGTAAGTTCGGGTTTTTTTAACCAGTAATGAGTGACGAAATAATCCACCGGGCCGATGATGATAATGTAAGCAAGAATGAGAAGGGCCACCCATCCAAAAGGAAATGCCGGTACCTCCGTAAATGTTTCCAGGGATCGTTGGATTTCGCAAGCGATTTCAGGCCTGATGGCAGTGGTGTCTGGAGGGAATTTTCCCTGTGCAAAGCCTGGGTTTCGTGGTGATATCTCAAATAAAAACTTATCCCAGAAAGATTGCTGTCCATCCCATTTTGAAAACGGAGGACAATCCATGCCCAATGCCAACAGAAAAACCCGCCCCCGACCAAAAGGTATCTGCACCAAAATTGGTCTTACCATGGGATCTGATGGCTCAGAAGGTTCTCGAATGATGGTTTGTGCTGAATAAGCTGGCATTAATTTTGCAATCTCGTTTATACGCATTGGCAACAATTGGCTTACCAATGGGGTGACCCAACGGTTCAACCCATTGAGAGTGCGCAGACCTTTGGGATTTGAATCCAGACCTTCGATATTGCAGCCTGTAACCCCTAATGCAACAAGCAGACTTCTGGTGCTTTCATAATGTGTCCCTGAATCCAACAATAAAGTTCCGCCTGAAAGAATCCAAGCTGAAAGCGCTGCACGTTTTTCTGAATGTTCTTCTTTAAGTAGATCGCTGGAAATTATTGAGGCGGTAGAAATAATCAGCGTATCCAACGAGGCATATCCTATGGCTTGATTAGGAAGATCATGAATACTTTTCAATTCTGAGAATTTGCGAGGCAGCCTTTCCGCCAAGACTTGTTTGCCCGCATCCAACTTGCTTTGATTAGCTGAAGCGAGGAGCAGGGCCTCTGGTGAAAATCCTGAGGTGGCAATTAAGAAATCTCTTGGGCCAACCATGGTTGCAGAAGATCGGGCGGGAGTAGGCCAGACTTGCAATATCTTGCCATTTATTTCTTTAAGCCTGACAATAAGGGGGCTTGTGGGGGAGCCGGGGCGAAGGTAACCCATCATCCGGTTTTGCTTCGGACTAACGGGAATTTTTATCAGGTAGCTAGCACCTTCGCCATCGGTGGATTCCAGCTCAATGATGAATTTATCAGGTTCGATTTCAGCACTTTTTACATCAAGTTCAATGTCAACAGGATTCCATGCTCCGTTACGGATCAAAGGGCCTGATTCGGAAGGGAAGCCAAAACGAACCTGAGTCAAAGCTGGTTGCGCCAAAGCTGGTTGCGCAAAGATAAAGAGTAGGCAGCAGATGGTCAGAAATCGTGACATGAAGCCTTTCTTTAGGGTTTATTGCTGGGGTTGCAAACGCAGGGTGATTTCGCACATCCAGGGCAACCTGTGCCATACTTTAATTTAATTGCATCTTCCAGATCGACCCCAGCAATATTAGCAAGGGTTGCAAGCCATGCAAGCACATCTGCGAATTCCAACACAAGTGCCTGGTGATTTTTTTCCCTAAGAGCAGCAGAAAGCTCGCCGACCTCTTCCATAAACCACATGAAGGTACCCTCAATGCCCCTTGAGGAATCTTTTTTGCCATAAAGTTCTTTGATCAGGGATTGTAATTGCTTGAGGTTCTGGGGCATAAGTTACCTTGTGGGATTGAAAACTTGCTGGAGTTTTTGGAGTTCATCATTTTTCCCTAGTACTTTCAGATGTTCCAGGAGTACATCCTGTGCCTCTTTGAAGGAGACATCAATTTCCAGGACTTCTCTGGCAGCGAGTAGAGCTTCGGTTTTTTGGTTGTTTTGCAACAATAGCTTAAGGAGTCGTTTGCGTTTTTCGAGATCGTCCGGATCGAGTCGGGTAAGTTTTTGCAAGACATCGATTTGCATGGTTTTGTTATCAGTCTGTGCAAAAACCCGTGCGAGTTGTTCAAGCCATCGGGGATTGTCTGGATCTAAAGCCATGCCGGATTGCAAAGTTTCGGTCGCCTTTGTGAAATCCCCTGCATCGTAAAAGAGTCTACCCAGCAGAAAAAGGATGTCTGGGCTTGGGCTGATCTTGGCAGATTCTTCAAGAAGGCTCAGCTCTTTTTTTGAATCCCCTGCAAGCTTTGCAAGCCTTGCTAAAACGAGGGAAGCCCGGGGATGGCCTGGCTTGTTCAAAAGTGCGGACTCTGCAAGTTTTCTGGCCTCTGCCCGGTCTCGATTTATCAATAAAAGCGCCAACTCACCTTGTGCCTCTGCATCGGTTGCATCTGCTTCGATGGCTTTACGCAGCTCTTCGATGTTTCGCGATTTTGGTTTCTCACTTAGCAGGGTCTTCGCAGTAATTTCTTTGATGTAGGCAAGATATCCTTTTTCAAAGCTGGCAGTGTTTGATTTGGTAACCTGTTCAAGCGCAAAGTCGGTGCCATTGCCCTTTGCAAAAGATTCGAGCATATTTCGGGATGCTTCTTCCCCGTGCGTTTTTTGCAGGTATTCCACATAAAGTAAACTTTGGCAGTAAGCCATCTGCCAATCGATGGGTGATCTGGGTCGCTGAAAGCCGAGGTTGATGTTGCTCAGGTTGTAAAGATTGTTGGATTGAATGCGCTGTTTCAATTCTTTATTCCAGGAGTCGGATCTGGGGTAACCTTCAAGTGAAACAGCAAGCCCTTCAGTCAACCAGTGTGGCACCATGAATTGGGATTGTTCAAGGTTAAAGATATGGGTTAGTTCATGGCGCATGACTCGTGCCCAGTTGAAGGGCTTGTTCATGTTTTTACTTTGGGGAGAAACCATGGTAATAACTTTGCCTGTACACGCACCAATGGTATGAAGATCTGGCACGCCGACAGTTCTGCCGCTGAACATTTCGTGATTGGAAAAGACTTCAACAAGGATGGGTTCTTTGGGGGCGAAACGAAATCTGGCATTAAGTTGTGAATAGATTTGTTCCATGAAGAAGGACATGTAAGTGACAAGGGCTTTATCCTGTGAACCATCGAATTTAAAGACAAAGTGTTCTGTTTTGAGGGTTTCATATTTATCAAGATGCTTAAGAACTTTAAGGGAGTTGGCGGTTTGAACATGAAATGGGTCTGCTTTCAATCCCTTTTCAAGAAGTAAGCGGGCTTCGGGTTCCCTACCCATTTGGAGAGAAAGCATGGCAAGTGATATCAAAGGTTCAGGCAGGTTGGGGCGAAGGGCGATAGCTTGTTTCAAGCGGGTTTCAGCTTCGGCGAAGCGTCTGCGTGAAGAAAGGATCTCGCCCATTTCGAGGTAGAAGATGGCAGGTTTTTTATCGAACGAAAGCGCTTCCTTTTCAAGGTTTTGTAGTTCCGCAGTTTTTCCATCAAGCCAGGCAAGTCCGCCAAGCCTGCCTAGAATTTTTTCATTTCGTGGCCTGGCTTTTCTGGCCAATGTTAGTTGCTCCCGAGCCTTGGTAGAATTACTTTCTGCAAGGCTGATTTCGGATAGAAGAACCAAGGCGTCAGGGTGGTTAGGTTGAGATTTCAATGCTCGCTGGGCGAATGATTCTGCTTCCTGATATTCCATTTTTTGAATGGCGGCTTCGCCTTTGCCCACCAAGGCTTCCGGGGCCTCGGGATTAATGGCCAATACTTTGGAAAAGGCTGCAAGGGCTTCGGGTCGGTTATGTTTTTCGAGCAGAATTTTTCCAGCAAGGGCTTCTGCGGGCCAGAAATCCGGGTCAATTTTTAGCGTGTCTTTCAGCAGATCATTGAGAATGGTTTCGAGTTCATCGCCCAGGGCATACCAGCGTGCGTTTTCCAAGCTGGCCTGAGCTATAATCAGTAAATCTTCAGGCTTCTTATAGGCATTGGGCGTTTCAAGTTTATCGGAGTAGGATTTTACAAACCACTGAAACTCGGATAGTGCCTTGGGTATATCGCCACCCTCCCAGAGAATTCGGGCTTTAACCCATCTGGCCAGCAGATGATCTGGGTTTTGTTGCAAGGCGTTTGCAGCAGAAACTTCAGCATCGCTCCAGAGGCCCAGCAGGAATTGTATTTCCGCCTTCCGGGCAGAAACATCAGCAGAAGGGTTTTTAATGTCAGTGATTATTTTCAAGGCTGCATTGAGGTCGCCTTGTGCTTCGTTTATTTTGCTAAGTCCGATTGTTGCAGCATGGGCAGATTTTGAATCTTTCAAAATTTCCTGATATTCATCCCTTGCTTCCTCCAGTTTTCCGGTGAGCAGGAATTTCCTCGCTTGAACCAAGTCTGCTGCGAAGCAGATCCCTTCATTTATTTGCATAAGTAAAGGTAGTAGCAAAATGCCTAGAAACACCTTGGGGGAAATGGTAAGGCGAATCATGAAAATGTAGGGCTGGAGAGGTAGGCTCATTTGAATGTGTGCTCAGGGCCGGGGAATTTCCCAGTGCGAACCTCGGTGCAATAGGAAGCTATTGCAGAGCGGATGATATCAGCGATGTCGGCATATTTTTTACTGAAGCGGGGATGAAAGCCAGTTGTAAGCCCCAATAAATCATGACCCACAAGTACTTGTCCATCGCAATTAGGGCCAGCACCAATTCCAATCGTTGGTATTTTTAGAGCATTGCTGATTTTTTGTGCGATGTCGGGTGGTATACACTCCAGAACGATTGCAAATGCCCCAGCTTCTTCCACCGCAAGGGCATCTTGTAAAATTTCGTTCTCGTTGCGTTGCATTTTAAAACCACCAATTCTGCGTACAGATTGTGGTGTCAGCCCAACATGACCCATCACCGGAATATCTGCATTGGTGATCGCCTTGATGGTTTCGGACATGCGCCTGCCACCTTCGAGTTTCACTGCATGAGCGCCGGTTTTTTTAAGAACTTTCCCTGAGTTCCTTAGGGCTTGTTGTGCAGATTCTTGATAAGTCATGAAGGGTAGGTCAACAACTACTAAACTGCGGGTGGTTGCACGGGCCACCATTTCTGCATGATAGATCATTTGCTTTAAGGTGACAGAAAGTGGATCAGGTTTTCCCTGGACCACCATACCCAGCGAGTCGCCTACAAGAATGCAGTCTAGGCCCGCCTCATCCATGATTTTTGCGCTTGGAAAATCATAGGCGGTTGCTACGGTTAATTTTCGACCTTGAGATTTTGCAATAAGAAAATCAGGTACAGTAACTGGTTTAACATCAGCTTGGGTGATTTGCTTGGTCATTTTAGCCACGCTTTGCCCCATGTTTTAATCATTTATTGGCACTATTACTATGTTAGCGTCTCTTTGCAAAAGGCATAGAAGAAACCCCAAATCTAAAAATGAATATTTTAGATTGATTCATTTCGTTGACATCCTTGATTTAAAGAGTATGATGTCTCTTATCTCATATGAATAGTCTCGGATAGAGACTTGAATACAAGGCTAGAATACATTCCCACATCGGTATTGCCTTAAACTGATTTAAATCAGGCAAGGTGCCCAAGAGCAAGGATTCATGGCAGTTACTCAGCAAAATCAGGCGTCGATGAAGGTTATTTCTGATCCCAAAGTTTACCTAATGGGTAAGCAAATGATCGATGATGGAACCCTGGAACAGTTCCTTAAGGATCATGGTGTTTCCTGGCAATCGGACACCGAAGTTGCAGGGGAATACCTGACCGAAGTGGCTGGAAGGGTTTGCTACATGAGTTTTGCCAAGCCCAGGCCGGGTGGCAATCATGCTTATATTGAGCATATTCTTGAAGTTGGCCATGGTTCGGTATTAGAGCATGCAGTCTGGAGTTTTGTTTTTACAGGGGTTAGCAGATCGTTGACTCATGAACTTGTAAGGCACCGTGCGGGCATGGGTTATTCCCAGTTAAGCCAGAGATATGTTGATGAATCAGTTGCAGAGTATGTTGAGCCCGATTGCATAGCAGGAGACCCTGAGGCTCACAAAATTTGGCTTGAAACCGTTGAGGCTGCACACAAGGGATACATTAAGCTGGTTGAAATTTTGGCAGAAAAGTTCAAGGATGAGCCCGATCGTACATTAAGGCGAAAGCTTGCAAGGCAGGCAGCTAGAAGTGTGCTTCCCAACGCCACTGAAACCAAGATTTTTGTTACAGCAAACGCCCGTTCATTGAGGCATTTCATTGAAATGCGCGGGAGCAGGCATGCTGAAGATGAAATTCGCAAGCTGGCAATTGCAGTCTTGAAAATCCTGCAAGTTGAAGCTCCTAATTTGTTTGGTGACTACCAACTTGTGCCCCTTCCCGATGGTACTTTTGAAGCGGTAACGCAGTATCGGAAAGTATGAACTCTTATCCACCAGGACCCGGACGCGGAAGAGGCAACAAAGGCCCTTCCCGCAAACCTAATTTTCGTGATGGCAGACCGCAAAATTCCCAGCGGTCAAATAGGCCCCACCAAGGCTCACAAGTTGATGCCTTCAGGTCCCCCGTTGAACCTGCAAAAGATCTTCCCTTGCCAGAAGATGCTGTCAGCCTTCAAGGAGTCCTGGAGATCCACCCACGGGGCTATGGATTTCTTCGCAGCCCCGCCAAAGATTACGCTCCCCAGGCTTCTGACCCCGTTGTTTCTTCAGCCCTTATCCAAAGGCTTAAACTTCGTGAAGGTCTTTTATTGGGTGGTTTTTGTGAAGCTTTTCGTGGCGCACAACCTCCGCGTCTTCTTAAATTGGAAACAATCGAAGGCAAAGATCCAAATAGCTTTACCCAGCGTAATTTTGATGATCTAACTGCCATCGATCCCCATGAATTGATTAAGCTAGAGACCGGTAAAGAGCCCCTTACTACCAGGGTCATGGATTTGCTTACCCCCATAGGTAAGGGCCAAAGAGGGCTTATTGTAGCGCCGCCTAGAACTGGTAAAACCATTTTGCTGCAGCATATCGCCCAAGCTGTATCCATTAATCATCCTGAAATGCATCTGGTAGTTCTTTTGGTTGATGAAAGACCAGAAGAAGTTACCGAAATGCGCCGAACCATCAAAGGTGAAGTCATTGCAAGTAGCTCTGATCGCGATAGTGCAAGTCATGTTCGGACAGCTGAGCTTGTGGTGGAAAGAGGTCGAAGATTGGTGGAGCAGGGCAAGCAAGTTTTCATCTTGTTGGATAGCCTAACAAGGCTTGCCCGGGCGTATAATAAAAACACTGCAAATAGTGGTAGAATTATGAGTGGTGGAGTCGATTCCAAGGCTTTGGAAGTTCCCAAGAGGCTTTTTGGAACTGCCCGGGCCTTTGAAGAGGGTGGAAGCCTAACTGTTATGGGTACCGTCTTGATTGATACGGGAAGCCGTATGGATGAAGTGATTTTTCAAGAATTCAAAGGTACTGGTAACATGGAGATGGTATTGGATCGCAAGCTTTCAGACAGGCGGATTTTTCCAGCAATGGATATTTGTCAGTCAGGTACCCGAAAAGAAGAAAAACTGCTGTCGCCTGAGGTTTTGAAAAAGGTTCATTTGCTTCGGAGAATGCTGGTTACCATGGGTTCTGTAGAAGCGATGGATGTACTGATCAAGAAACTGTCGAAAATGTCCAGCAATCAAGCGTTTCTTGATTCAATGCTTTAAATGATTTTAATGGTCGTAGTTAAAATTTTAACAATACTTTCATAATTTGTTTGTTGATTTATAAATAGTTAGCTAGCAATATTAATAATTGCTTTTAATCAAATTAAATTAATTTTGTGGTGATAAAAATGCCAAAGAAACTTCGCATAGGTTTTACCTTGATTGAGTTGTTGGTGGTTATAGCAATTATTGCAATTCTTATCGGCTTGTTGTTGCCCGCAGTGCAAAAAGTAAGAGAAGCCGCAGCACGCATGAAGTGTCAAAACAATTTAAAGAATCTGGGCTTGGCTTGCCATAATCTGGAAGGCGTACGCGGGGGATTGCCTCCATCAAGCGTGCAGACTCCAGCAGCGACTGACATGGCGGGATTGAAAGAATTTCAGAAAAGCGGCACTACAGGTAATTTGGCAGCTGATTATGCCAAGCATTGTTTTCTCGCAATTATTCTTCCTTACATTGAACAGGGAAACGTCCTTAATAAGTCGGGTGGCGCTTATGATTTCAAGCAGGACTGGTATGCTGCAGTCAATCGTTCTGCGGCAGGAACGAGAATCCCAACTTTTGAATGCCCTTCCACTCCCTTTGAACATAGTTTTTCAACTTCATCGCTATCTGCTGCTGAGCAGGGCACTTATGGTGCAGGGTGGACATTACCAACATCTGATTACATGGCTGTAAATCGGTCAAATAACCGGGCCATTATCTGGACGACCATGGGTTTAGCTGACCCTGGGGTTAATTCGGATGCAATCAAGGGTGTGCTTGCTTCTAATCAATTCACCAGACTTCTTTCAGTGACTGATGGTTTGAGCAATACCATCATGCTTGCGGAGGCATCTGCCCGTCCTCAAGATTGGAAATTCGGAAAATTAGTCAACCAATTTGCAGGCGCACCTTCGCCCTACATGAATGGAGCGTGGGCGCATTCTGGCAACGATATTGCTATTGATGGTTCAAATGCTGCTGGTTCAACTTTGACTTTGGCTACTGAAGTGCCAACTGCTTGTCGGTTGAATTGTGCCAACCAAGGGGAAGTTTATAGTTTTCACTCGGGTGGAGCAAATATATGCATGGGTGATGGTTCTGTGCGATTCCTGGCGGAAGCAGTAAGCTTAAAAGCTTTATTAACCATGTCTGCCCGTGCGGATGGGAATCCCCCCTCCGAGTAATAACACTTACTGTTGAAACCTCGCTTTTCTGCTTTAATTTCCTAGTATTTCATTAGGTAACTATATTTCCATTTACTTTTGAAAGTGAAAGAAAACCATGGAACGTACGCTTGTACTTTTAAAACCTGATGCTGTTCAACGCAGGCTTATCGGATCTTTAGTCGAAAGATTTGAACTCAAAGGATTACAAATCGTTGGGATGAAACTTGTTCATGCCAGTAAAGAACTTGCTGAAAAGCATTATGATGCACATCGTGCAAGGCCTTTCTTCCCATCCTTGATTCAATTCCTTACAGGTGGCCCAACCGTTGCCTTGGCTCTCCAGGGCCCCAATGCGGTTGCAGTTGTTCGTAACTTAATGGGCCTTACCGATGGGGCAAAATCTCCTCCCGGCACCATTCGAGGCGATTACGCCATTAGTGTTCAAAATAACCTGGTTCATGGCAGTGACAGTGTCGACAATGCCAATCAGGAACTTGCATTGTGGTTTAAGGCTGATGAACTTGTTTCGTATCAGGGTTGCGATCATCATTGGGTGATTGGTTAATCCTTTGGGAATATTAATAAAAGAAGAGAGGCGCATGCTAATTACTTGCGCCTCTCTTCTTTTGCTTTTTTAGAAAAGACTTGTTAGCTGAGCAATTTTTTTAATTCTTCGAGAGCTTTGGGAACGCCTGTTTTGGGTTCTTCATTAGCTTCATATTCCAAAGCCATGTAACCTCTGTAATTTACCGATTTGAGAATCTCAACAAGTTTCTTGAGGTCTGCATCTTCTTTCTTCTGACCTGCTTTTTGGATTTCCGTTTTTATCTGTGCCGTTACTGCATAAGGAGCAAGCTTGGCCAAGTCGCCATATGGATCTGCAGTGTGGAAATTGCCTGTATCCAGATTTACCCCGAAGTAAGGATGATTGATGGCTTTAACAATGGAAAGAATTTGCTCAACACTTGCAGTGATACCACCATGGTTTTCAAGCGCTAGAATGACGCCAAACTTAGCTGCATAATCGCAGGCTTGGCCGATGGCGTTGATGCATCGCTCTTTTGCCTTATCTTCGGTATCACCCTTGGCAACGGTGCCTGCGAAAATCCGGATGGTTTTGCAACCCAAAATACTGCATCGCTCAATCCATTCGTTGACTGAACTCATCTGCTCTTTTAACTTGGCTGCATCAGGGATGCAGAAATTATTACCCACAGCGCTGCCACTTATATCCAGGCCAAGCTTTGTACAAAAGGCTTTATATTTAGGGAAGAATTCTTTGGAGGTATCGGGGAAATAATAAGAGGTGGGCTCAATTGCGCCTAATCCTTGTTCCGATGCGTATTCAGCAAATTGATCCAAGGACATAGTAGGCTTATTCGTGCCTTTAAACTCCAGATATTTCCTAAAACTGTAAGCCGCCAAGCTTAGCTTGATAAGTGCTTTTCCTGTTCTTTTAATTGGTTCAATGGCAAGGGAGGGATTGTTTGGAAGAAGTGCGCCGGTGGTCGAGACAAATGCGATTTTGCCAAAGGTTCGCCTGCTAATCATGGTGGAAACTCCTTAATTTTTAGTAAGAAGTTCACTATAACCGCGATGGGCAGTGCAATCAATTATTTATGAAGGTAATTAAAGAAGCAGTGGTTTAACTGAATAAAACGGCTGATTTGTTCAAAAGTAATGGCTTTTTATCACATATCAATCAGGATAATCGTAACTATTACACATACTGTGAATGAAATCTGGCAAAGATGCCCCTTTTTGTCTGGCAGATAAATGCTAAACTAAAGGCATATTTTGATTATAGAGTAAGCCATGACCCAATCTAACATTTTTGTCAATGTTCCCAACGATAAAACTTCCCAAACGGATGATGAGCGCATTCGCAATGTTATCCCATTACCATCCCCGGAGAATTTGATCAGGTTTTTTCCTGTTCAAGGAACCCCTGTAGAAAAATTTGTTGCTGAAACACGCAAAGCAGTAAAGGATATTCTTCGAAGAAAATCGGATAAACTTTTAGTAGTGATTGGTCCCTGTTCGATTCATGACCCAAATGCTGCCACCGAGTACGCATCCAAATTGGCGGTTGCCCGTAAGAAGCATGCAAACGATCTTGAAATTGTAATGCGGGTGTATTTTGAAAAGCCCCGTACCACGGTGGGTTGGAAGGGCTTGATAAACGATCCTTATCTGGATGGGACTTTCCGTATCAATGAAGGTTTAAGATTGGCGCGAGATCTGCTACTTAGGATATATAATCAAGGGGTGCCCGCAGGTTCAGAATTTCTTGATACCATATCTCCGCAATATATAGGCGACCTTATAACCTGGGGCGCGATTGGTGCCCGCACAACCGAATCGCAGGTTCATCGCGAACTTGCCTCAGGTTTGTCTGCCCCCATAGGTTTTAAAAATGGAACAGATGGGAATTTGAAAATTGCCATCGATGCCTTGATGGCTTCCGCCCAGCCCCATCATTTTCTTTCAGTTCATAAAAATGGTCAGGTCGCAATTGTTGAAACCGGTGGCAATGAAGATTGTCATGTGATTCTTAGGGGAGGAAAAATCCCCAATTATGATGCGGAAAGCGTCAATGCTGCCTGCTCCGCTCTTAAAACTGCAGGCCTTATGGAAAGGCTGATGATCGATTTATCCCATTCCAATAGTTCTAAACAGTACAAAAAACAGATTGAAGTTGCGGGCGATGTTGGTGCTCAAATTGCCAAGGGCGATCGTAGAATCATCGGGGTCATGGTTGAATCCCATCTTGTGGAGGGTAGGCAGGACCTAATTGAAGGTAAACCCTTGGTGTATGGCCAGAGCATAACCGATGCCTGTATAGGTTGGGAAGATTCTGAAAAGGTGTTAAACCTTCTGGCAGAGAGTGTAAAAGCCAGGCGTGCTACGAAGGCATAATTTAGCGTGATGCTGTTTCAGCAACCAAGATTTTGATCATTTCCTCGGCTGCACCAGATGCGATTACCCGCACTTTTTCAAAGCTGGTGTTGTACCCAAATTCGTAAGTAATTCCTGCACATCCAAAGGTTTTATAAGCCCATGTTTTAGAAGTGGGTAGATTTTCGTTATGCCCTGGATCTCGTTTGAAAACATAGTCAGGAAAGTGTTCTTGGATACCATTCAACCAACGCTTGGTGAATAAAAGTGGGAAGGTCTGGTCTTCATCCCGCTGGGTGTAAAAAATATCTTCAAAAGTTGAATGAAAATCAAGAAAGAGGTATACCCTGGCTTTGGGTAATTTTGCAATGGTTGCAAGTGAATCTCGAATCGCCTTGGTTTCTATTTGGGTGAAAGGGCCGTAATCCCGGTTGGGATCGACTCCGCCCAGTGTGGAGCGCCAGTGCCCATGCTCAACACCATCCGGGTTCACCACGGGAATAACAATAGTTTGGAAGTTGTTTCTGAATGTTTTTGAAAGAGGGGAATCCATTGCGATGGTATCGACAAAGCTCATCAGTCCGACAGAGCCTGTGATTTCTGGAGGGTGCTGCCTGCCCAGGATGAAAACGAAATTGTTGGCATCGGGGTTCCCAATTGCAAGTTGTTTGATGGGTCTTCCTTCCAAGGATTTACCTATGGTGGTGATTTTTGTATGAGGTGCTTTTGCAAGGGTGTTGGTCCATGAATTCAAATCATCAAGGCTGACGGGATGATGGGCGAAGACCCAAATAGTGTTTGGCCCGACTTCGAGCTGTGCACTTGCCAGCGTTTTTTTTTCGGAGTTTGCAGCAGTCCATTTATCTTTCTCCAATGCTTTCCATTTCTTGCCATCGAAGCTGATGTTTGGTTTGCTTGCAGCTCCGGGGTGGGTAAGCAGGAAACGAACTTCGATGGATTGTTTTTTTTGGGATGTGATTTTAAAGGCGTACCAAGGGCTGCGGTTTATGGGGGAATTTTCAGGAGTAATGGTTGCAACATAAACATTATCTTTTAGAAAAGTGCAGTCATTCAATCGGGCGCCCGAAAAATTATTGCTGAATTGAACACCTTCTTTTTCAAAGTTCCATTCTTTACGGGTTTGCAAAGGCACCTTGAAGGGTGCTTCGGATCGGGCAACCTTATCTCCAAGATTTATGAATGCGAGGGCTGTAAGAAAAATGAAAAAGCTTAGTTTGTTCATGACTTTATTTTTACAAACTGATTTTAATGCAGCAAACCAAATAAATATTGTGAAAAGGTAAATGTAGCAGGGGAAGGGGAAATAATTACTTGAGGGGGAGTTGCAGTTTGGAGTTGTTATCCTCTTTTAAATTGATCAAAGGAAGTTTGTGCCTTTTGTCATCAGAGGCGGAGGCAGGTGTTGTTTTGAAGTTGATGTTGTTGGCAGTCTGGGTGTTTTTTGGCCAGAAAATACCAAGTCCAAAGAGAATGAGCATGCTTGCAGCCAGGGCAAATCTGGAAGAGAGACCGGAAAAATTGCGTGCCTTGGTTCCACCATGGACCATAGGGGCTTTTGGAAAAGGGACAGGTACTTGTGCCCGGAAATATTCCTGCAATACCTGATCAATTTGTTGGCCGTTATGTTGCATCTTAAACCAATCACCATAACTAGGGGTAAATCAAAAATTACTTACCGGGTGCTTCAACACCCATGGACTTTAAAATTTCTGCAAGCCTTAATCTGGCCCTGCTTAAGCGCATATGCACGGCAGAGGGTTGTAGTTCCAATGCCTTGGCGATATCGGGTACTTCGTAATCAAGGGCGTATCGCATTGTCAAAATTTCACGATCTTGGGGGGCAATTTCTTGCAGTCCCTCCCTAATTTGCTGGTGCAACTCCAGAGTTTCAAGACGTAAACCAGGAGACTCTGATTTTGAATCAAGCGTTTCAAACATCTCCGGGCCAAATGTCCCATTACGCTGAAACGAACCCCTTGCAACATCTTCAGAAAGATTTCTCGCAACTCGGATCAACCAAGGGCGCATTTGCCTGATGATTAATCCTTTAAGCATTTCACGCCAAAGGCGCAAAAACGATTCTTGAAGAATATCATTTGCGGTTTCAGCATTCATGCTTCTAGCATAAGCGACCGCCCAAACCGCCCTGCAATGAGCGGTATATAATTTTTGGAATTCTTCCTGCACTCTTTCCTCCGTACGAGACTGCTTTATTATAGGCACATCAAGGTGCAATAAAGCAGGTGCAGCAATAAGTTTGTGCGAAAAAATCCCAGCAAAACAATGACGATCCACCAAGGCTATACTAACCATTTTCTCATGGAATTGTAATCTTTTTGGTTTTGTTCGCAAGTTCTTTATTTATAAGGATTTGTAGAGTGAGCCAGTTGTCTCTGCAGGCGCTTTTAATTCCGTTTTCAACTAAAAAAGGCATACTTTCCAGACGCTTTTCTAATTTCTTGACCGCTTCTGCGGAGGTTCCCATGATTTCGCATCGTAGCACCGGCTCTACACCTGATTCAAGCCATATCGCAATTGCATCCATGTCTTCCATAAAATCTGGCTTGGTGATTTCAGGTAACGCAGGGAGAAATAATTTTAAGGAATTGAAGTCCCATTTGCCTGCCTGGGCTGCAATCCACACAGGAGCATTGATGGGAATCCTTTCAGCGATCAATGGTCGTAGTTTGCCACTTAAATGATTCAATCCCGCCCGCTCAAACCCAGAAATCGCTTCAAACCTCTCTGGAAGCATGGTGTATGCCATCGTGGTGTCATCGATTTTAGAATAGTTGGGCTGCATCGGAAAAAGGTCAATTTGATATCGAAAAGTTTCTCTGCCAATCCTGTAACCTGAAGGGGTAGCCTGAAGTCTACTGTTTACTTTTTCCATGTTGATGGGCTTGAGTGTCTGAAGAAACAAAGAAGAGGCGAGGGGTCTATCTGCAGGCATGGTAAGAGCGAGGAGTTTAATTTCCTCAGGTTCGTTTCCGAGCGCCTTGCTGATTGGAGAATTCTTTTTCAAGAAACCATCAAGATTTAATAACTCAGCGAGTTCCTTGGAAGCTTTTAGTTTTTGCAAATCTAAAACTGCGATAAGACTGGAGTCGCCAGCAAACCACTGAAGATAGGATTGTCTCGGATCGGTATTTGCCTTGGCAAGGTCTCTGCTTCTTCGTTCTTTTTGGGTAGAAAGTGCGAACACCAGCGCCATAATTGCCATTGCTGACATCACGAAAACCACGGCTAATGCCGTGCGCGATTTTTTTACAGGTAGATCCCGATCCTTCTGGATGTAACTATATGCGGTTATCGGTGCATCTATAGCGATATCCGGACCTTGCCAAACTATGGTATCTTCGCAACGAGGGCAGATAAACTTTTGCCCTTTTACAGTTCCAGCGGGTGGATCTATCCATGAATTGCATTTTGGGCATGGGTAGTCAGGAAAAGGCATTGCACACTTTACTTCCGATTAGTTTTCTTTTTTTGCTCTGCCATTGAAATAACAGGGCGAAGATCCATTTGTTTCTTTGCCATATCCACCTTGGCGATCTCCACTTCAAGTTTGTCACCCAATCTATAGCGCCTTTTAAACTTCAATCCAGTAAGGGTATGGCTTTCCGCATCAAAGAGATAATTATCATCATTAAGAGTGGTGATATGAACCATGCCTTCAACGGGCAGGTCAACAATCTGGGCAAAGAACCCATACTCAGCCACGCCTGTTATGATAGCCATTTTGTGTTCGCCAAGTTGTTTGGACATGAACTCGAGTAATTTAACCTTAACGAGGTCTCTTTCTGCAAGTGCGGCACGTCGTTCCATGCCACTGCAATGCTCGCCTAAAAACATCAGTTCGGTTTCATCGTAGGAAGCTTTTCCGGTTCGTTTCCAGCGGGTTAATTGCCGATGAACAGTAAGGTCTGGGTAACGGCGGATGGGGGAAGTGAAATGGCAGTAACAAGTGCTAGCAAGTGCGTAATGTCCTTCTTCTTTTTCACTATAAACTGCTTGTTTGAGACTGCGAAGCAGGGCGTAATGAACAGCATGTTTCTCGGGTTTGGAAGAAGATTCTGCCAGAATGCGCTGCAAGTTAAAACGATCTTCTGGGTTATCGATCTGATAGCCCAGAGTACGGATGAACGCAGCAAAAGCTTTTTGCTTGGTGGGTTCAGGGTCTGGGTGGATTCTGCGTATAAACTTGACCCCAAGGCCGTAAAGATGTTCCGCGACAGCCTCATTGGCAGCAAGCATGAACTCTTCAATGATTTGATGGCTTAAATCGTTGACGCTATTATGTGCTCCGTTTACTCTGCCATCTGCATCGAACTCCAGTTTGGGTTCCGGCATGTCGAGTTCAAGGGCTCCCCTGCGGAATCTTCTGCCTCGTAAAATAAGTGCCAGAGTTTTCATTCGTTCAAGCATAGCACCAATATCTTCAGGAACTTTGGGTGCTTCGGGAGTCTTGTCAAGGAAAGCCATCACTTGTTCGTAGTGAAAGCGTTTTTTAACTTTGATAACGCCCCGTTCAAAAGAAACCGTAGTCTTGCGACCCTTGGGATCAAAATCAATCACCACTGTTTGAACATACCTGATTTTATCCTGCTGAAGACTTGCGAGGTGGTTTGAAATGGTTTCAGGAAACATGGGTATGACTTTGCCGGGCAGATAAATACTAGTGGCTCTGCTGCGAGCTTCGCGATCAAGAGCCCCGCCTTGTTTTACAAAATGTGCCACATCTGCGATATGCACCCAAAGTGTCCAATGCCCAGAAGCTGGATCTAATTCAACCTGCACCGCATCATCGAAATCCTTGGCATCGATGGGATCGATGGTAACGACAGTGTGATTGGTGTAATCAACCCTTCCATCAAAATCTTCCTCGGAAAAATTCTCTGCGATATGATGTGCTTCATCAAGTACATCAGGCGGAAAAATGTCGGGTAGGTTGTAGGCCCTGATGATGGCCAGGGTTTCAACCCCTGGGTCACCCTGGGGTCCCAGAAGTTCGGTAATGACACCCTCGCCCCGTTGTTCGGGAGAAGGGAAGTGAATCATATCAAAGACCACTTTGTCGCCCGGCTTGACATTCTTGGTGGTGGGATCACCAATGGAAATGGATTGGGAAAAAACTGCGCCATCCACTTTGACAAAACCTTCACCTGCTTTTTCCCAGTAGGTGCCAACAAACTGGTGTGATTTTCTTTCTATTACACTTATGATCTGGCCTGTGGGTGGGCGATCTGAATTGCCCCTGCGAAGAATTTGAATTGCAACGAGATCGCCATTGGCGGCATTGTTGCTGTTTTCGGGAAAAATGCGAATTTCAGGGCCGGCTACACCATCGACCGGGCTTGGTTTTACGAAGCCTCCCCCCGAGCTCAATGTTCGGTAAGTGCCTTTAAGGGTTGGCTTGGCGCCTGATTTACGAATGGCCTGACTATTGTTGATTTCAATACGGCCTTGTTGAACAAGATCGTTGAGAGCAGCACGGAATTCACCATAAGCCCCGCCTGCAAGGCCAAGCCTGCGAGCTAGAATTCGGGCCTTCATGGGCTGGTAGCTTTGTTTGTTGACAGCCTGAAGAATCTTATCGTGAATACGGCCCATAAAAAACTGGCCCCTTTATGTTGGTCGAATATGCTTCATCCCCTTGGTTAGTCAACCGAGGTGATATCAAGCATGGCGCCTTTGTATAACTTGCGCTGTAAAAGATTATTATAGGGTGTCCAGTGGGCATCCTTGCCCGCATCTTCAATTTCTTTGGTAAATGCATGAACCTTGGCATCAAGGTTGTCCAGATGATGAAGGGCGACAGCTTCAGGAGTCATTGGGAGTTTTGGGCTGCCAAATTCATAGGTACCATGATGGCTTAATATCATGTGTTTAAGGCGCCACATCAGCTCCGTTGGAAAAGGTTCGCCTGAAAGTTCGGGAACGCTGGCGATTTTTTCGTTCAGTATCTCAACACCCTGAACAATATGCCCGATTAACTGACCTTCATCGGAGTAAGTCAACGCTTTATCGCAAGTCAATTCTCTGATCTTCCCGATGTCATGGAGAAATATTCCCATGAATAGTAAATCCTTGTTAACGGAAAGGTAAAGTGGTGCTAGCCTGTCCCAGGCTTCCATGAGGCTGGTAACATGCTCAACCAAGCCGCCTAGATAGGCATGATGATGCCTGATGCCCGCAGGAACCTTGCAGAAAGCCTGCATTAATTCTTCATCCATGAAGAAGGCCTCTGCCAGAGCCCGCAAATGAGGGTTAGTCATCTTGCGTAAAAAAGTGCGAACCTTTTCAAACAGCTTGCTGATGTCTTGTTCGGTGTGTGGCAGAAATTCAGAAAGATCAACATCATTGGGAGACACTTTTTCAAAGGAGCTTACAATCATCTGCAAGGTGCCTTGGAATAGTTGCACCTTTCCCTTAACATGTAGGAAATCGCCTTCTTCAAAAGCGCGGAACGCAGACTCGTTGGCGTTCCATTGGCGTGCAGCAATCGACCCAGAGCGATCGCGCAGTTCCATTTGCAAATAGGAATTGCCATTTCGGTTAGCCCGTAGTTGTTTGTCGAGAGCGACAAAAACCTCATCTACTGTCGCTCCATCTGTCAACGATTTCATCATTTGTCTGGCCATAATCTGTCCCTTTCCTAAAAGGATAGTATAGCGGTAGGCGTACTTGGTGCCTTAAGAATTATGATGAAGGTTGTAAATTTCAGTCAGAACCAATGGGAAGAGTCGGCGATTTGGCACCACCCAGCCAAACCCATCCATACTGGGTATTACTTGGTGAGGCACCTTGTTTGTAACTTTCCCGGATGGTTGTCATCTTGTCGATTTTCAAGGACTTGCGCTTTTCCTCGACATTGATATTAAATAACCGTGCTGCATTCAGCCCGAAGATTTGATCCTTGATCTTATCAGTCAATTCCGGGTATTGGAATCGATCCTTCAATTCTGGGAGCATTTGCAACCTTCGCAATCTGACGATCTGGCTTTGTGGGCTGCCATTCCAGATGGAATCAGTCCCCCATAAAATATGGTCGGCTCCTGCAACCTGTATCATCTGGCCCAAGGCATGCAGGCAGGTTTTAGGTGCGGCAGATGAAAGGATGTTAAAGGTGCTGCCGAGTTCAAAATAAACATTCTTGATTTTTGGGTTGGCCTTTAGCGCCCTAAGGATATCGCTGATCCAGGGAATCTCTTGTTCATCCGGTTTTTCCCTGGTTGGAACTGGGGCTCCAATCCCACGCCCAGCGGATCCAAAACCCTTGTATCCTGAATGGTAGATGATGAAATTAAGGTCGGGCCAATCGGAGGCAGCCTTGGCAATATCGTCAGGATGGCAACCTTTTTCATTGAACAGGCCCAAGGGAAGTCCCTTGTGAACGCAGATATTTTTGATGCCAAGTTTCTTGGTGCGTTCCCAGAAGGGGTAGGCTATTTTTTCGTCATCAAGGCGCCAGTATTGCTCGCCCAATTCTGCTCCTGTATACATTTTCCAAGCATCAATCTTGAGGTCTTTCACCTGCCTTTCCATCTCATCCAGTTCTTTCAGGCCTAGGTTGGGCCTGATCAAACCATGCGATAAGGCACGCTGCGATCCCGAAAGTTCGTTGACAAAGTTTCTGGTCGCAACCATCTGGTCCGGTGGAAGTGGATTCTTATTCCATTCTCGTGTGGGTACGCCGCTGATGATAGCCATTACCGTGTCGCTGTCTGCGTACAATTCTTTGACATAATGGGTTCGGTTAAGTAATTCGAGAGTTCGGTTAAAGCCTAGAAGAGAGGGCCTGACCATTTGTAGAAACGCCTTGACTTTGTTTCCCTCGGGAGAATCCTCGTACCATTTTCCTGAAACATCGACATGATGGGTCTGCATGTCGAAGATGAATTGATCCTTTGGCCAGGGTTCCCTAAAAGAAAGGGGGTCTGCCATTTCTGAGGCCTGCACCTCATAGCATGGGCCGAAAACTTCGTTCAACGCGGTCAATGCGCAAGCCATCCCCGAACCGGTTCTCAGGAAATCTCTGCGATCAAGATTTTGCTTTTTTGCGTTGGTTTCTGCAAGCTCCAACGCCCTGCGTGCGTAATGTTGCTGATCTAGGGTGGGCACAGGTGGTATGAATTCTTCGTTGGAAATGATTTTTGCAGGTATGGGCAGTTGATCTTCAAGGCTGGTATTTATCTCGCATGATCTTTTCCACATGGTTTGCCCTTCTTTTTCCAGGAGAATTCAGTCCGAGTTTTAATGAAAATAAAAATACCCGGTTTACAGTTCTTATGCTCGACTTAAACCCATCCCATGTCATATATTAATCTATCACTGTGTGTTTGTAATTGTTTTAACTTAACGAGGACTGCCTACCATGGCTTATACCCACATCAAAGTTCCCAAAGGGGACAAAATTACCATTACCAATGGTAAACTTCATGTGCCCGACCATCCAATCATTCCCTTCATTGAAGGGGATGGAACTGGCCCAGACATCTGGCGCTCTGCAGTCCGGGTCTTGGATGCTGCGGTTGAAAAAGCGTATGGTGGCAAAAAGAAAATCGCTTGGGTTGAAGTCTTCGCTGGTGAAAAATCCTTCAAGCAATTCAACAACTGGCTTCCTGATGAAACGGTTGAGGCGTTCAAGGATTTTCTGGTTGGCATCAAGGGCCCATTGACCACTCCGATTGGTGGTGGCATTCGCTCATTGAATGTGGCATTGCGCCAAATGCTTGACCTTTATGTCTGCTTAAGGCCGGTGCGCTGGTTCAAAGGCGTGCCTTCCCCCGTTAAGCATCCCGAAAAGGTTGATATGGTGATCTTCCGTGAAAACACTGAAGATATCTATGCTGGGATTGAATTTGAACAAGGCACCGAGGCCAATAACAAGTTCATCAAACTGTTCAAAGAAAACTTTCCCAAGGAGTTTTCGAAGATCCGCTTTCCAGAAAGCACCGGGATTGGCATCAAGCCTGTTTCCCGGGATGGCAGCCAACGCCTAATACGCTCGGCGATTCAATATGCGATTACCAATAAGCGCAAGAGCGTTACACTGGTTCATAAGGGCAACATCATGAAGTACACCGAGGGTGCATTTCGTATTTGGGGCTACGAGCTTGCAGAAAAAGAGTTTGGCGCCCAGACTTACACTTGGGAACAATGGGAACGCACCAAGAAGGCAAAAGGCGAAGATGCTGCTAACCAAGAACAAAAAGCAGCCTTGGCATCGGGTAAAATTCTTATCAAGGATGCCATTGCAGATATCACGCTGCAGCAAGTTTTAACCCGCCCAGAAGATTTTGACGTAATCGCAACCTTGAACCTAAACGGGGATTATCTTTCTGATGCACTTGCTGCGCAAGTGGGCGGGATTGGTATTGCTCCCGGTGGTAACATCAACTATTTGACTGGCCATGCAATTTTTGAAGCAACCCATGGTACTGCCCCCAAGTATGCAGACCTGGATCGGGTAAACCCCGGTTCTGTTGTTCTTTCAGGCGAAATGATGCTTCGTTATATGGGTTGGATAGAAGCTGCTGATTTGATCATCAAGGGCATGGACGGTGCCATTGGTGCAAAGCAGGTGACTTACGATTTTGCGCGCCAGATGGAAGGTGGCAAGGAAATCAAATGCAGTGAATTTGGTACTGCCTTGATCGCCCATATGTAATTGATTGAATCGAAGATTAATCATACAAGCATCGTTCCCGGAGTTTGATTCCAGGAACGATGTTTTATTTTACGCCATGTACCTGCTTGCCTGAAAGATAAGTCGCAAGGCATTTGGTTTGGGCAATAGCATTTTCATCGCAAGTAATAATGTCACGATCAAGAACGATGAAATCGCCTTGTTTACCGACTTCTAGAGATCCGGTTTCCTTTTCGAGGAACATCAGATGAGCGTTATTCATGGTGTAGAAACGAATCGCCTGCTCGCGGGTTAATGCTTGTTCGGGTCGAAGTTTCTGGGGGTAATATTTTCCTTTGCGGTTGATTGCAACGCTCATGCCTAGAAAAGGGTTGTAAGGGTTGACCGAGTTCATCGAATCAATGCGCTGCATATGATCCGATCCGCCACCCACTATCCCGCCTGCTTTAAAAATGCTTTGCAAGGGTTGGAAGTACTCCAGTCTTTCGACGCCGAATTGCGAAACCAAGGTATGGCTGTCGAGGTAAAGCCATGCTGGCTGAATATCTGCAACGATGCCAATTTTGGGCATTTTTTCGACTGCATCTTTGAACATGAAATTCGAATGGGTGATGCAAGGTCGGGTGTTTCTTACCGGAGTTGTGCGGTTGATTTCTTCGTAAACGCCCACCAAAGTTTCCACTGCTCCATCGCCTACTGTGTGGGCCGTGAATTGCATGCCATTTTTAACCGTGGCATGAGCCATGCCAAGAAGTTTGTCGCGGGAAAGAAAAAGAAGCCCGCGGTAGGTTGGGTCATCGATGGAATATATTTTGCTGAGGCCCCAGGGTTTTTGCATATAAGCGCTGCCTGTCAGCATGCCGCCGTCCAAAAATATCTTGATGCCAATGATGCGAATCATGTTGTCGGGAGCACGCATTGGATGGGAGGCAAGCTTTGCGATATCTTGTTCAAGAGTTTCCAGCGGGCTGCTTGTACCCATGGAGTATGAGGCAGCCAGGCGGATGGTGAGTTTATCGGCATCCTTGAGCTTTTTAAATCTTTCAAGCGAGGAGGCTCCAGCACCGCGGTCAATGATGCCTGTTAATCCCACGCTGTTGTAATCCTTAAGAAGCAGATGCAATCGTTCAATATTGTCGGCTTCAGTAGGTTGCCTTTGTGAAGGTTGCGAGGTTTTGACAAAGCGGGTGCAGTTTCGCAAAATGCCCGTAGGTTCGCCTGTTTTTACATCTTTTTCAACCTGACCTGCGCCACCATCATTCACTTTAAAATCCTTGTCGATCTTGCTTAACTTAAGCGCAAGGGAATTAAGCGAGGCATCTGGCCCCGTTGAATAGAGGACCGGGTGCGAAGGGGCTGCAGCATCCATTTCGGCCTTGGTTGGGTAGCGCTGCTCCTTAAGCCTGGTGATAAAGACCTGTCTTAAAACAATCCATTCGCCCTTGGGAAGAACCTTGGCGCGGGCTTTGATGTAATCAAGAACATCCTGGATGGTTTCAAATGGTGGAATGGGGTGGTCGAACTCATGCATGGCTGCGCCTGCGGGATGAACATGAGAATCGATCAGGCCCGGAAGAACTGTCTTGCCTTCAACATCTTTTACAATGGTGCTGGCGCCTTTGGTTTTCAGCACTTCCTCATTGCTGCCTGTCTTCAGGATTTTTCCATCCTTGATTGCCATGGCTTGAACGATGGTGAATTTGTCATCTACGGTAACGATTTTGGCATTATGGATTATGAGGTCAGGTGCTTGGGCGAGTGTGATCGAGGTTGATAGAAGTAAAGCGCAGAAAGAAGCCAGGGAATAATTCATGGGAAGTCCTCTTGGTGTGTTATTCCAATAAGATACAGCGAAATTATTCCGGTGCAAAATTGATTTTGAAACTTTAAGTTGAAATGCATCTACCGTGGATTGCTGATGCAATAAAGGCGATTATCGGAGCGGAGAAAAAGTTTTCCCTCACTAATGGCGGGAGAAGCATTAAAATCGCCTTCTTCCGAGATTTTATTGTGGGATATGAGTTTAAAGCTGGGGTTGGCATCGATAACGAAGGTGCCCTCCTGCCTGGTGACTGCGATTAATTTATCTTGGACCAAAATCATGGAGGCATAAACAGGGCGGGCAACGCCCCCTGAAGATTTCATGGGTAGCCGCTCTTTGTAAATGATTTTACCCGTTGCAGCTTCAGCACAATAAGCCAGGCCGCGGTCGTTGATCCAATACAAATGCTCGCCCTTAATGACGGGGGAGGGCACATAAGAGGAATCGTTGCTGGTCCAGACGATGTTCTTTGAAAGATCGCCTTTTCCTTCTGCTTTCAACGCAACGGCTTTAGTCTGGGGGAATCCGCCAAAGCAAAACAAAAGATTATCCTTTGCAGCAATGGTGGGCGAGATATTGCCATTGAGAGATGTTTCAGCGAACCAGGTCAGCTTTCCATTTTCGGGGTTGATGGCCCAGATTTCGGTGGGCACTGGAACGATGATAAGTTGTTTTTCGGGGGATGCGTTGAAAATAAAAGGTGTGCTGTAAGAGAGTTCGATTTTGTCCCCTTGGGCTTTCCAAACTTCGGCCCCGGTTTTTTTGTTCAGACCGATGATCGCCCTGCTTTCTTCAGAGGCGTTTACAATCACCAAATCCTTATGCAGTATGACGCTTGATGCAGAGCCCCACTTGCGGTTTCCGGATTTTACGCCGGCACTGGTTTTCCAGAGTTCTTTTCCTGAAAAATCAAATGCAACCACGCCCGCCTTACCAAAGAATACAAATATTGATTCGCCATCGGTTGCAGGAGTGCTGCTTGCATACCCATGCTGGGTCAGGTAGCCCGAGTAGGGGTCGTCTTGTGCATCCGATTTTACAGAAGCCTTCCACAAAACTTTGCCCGAATTTTTATCGATGCAAACCAAAGATCGTTCAATGCCTGATGCAGAGTTGGTGAAACAGGTAACGAAAATATTGTTTTTCCAAACGATGGGGCTTGATGATCCTTTCCCGGGGAGGTCGCATTTCCAAAGCATATTTTTGGAATCGTCCCAACTGGAAGGAATGTTGTTGTCTGCACTAAAAGCATTGCCGTCGGGTCCCCGGAATTGGGGCCAGTTTTGTGCCTTGCTGTTATTTGAAATTACCAATGGAAGTATCAAGGTTGCAAGGAAAAGGAAAATTCGATTTGTTGCCATCGTGGTTCTCTTTGGATCAATGCGAACAGAGTTGCCAAAAGTATAAATTAGCAAACGGAATCTTAAGGGAAGATTAAGATCCTGCAAGATTTGTAAGAAAGATTACTTAATCGAGGAGAAAATAGCGACGGCTGGAATTGAACCAGCGACCTTGGCCTTATGAAGACCCTGCTCTAACCGCTGAGCTACGTCGCCTTATGTTAGCACTGGCTAATGAAAAATTTAGGTAAAAATACCTTCTAAAACAAGGGGTACTAGTGTTCCTTTTGCTCTTTCTTGCTTTTTTTGTCATCAGAAGTGAGAAAAACACCCCTTCCGATGGCTTCAGCCCCGAATTTTGCCTTGATTGCATCCAATGTACGATCTATTTCTCCAAGCTTTTGTATTATTTTTGTGTCAAAAAGCCCCCCTTGGACCTCGCCTGGGCGCACTAATCTTACTGCCCCAACGCTTATCAGCCTAGCGGGCAATAGGTCAAATTGAAGCAATTTTTTTAAAAGTACTTTTGCTTCAGCCCATAAGAGCAGGGTTTCATTTGCGGGTTCGAGAAGGGTTTTAGAAACGCTTCGGGTTTCAAAATCCGAGGATCGAAGCTTTACCTCGATCACACCTGCTTTGATTTCTTTTTTTCGAAGCCGGGCGCCCAAATGTTCCACAAGATCCAATAGTTTTTCCCCGAGCACTTCTTTGTCTTCGATATCTTCTGAAAAAGTGACATCAGCACTTAAAGATTTTGCCAATCGATCGGGCGTGACCACCCGGGAATCGATGCCTTTTGCCAATTCCCATAAATGAATCGCAGATGGCCCAAATGCCATTTCCAACGCCTTTGGGTTTGCTAAAGCTATTTGACCGATGGTTTTATAGCCCAGCGCATGAAGCCTTAATTCCGCTTTTTTGCCCACCCCCCATAATCTGCCTACGGGCAATGGATCTAGAATTTCACGAATCTTATCTGGAGTGATGACAACAAACCCATCGGGTTTTTTCAGGTCACTTGCAAGCTTTGCCAGAAATTTATTAGGCGCCACGCCCACCGAGGCAGTAAGCCCAGTTTCTTTTAATATCTCTTCCTTGATTTTTCGACCTATGGTTTCTGCAGACCCAAAAAGACCTTCGCTTCCTTTGACATCAAGAAACGCTTCATCACTGCTCAATGGTTCTACCATGGGTGTATAATGATGAAATATTTCTCTGATATGTTTGCTGATTTCGCCATATCTTGCAAATCGAACCGGAAGAAACACCCCCCGTGGGCAAAGCTTAAGAGCTGTTTTTAAAGGCATCGCACTGTGTACGCCAAATACCCGCGCCTCGTAGGAAGCAGCACTAACAACGCCTCGGCCCCCCGGCTTACCACCAACAATAACAGGCCGACCCTTCAGGGAGGGATTATCTAATTGCTCGATGGATGCAAAAAAAGCATCCATGTCAACGTGGATAATTTGAGTGGAATTGTTGACCTCCATCAATCACCCTTCAAGGAGTGGAAATTTGAAATTCATGGGATTCAAGTTAGCATGATGAAGCCTGCTTCACAAGGATTGGGAAAAAGTTAAACACTCATTCCCCCAAAACTTTTACAAGTACGCGCTTGGGCCTGTTACCATCGAACTCCCCATAAAAGATTTGTTCCCAAGGGCCGAAATCCAGCCTTCCCTGGGTTATTGCAACCACGACCTCGCGGCCCATTATCTGCCGTTTCATATGGGCATCTGCATTATCTTCTCCGGTGCGGTTGTGGTGGTAGATTTGCGCTGAAGGATTGAAGGGTGCCAATGCTTCCAACCATTTTTTGTAATCGTGGTGTAACCCTGGTTCATCGTCATTGATGAAAACCGAGGCGGTGATATGCATGGCATTACAAAGCATAAGTCCTTCCTTTATGCCACTTTTTTTGACGATATTTTCAACCTGAGAGGTTATATTTAAAAAGGCCATTCTTTCGGGAAGATTGAAAGTAAGATGTTCAGTGGTGGATTTCATGGTAATGCTCCTGACAAACAAGGTATTTTGAATTTCTGCAAATGCAGATGGTATTATATCAGTTAAGATTTTTTATCGGCCAATGGTAAAAGGCAGAAGAAGGTTAAAAGCTAGATGTATCATTTTGAAGGTAATTTTCTCGGTAAGGATAGGTTGCGCCTTTACTGGCAAGGTTGGCAACCTGAATGCCCCATCAAGTGCATTATTTGGTGTGTGCATGGTTTGGCAGACCATTCCGGAAGGTATGAGCATATTGCAGGCAAACTTGAAAACAAAGGTTTCGCTGTTTATGGTTTTGATAGGCGGGGTTGTGGAAAATCAGAAGGCCCCAGAGGACATGCTGCTTCTTATGAAACCTTGATTGATGACCTTCGACTTTTTCAAGGCGAGCTGGAAAAGATGCACCCGGATATTCCGATTGTTCTTTTGGGAAATAGCCTTGGAGGCCAACTGGCCCTGGCATATTCCATGAACTATCCTCAAAGCATTCATGCTTGCATCGCCCTTGCACCCTGGCTTTCTCTTCCTTTTAAATTGCCCTGGTGGCTTGAGAATTCCGCTGCAATGATTAATATGATTGCTTCATCACTTGCGTTTGATAACAAGTTGAATTACGAGGATCTCTCGCGTGATCGCGAATTTATCGAGTCTTTTAAGAACGACCCGCTCATTCATCGCAAAGTTTCAGTCGGCCTTTATTTGCAATGCTCCAAAGCTGCTCAAAGGCTATTGAAAAATCCCCAAGTATTACAAACCCCAACTCTGTTATTGCATGGCACAGCCGACAAAGTTACTTCCCATCTGGGATCTCGACAATTTGCTGATGCAGCTCCAAAAGACCTGCTAACATATGTCGAAATCCCCGAGGGCAGGCATGTCTTATTGCAGGATGACTGCAAGTTGGAAGTCTGGCAAGCCATTGAGACTTGGCTTGGCCAAATTGATCTCTAAACCAGATATCTAATTAATTAGATCCCGGGTAACACCGGCCCTGCTGAGGGCTGTGGGGGAATGATTGCGCCCGGTGGCGGCCCTATTGGCCCTGGTGGCAATGCCCCGGGTGGAAGCGTAGCAGGCATTACGCTAGGGCCATTCAGTGGGACAATCTGTCCCGAAATGCCAAGCCTTGCAAATACATGTTTGACTTCCCGCATTTTTACAATTCCTGATCCCGCTTCAAAATAGGTGATTTTTGATCCAAAGCTGCTTTGGCGAAGTAACCCATTAAACTCATCTTCGGTCCTGAATTGCTTTCCATTTACTTGAATGATCACATCGCCATTTTTAAACCCATATCGATCTGCTGCAAATCCGGGGGTGATGGAGGAAATTTTGTACCCGCCTTGCTGGAAGCCATTGGGGGCAATAGGAGGGGCATAGGAATAAGCCTGCCTTGAAGCTGTTGGAGCACTCCTAAAATTAGCTGGTGCAGATGCTATTTGCGCTTCAGCCCATCCTGCCGAAAAGCCCACCACTGCGAGGCTACCTAAAATTTGTAATTGTTTGAGGATTTGTTTTACCATGAGATTGTTCCTTAAAAAATGGGCCAATGTTTCTATATAGATTATTCGCAGGAGCCCTCCAGTTATGGAATCCAACCTGAAGGAAAAAAAGAAAAGTTTTATAAATCAGTGTCAAAAGGTAGGGGATTAAAGGTTTAAAGGGGACTGGGAAAGGTTGGATCGCATTACAATATCCACAAGCTTTAAAATATTCTCACTTTTAGATACTCAGCGAATCAAACATTTTTTAGTGTGACTCGACTGTGGTTCGTTATAAACTTTTCATGTTGTCTAATTTACCTAATCCTAATGGGAGTTTGATTCATGTACGATATGAAGCAGCTAGATAAACTTAAAAAAATGCCCCAGCTTGTTCCGGATGCTTACGCCACATATAGGCAATTTAGCAAGCAAGTCATGCAGGAAGGCGCTATCTCCGTCAAAAACAAGGAGCTTATCGCACTTGCAGTTGCAATGACCACCCAATGCACTTATTGCCTTGAAATCCATAAGGAAAAGGCCAAGCATGCAGGCGTTACCGAACAGGAAATTGCTGAAACCATCATGATTGCCTCGTTGCTTAGAATGGGCGCAGCCATCACCCATGGTGCGCATTGCCTTGATTAACCAGTAGTCAGATTAATATTTCAGCCTTTGTCTTTTGATTGTGCATCCGTGCAACTATCATTGGGACAGAGGCTGAATTTTTCTCTTATGTTTATCAACGGATGGGTTTGAT
>RFZJ01000004.1 GCA_009920765.1 Planctomycetota bacterium | reverse complement strand
GTGATGGAAGTGAGTCCGCTTCGAAGACGGGTTGCACTAAGAGGATTTGAAGTAACGGCTTTTGTCCAAAGAATATCACCTTTTGGGCTTCGCTCGGTGATTTTCATGTTGTGATGTTCGGTTATTAAAATGCGACCATTTGGAAGAGACTGCGCATCCATCGGGCCTGAAAGGCCTGTAATTGTCCAGCGGGCTTTGCCGTTACGGTCCAATTCGAAGACTTGGTTGTTGGCCAGGCTTGAAATGATGGTGTTCCCATTGGAAACAGCTTGCAAGTTGCCCAACAGGCTGTTGGTTAAGGAGATTTTATCAGCATTTTTAGACCACCAAGAAAGCCATGCTTCCTTGGTTTTTTTTCGATCTGAAGCAGAGGCAGGAAGATCGGTAGGGAGGTTTAGTCCTGCAAGTTCGAAAAGAAAAGCATCGGTATCTGATGATTGCTCCTGATTTAAATCTGCGAGTGTGTTTATTAATACAGGGATAGCAGATTTGTCCGCAAGATTTGCGAGGGCAAGTGCCATGCGATTTCGAATCCAAGGATTTTTGTCAGCCAGGATGGTTTTTATTGCTTCTTTTGAAGCAGCATCATCAAAGGGTAGCAGCAACATTCCAGAAGCCAGCTTGACTCTTGGGTTTTCAGCGTCAAGGGATTTTACTACAGCGGCATCAGGAAGAGTTTGCTGGCGCGAATAAAGTATTGCAGATTCCAAGAATTCGGTGAATTGCTCATCAGATTCTGCAACGGGAAAGTAAGCCAATAGTGCGGGTAACAGGCCTTTGGTTTTTTTTAGGGCAAGGATTCTTACAAGTGATGGGGATATGGGCTTTGATTTTGATTCACCCATTTCTTCCAGAAGGCTTTTTGCCCTGCCTTTAATTTCAACATCCAAGGAATTGGTAAGCGATCTAAGTGAGGGAACAACAAGGTCTCCTAGAGCTTTTATTTTCATGGAGGCTTTTTCGCGGATTTCGAAGTTGTCGTCTCCCAGTTCCCTGATCAAGTCTTTGATTTTTGCCTGATCTTCAGGTGTTGGGATCTTTTGGGTAAATTCAGGCAGTAACTTTTCGCCATTGATGTCTGACCACCATTTTTTCCAGATGCTAGCATTTCCCTTTGGGGTGCCTTTGTTTTTCATCAATTCCTGGGGTGCATGGTCCCCAGCAATTTCGAGGAGAAGGTCCTCTGATTCCTGGGCTTTGTTTTCAGGAAGAATGGGAAGTAAATCAATAAGGGATTCGATGCCTAGTGAATCCAAATTGCGTGATAGGGTGGCAGCGATTAAAAATCTGACTTCAGGAGATTCATCTTTAATGTTTTGTCGAAGTAAATCTTTAGGAAGAAGTTTTTGAGCGGGAAGCAGCATTTCCCAAGCTAGAATTCTTTGGGTTTTGGAAGGCGATGAAAGGGTGTCAAGAATTAATTTATCTGGTATGCCTTTTTTCCATGTTAATTCGAAGAGGGTTTTTCTGGCAAAATCCCAGGTCGTCTCTTCATCCAATATGGGGAACACTTCAATTATGCCCCGCATAGCGAGTTCAGGAGAGCTTGCGGTCAAGGTTCGGATTACTGCGATTTCAGTTCTGCTAGATTGGGTTCCAACCATATCCAAACAGCTTTTTGCCAGAGTTTTAATTGTGCCTTCGGATGAGTTTTCCAAATTTCTCAATGCAGGCCTGCAGGTTGGGCCCATTGCGGTAAGAAACATTATTCCCTGAGTTTGAATTTCCTTCGATGTGGACGAAAGATCTGCCAGTGCTTTGGCAATATCTGTTTCGGTGAATGTTCCTTTTGATTTTCGTGTCAGCCATGTTGCTAAATCGGATGGGGCAAGAGAAAAACCAGCCTTAGTGAGGTAAGCAGTGTCGGCTTGTAGATTATCTTCATTTGCAATTGCAAAGATTGATTTGGGAAGAACGAAAAAAAATGCGATCGCCAAGGTTATCACTAGTGCACCAAGTTGTTTGGTTGCTAATATTTGCCCAAAATTATGATTTTTGTTTTTCATGGAACTTTGCCTACTTTGATTGAGCGATAAGAATTTGGCGAACTTTCATATATTATCTTGCCATCCATTCTGATTTCAACAATTTTTGAACCATTTAAACTTGGCGCCACCACGTTGCCTGTGGAAAGTTTTGCGGGGATACCAGGTGTGGTTATTGTTGCTTCCCAAGTTGGTTTACCTGTAAAATCAAACTCCATGATTTTGTTAACCGTTGGAATGCTTACAAGTACACGGTCATTTTGAGTTATTGCACCACCATTGATACCGAAGTTCGTAGGGAAGGGGATCCTGGATTTTGAGACTTCGTTGCCTTTTGAATCGAGCTTTAAAAATGCTCCATTGTAACTAAGCAAGGCGTATTCGTTGGTCCGTGTTTTGCAGGCCGCAAGAATTGTTTCATTTGGATAGGAAAAACTAAATATCTCATTTCCATTCCTGGTGACTTCAACGATTTTGTTTCTCGAAGCTATAAAAATGTTGCCATTCGGAAGACGTTGAGAGAGGAAAGGATTGGTTGCGGATTTTTCCCATGAAATGTTGCCTTTGAGGTCCCTTTCAGTGATTCTATTAGCGCCTTGCTCGGTGATCAAAATTTTATTGTTGGGCAGTTGGACTGCATCAATCGGATTGGATAGGTTTGCAATTTCCCAAAGTATTTTTCCAGATGGGTTCACCAAAAAGACGCGGCCAGATTTTTTTTCCTGATTGAAGGACTCAACCACCAGGAAGTTTTTAAGAGGTTCTTGGTTTTTTGCCCCCGGAGTTAGGACTAATTGCCCTCCTTCTTTTTGCCACCATGTGTTCCATGCTGCTGAATCCGCTTTGGCGTCGTTTTTGCTTTCCGGGGATTTGTCCTTGGCGATGACCCTGAGGAATTGGTCTATCGTTTCAGCTTTTTCTCCAGGGACTTTTGACATTAATTCAATCAACACAGGGATTGCTGCTTTGTTTTGATTTTTAATCAATTCCCTGGCGACCTCAAACTGTACTTTTATCGATGAATCTGAAAGCAAGGTGGCACATATCTTCTGCGCTTCTGCATTTGATGATTGGGCTAAAACTCTTCCTGCAAAAGTTCTCGTTTCTTCGATAATCGAGGTTGATGCTGTTATCAGGGCCGGAGGAATGGTGTTTTGATCAACCAGGTAAAGTGCCAGAAATTCCGCTAAAAGCTCTTGTATATTCTCTTCATGACAAGATGGGATGTATTCCAGTATGGTTTCAATTGCATTTCCTGGCCGAACCAAAGTAATTAGCCTGACAAGTGCAGGAGTAATCTGGCTTGACTGTAATTGAAGTTTGATCGCATTGATATCTGGCTCAATTAATTTTGCAATATTCATGTCGAAAACTGCGCGGTTTAAAAGAAAAGCTTGCAGCGCTGGATTGTTTTTAAATTCTCGAGTATTGATATGGTTTTTGATTAAATCGATGTTGTTTCCTTTGAAAATCTTATCAGACTCTGTAATCCTAGCCAAAGGCGCAGTTGCTTCTCGCAATAGGGCAAGCAGATCTTGTTCATTGATTGATTTCCACCAGCCAGCCCAAGCCGCTTGATTTATGCCTCTTGAAATTGGATCATCATTTTTCGGCCCTTGGATAGTCCATTCGCCTGCCAAGGTGGTAAGTGCTGTTTCAATCGTGGAGGAAACATCCTTGGAATCGGAAGCCAAGAGTTTAAGGGCGGCAGGCAAAGCGATTCGGTCCTTTTGATCTAGATAGGCGATAACGAGTCTTGTACGAACCAAAGAGGAAGGGTCATCCAGAAGATTTTTTGCCATTGAAACCTGTTTGGGTGTTCCTTTTCTTACAAGAATTTCTGCAGCAACCGCTCTTTTGTAAGGATTTGGGTCGGCTAGTCTTTGTTCGAAGAGGGGTCTTGCAATTACAGAATTTAAAAACAAAGATTTTAAAGCAGCTTCGCACTCGGTTCGTAAATTATCCTCCGCAGCGAATGGGAGATAATCAAACAAAACCTCAGCGGTTTCAATTTTTCCTTGGCCCTCAGATGTAATGACTTTGATAGCAGAAGAAATCAGATATTCAGCGCTTTTCCCCTCGAGCAGTTCGATGCAGTCCTTGATGTTTTTCTCAGATGTGGAGTCAAGAACTTCAGCAGAAGCCTTTTTAAGCGCAGAGATAACATAGTCCCCCATGCATATTAAATCTTTTTTAGCATTGAGCTTTTCTTCTGGGTTGCCTTTTAAAAGAATGGAAATTAATTCGTCTATGTTATTTTTTGCAGGAATTGATGAAGAACGACCTTTAAAAAATGGCATGAGGGATTGAGTGTTGGGGGGATTGAAGCCAGCGTTTTTTAACAATTCGCGTTCGGTCGAAAGTTCTTCTGCGTGTAATGGTTGCAATGAAATCCAAATGACCAACCCTAAAAGTATTGGTAAATATTGTTGGTATGAAAGAAGTCGGTTGATTGAACTCATGATGACCGATTAATTAAAACGGATCCATTTTTAAATCGTATGCTACCTCCTTAAAGTTTAGACGAAATCGAGTAAGAAATAAAACAAGGAATGAAAGAAAAATAAAAAAAGCTTCGGGGGATGTCCCGAAGCTTTTTGTTTGGATTGTTTGTGTAGAAGAAGATTTAGGGTAGGAATACTTCGATTCGCGCTGTTTTTCTTTGCCTTGCTAATGTATCTTGGAAGAATTCTTCGCTGCAAAAATCTCTGACATCGTCCTTGATTTTAGCAAAGTCGGATTGTTTTCCGTCTTTTCTTTCGTTGACCCTTATTAAGTGAATCCCCATTTCTGTCTCAATCACTTCGCTGATTTGTCCGGGCGCCAATTTAAAAGCTGCGCTTGCCAATGGTTCTTCCAAAGCATATTTACGTGGAATTAACCCTAGATTTCCACCCATGGGGCCGGAGGCATCTTGTGAATAAGTTTTTGCAGCATTTGCAAAATCGATTTTAGCCATTAATATCTGGTTTCTAACATCCTGCATTTTGGCTTTGAGTTTTGCAGTTTCGCTCGGGCTCATTCCAGGAGGAATTCGCATGATAATCAGGGAGACCCCAACCATTGTGCCATCAAAAAAATCTTTGTTTTGAAGATAATAGCTTTGGACATTTTCGTCTTTGATTTTCGCTGCTGCAAAATTACTCCATTGTAGCTTAAGTCGCATGGTGCGTTTTAACTGAGCTTCGGTTTGCTGGGTTTCATTGCATAAGCTTTGAATGGTTTTTCCTTGTTTCTTAAGTTCTGCCGCAAGCTCTGCCATTTTTTGATCAACAACTTGCTCAGGTATCGCCGCAGTATTTTGCCTTATGAATTGTTGCATCAGCAAATCGTCTATAAGCATTGCCATGGCATCCCGGGCTATTTGTTTTCTAGTGTTTTCCGGAACCTGAACCGGGCTGGGGCCCATTTGTTTTATGATACTTTCAAGCTCAGCACCGCTGATTTGCTCCCCATTAACATTAGCAACGGTCGCGGGGAATTTTTTGGCGGGAGGAGACTGGCCTAATGTGGAGGTGGTAAAAATGGACAATCCCAAACATAAAGTAGCCAATTTTGTATTCCAATTCATTTTATTTCTCCATATTGCCATTAAAGGTTTTTTCCTTCTGGGGATGGCAATAACATGAAAAAAAGTGAATGGGTAGGCCAATTCCTTTTACAATCATGCTTCCGTCAGATTATAATTTGCCAAGGTTGGGGAGATATCCTTGTTTAACAATTTTAGGAGCTAGTTATGAATTTTGATTCAATGTCCAGGCGTGGTTTTGTCCAAAAATCAGTTGCTGCATTAGTTTCTGCTGGTTACCCCTTGTGGTTTGCCAAGGAAACAGTGGCGGCTCAGGAAGCTAAAAAACAGGAAGCTCCTAATGGTCCAGTCATGGGCGCAATTGGAATTGGTAGTCCTTCCAGCAGGGGGCGTGCAATTTACGGCGATGCTCGCAGAAATAAGGCGACTTTTGTAGCTGCATGTGATGTTGAATCCAATCATCTTGCCAATGCAGTTGCAATGATGAAAAAAGATGGCTCCGCAGATGTTAAGGGCTTTAAGGATTTTCGTGAACTACTTGACCGCAAGGATATTGAAGCTGTAACGATTGCAACTCCTGATCATTGGCACGCCTTGGTTGCAATTGAAGCACTAAAAAAAGGCAAGGATGTTTACTGCGAAAAGCCTTTGACTTTGACCGTGGAAGAAGCCTTGGCAGTGATGAAAGCTGCTGAAAAATCAGGCCGTACCTTCCAGACTGGTAGTCAACAACGTTCGGGCAAACAATTCCGGCTTGCTTGTGAATTGGTGCGTAATGGCCGTATTGGAAAGATTAAACATGTTGAAGCCCGAATTGGTGGCAATCCCGTGAGTGGTGCCATTGCCAAGGCTGAACCACCAAAAACTTTGGATTGGGACATGTGGTTGGGGCCAACCCCCATGGTTGATTATCTTTACGAAGCTCGTGGCGAAAGAAAAGATAATAAGGGCAATGCCAGGAAGATTGAATTTACCAACTGTCATTATGAATTCCGCTGGTTTTATAATTATTCGGGCGGAAAAATGACTGATTGGGGTGCCCATCATATTGACATAGCCCAATGGGGCTTGGGAATGGATGGAAGTGGCCCAGTAGCTGTAGAAGCAAAAGGTGCAGAACCTTATAAAGGTGGCAATGGCTATAATTGTCATCCCACTTTCAAGGTAACTTATACTTACGCGAATGGCGTAAAGCTCTTGGTTTCCGATACCACACTGCCTGATACCGTTGGTGACAAAGATAGTAACGGTATTTTGTTTGTGGGCGAAAACAACCAGTGGATCTTTGTAAATCGTGGCAAGATTACTGCAAGTGATCCTAAATTGCTTGAAGAACCACTTAAGCCTGATGCAGTACGGCTTGAAGTTTCCAATGATCACATGGGTAACTTCTTTGAATGCAGGAAAAACGGCAAGAAGCCAATTTGTAATGCATCCATTGGTGGTGGCTCGGTGATTGTCTGCCAAATCGGTGCTATTGCCTTAAGAACTGGCAAGAGCCTGAAATGGGATCCAAAAGCTTATACTTTTGATAATTCAGAAGCCAACGCAATGCTAAGTAATCCAATGCGCAAGCCTTGGAAGCTTGAAGTGTAAGCTTGGACTTTAATTCCAATAGGCAAGGGGTCCCACAACCATGGGCCCCTTGTTTTTTATCATGCGCTATGAATGGGTGAATCTTTCTGATGACATGTTGCTTCGTGAATGCGAAGTGGATACTTATCGAGCAAGTGGCCCCGGTGGACAAAAGCGCAATAAAACCAGTTCTGCAGTCAGAATAAGGCATCTTGCAAGCCAATTGTTGGTAATAGCGGAAGAAAGCAGATCGCAGCACGAAAATAAAGCGAAAGCCTTGGGGCGATTACGAAAAGCTTTTTATTTGAAATTGCGCGAACCTCTTGATGTTGGCGTTGAGGTAGGATGGCTTGCTAACCATAAAGAAATATTGCCTGCGTTAGATAAGCAAGGCAGACTTTCTGTAGGAGTGAAGAATCCTGCATTCTTACCAGCTGTAGGGGTTCTGCTTGATATGTTGGAACTTTGCCATGCGCGGATTAGTGATGTTGCCAAAGCGTTGGGTGCATCAACCGCATCTGTGGTAGGATTTATGAAGCAGGATGATAAGGTTTGGGAGACGTTGAATCAGATAAGGCAAAAGTATGGCCAGCACCCCATGTATTAGGAATAGCCAATGAGCGAACCATATGGATTTTCGTGGGTAGATGAAAAGAAACTTGCGGGTCTGGCCCGGCCTGTTTCTCAGGAAGAAGTGGAATGGCTTAGAAAAAATGGTATTGATTTGCTTATAACCCTTACCGAGGAAAAGTTGCCTCGCAATTGGATCGATGGTGCAGGCTTGATGATGATTCATGAGCCAGTGGTGGATATGGAGCCACCCACTTTAACTCAGTTAGATCGAATTATAAAATCGATATTAAAAGCACACAATTCAAATATGGGTGTTGCTGTACATTGTGCAGCGGGAATGGGAAGAACGGGAGTGGCCCTGGCTTCTTATTATGTCGCCAAGGGAATGTCGCCAAAGGAAGCGATGTCCAAGATTCGTACCTTGCGTCCAGGTTCAATTGAAACAGAAATGCAGGAAGAATCGGTTCATGAATTTGCGCGCTTGCTTAAAAAAACAAAAAATTCTTAATGAGGTTTGATAAAGCAGATAACTTAAAACGTTTTATGGGTATGATAACAAGTGCATTCATAAAAGCACCTTCTCGTGATAAAGAAATGCACTAGGAAGATGCTCAAGAATATCTAATGCGGTCAAGCTATGTTCTCCCAATTGTTTTTTTGCGTGGTCTCCTGCTAAACCATGTAAATAAACTCCTAGTTTTGCAGCTTCAAAAGCTTGGATTCCCTGTCCAAGAAGTGCACCAATAATTCCAGAAAGCACATCGCCACTACCACCGGTTGCCATACCGGGATTTCCAGTGGCGTTTACGTAGACGCTTTTTCCATCACTGACCACGGTGCCATGCCCTTTAAGAACAACTATTAAACCGTGTGATTGGGCAAAATTCATGGCAAGTATTTTGCGATCGGCTTGAATTTCTTTGGCAGTTAATCGTGTTAGCCTCGAAAACTCACCGGGATGCGGGGTGATTACAATATTCTTGTTTTTAAATTCTGTTGGGAACCTGTTGGATGCCATGCTGTTTAGTGCATCAGCATCTAACAATACGGGGGTTTCAAGGTTTAGAAGGTGGTATGCCATTTCTTGGCAGGCTTGGGTGGCCCCTGCTCCCGGGCCAAGCACTATTGCGCTGGCTTTGCTGGTAAAGGAACTGACTTTTTTAATCGCCTGATGATTAAATTGACCGTTTTTGTCTTCAGGAAGATCGATCGTGGTATAGCATGGGTTCCCGATGGCAACTTCAGATCTGATGGAAAGTGGAGTTCCAATTTGGACCAACCCTGCACCACTTTTTAGGGCTGCGGTGCCACATAGCACCATTGCTCCAGACATTCCTTTGCAACCTCCAATTATCAAAGTGGTGCCAAAGGTGCCTTTGTGTGAATCGGCATCTCTGCTTGGTAGTTTTGGGAGAATGTTATTCATGGAGTGCCCTTCATGCGGGAAGCACGGTGATAGCGGGTTCAGATTTTCCGAACCCGGAAAGGAGTAGAATAAATTTGCCTTGCTTAGCAAGATTCATGTTAGAAACTATTTTTCGGGCGCATATTTTGGGTTCTTCAAATTCATCTGCGTTCACCAAAACAGGGCTTACCCCCCAGAGAAGATTCATTTTGCGAACTACGTTTGGTTCTGTGGATAATGCCAAAATAGGGGGAGCTAATCTTGTTGAAGAAACCACGGAGGCTGATTTTCCACCCCGACTTCTCACTACAACTGCGCAAACTTCGATATCTCGGGTAATGTTTGCAATTGCTTTTGCAACAGATTGCCTGAGTGGGTCATAGGAAATGAAGCTTGAGTTAAATGAGTTAGTTGCAGATTGGTAGTTTTGGAGTTGCCAGGATTCGACTTCTTTGGAAACCTTTCGCATCATTTGGACAGATTCTACGGGGTAGAGCCCCGCAGCAGTTTCGCCTGAAAGCATTAACGCATCGGTTCCTTCGAAAACTGCATTGGAAACATCAGATACCTCTGCCCTAGTTGGTCTTTGGTTTGATGTCATGGATTCGAGCATTTGTGTTGCAACAATAACCGGCTTAAAGACAGCTCGGGCTTTTCTGATTAAGTCTTTTTGGATGATTGGAACTTTTTCTGGATCCATTTCAACACCCAAATCGCCCCTTGCAACCATTATTCCATCTGCTTGCGACAAAATTTCATCAATGTTAGTTACAGCTTGCGGTTTTTCGATTTTTGCTATTACAGGAATGATTGCATTTTTAGATTGAACATAATCTTGTAAGGTTTTTACATCGGATGCGCTGCGAACAAAAGAAAGGGCAATATAATCCACATGATGATTTACAATAAAATCAACATCTTTTTTGTCTTTTTCCGTCAAAGCAGGAACAGAAAGAGCTAATCCAGGAAGATTCATCCCTTTGTTGTTTTTAAGAATGCCTCCACGAATAACTTCTGCTTTAACCTGAGTTTCAGTTTTATCGAGAACTTTAAATTCCAATAACCCATCATCCAGCAAAATGCGGGTTCCATGCGAAACTTCTTGTGCAAGTTGTGGATATTGAGAATGAATAAGGTTGGCAGAACCAAGGCAAGGATTTGTATCTAAAGTGACGATATCGCCTTTTTTGATTTGAATTTTACCATCAACAAAAGAGCCTACCCGGATTTTGGGCCCGCATAAATCTGCAACTATGGTGGATTCAAATCCGATTGATTGAGAAACGCGTCTTATTATTTCAATGTTGGCTAGATGGTCGTGCTGTTGCCCATGGGAGAAATTCAAGCGGAAGATGCGTGCTCCTTCCAGCATGAGCATTTTTATTACTTGTTCATTGGAGCTTGAGGGGCCTAGGGTTGCAACTATTTTTGTTTTAAATGGAATCATCAAATAAAGTCCTAATTAAATTTTCATGGTGTCTATAAAGGTGACTTTTATAATTTAGTTATGTTTAGTTATAGATTATTTTAGAAATAAATGCACTTCCATAGTAAACACGGTCTTGACAGGTTTTGTTTTAAGGGTAAATCCCCCACTATTGGGTAACCAGAGTTGTTTTTTGGGATTAATTGTGGAAAGCTTTTGGTTTTTAACAATACTTTTTAATTATTTAGTCTTTGGGGGGGTTATGTTTAATCTACATGGTAATAAGTTTCGAGTTGGATTGGCGATTGCAGCCTTTCTTGGCTCAGCGTTTTCTGTTTTTGCAGAAGTCGAACCCCTGGTTATGCCCGCCCCTTTTGAACCTGTCCCCGTAGAAAAGGTTAAAACTCCGGTGGAGCAAATTAAATCTCCAGTGGAACAAGTTAAATCAAAAGATACAGATACCACGGATGGAAAGCCTTTTGTGCTTCCTCCCCCTTCTGACTTGTTAAAAAACAATTCAAAGGCTACGGATGATTTGGGCTCACCACCTATTCAGCCGCCAATTTCAATAATTCCGGGTGATAAGGATAATGTCCTGAAAAACAGTATCGCCAAGCCGGTTTCAGAAATTAAATCAGTTGAATCGGGCGTTGCATCTGGTTCTGGATCTCTTGAGGTTGCGGAAGCTACTTCCGAATATTTGGAATCTGAAAGAAACGGGAAAAGCTACAGGCTTGAAGGCTTGTTCCTAACGGGTGAATACCTGCTGGTTAAACCTAGAAGGGATGCCTTTGACTTTGCAATTACTTCGAGCGATAGGCTGGGCGTAATAAATGGTAATCTTAATTCTCTCGATTGGGAGACTCGTAGTGCTTTTCGTGTTGGATTGGGATACCAATTTGCTGATGGCTGGGAAACAAGTGTTAATTATTTTTACCTGCATTCCAATGCATCTTCATCTTTATCTGCCCCAAATGGTGGAGCTCTTTATGCGACTCTTACCAATAATACTTTCGATGATGTTTCCACTGCTTCTGCCATGGGAAATCTTGACATGAATGTGATCGATATTGATGTAGCTCGGACATACCGGGCTGCAGACAACCTGAATTTTAAGTTTACAGGTGGTGGTCGGGTTGCATGGATTGAACAGCAATTTAGCGCAATTTACAACGGGGGCACTCTTGGTGCGGTCAACGATTTTGTAAGTAGTCCGGTTAATTTTACCGGTGCGGGTTTAACAGCCGGCGGTGAAGGTACTTATGCCTTGAATAAACATTTCGGGCTTTATGCCAGGGGTAAAGTTGCACTTCTCAGTGGAACCTTCAATAATAATCTGACTGAAACCAATGGTAATGGAGCAACCACTTTTTATAATATCAGCAATAAGTATCATGAAATTGTCCCTGTGTTGGAAACTGGTGTTGGCGCAGTCCTTACCAAGGATCACATGCATTTTAAAGTTGGTTACGAACTCTATAATTATTTCAATATGGTTGATAGTTTGGATTTTCAGTCCTTAAGTTTCGGCAAAGCCTCAAGGAGGTTGAGCGATTTAAGTCTTGAAGCATTATCTATCCAATTTGGTTTAACTTTTTAATGGGCAAACATGGCTGGTTAATAGTGAAAAGCTGGCGGGAAAAAGCTTCCCGCCAGCTTTTTTGTTTGCTAAGGTAAGACATAAGATATTACTGGGGGACCTATAAAGAGAAATGCCTTTTAATGATACATTTTACTGTCATTTATAATGGTCAGGTTGCTAAAGTTGAGCATTCAGGTGGCCCATTTGAGTTGGGCCGAGGCCCACAAAGGGAAAATATTCCTCGTCACACAATCAATGATTCGTATGTATCCGGAAATCATGTTCGAATTGAGCAGGTGGAAAATTCTAAAATACGAATTCTAAATCTAAGCCAAAGAAATTCTATCAGGCTTGATACTTCTGAAATTATAAGCATTGGTACTTCAGCTATAGTTTTGTTGCCGATAACACTGTTTATTGGTGAAACAAGTGTAAAAATAGAGCTTGTTGAAGAAGAAGATGAAGTAGGCTTGGATGAGGAAAGTAAAGCATTGTTGGATTCAATGGAATCCGCAGTTACTATTAGTCCTGGTCAATCTTCCGGAAGTCTTCTTGATTTGGGGCAGTCTCCAAGCCCAGAAAAACTTGCAGTTTGGTTTGAAACCCTGATTGCAGTCCAAAAATCTGCCAGTGGTTCTTTGGAATTCTTCCAAGATACAGCCCAAGCTGTTGTGAATTTGATCGGTTTGGATCGTGGCTTGGTCTTGATGATAAAAAATGGAAGGTGGATGGTTCAGGCTCGTTTCCCGGATGAAGATGTTGATCATCGTGAATTTAGCATGTCAGTACTAGGAAAAATGGCTAAAGAGCGAAAAACTTTTTATCAGGGTGGTGCTGCCCTTCAGAGCCAAAGTGAAAGTGTAATAGGAATTGAAGCCGTTATTGCTTCACCTATTTTTGATAAATCAGAAAATGTTGTAGGTGCAATTTATGGTGTGCGTAACAAAGTTACTGCGGCCACGGGACCGAATATTTCGGTGAACCCACTTGAAGCCCAAATTGTGCAACTCTTGGCAAGTTCTGTAGGCGCTGGCCTAGCGAGACAGGAGCAAGAGGCCGAAGCAGGGCGCTTGCGGGTTCAGTTTGAACAGTTTTTTTCTGCTGACCTTGCCCGGGAGTTACAAAAAAATCCTAAACTTCTTGAGGGGCATGAATCAGAAATAACCGTCCTATTTTCAGATATCCGGGGTTTTTCGCGGATATCTGAAACGCTTAATCCTAGAGAAACATGTAATCTTGTTGCCGATGTCATGGAAGAGATGACCTCTTGTATTATGTCATTTGATGGGGTTGTGGTGGATTATTCAGGGGATGGAATTATGGCGATGTGGAATGCCCCTGCACCTCAGGCTGATCATGCAATAAAGGCTTGTAAAGCCGCATTGGCTATGGTTGCCCGGATGCCAGCAGTGCAGGAACGCTGGAAAAATAAAATTTCACTTCCGGTTAAGGTTGGCATTGGAATTAATTCTGGCATGGCATTGTGTGGTAACACTGGTAGTAAGATGAAATTTCAATACGGTGCGTTGGGCCACACGGTCAATCTTGCAAGTCGTATTGAAGGTGCCACTAAAGTAATGGGTGTACCTATTTTAATAAGTGGTTTTACGAAAAAAATGTTGGGAGGGGCTTTCGCAACCCGAAGATTAAGAAAAGTCAGGGTTATTGGTATTAACGAACCAGTGGATATTTATCAACTTCACGCAGAAGTTTCTTCAATTGAATGGAGAAGCGATGCAGATGTCTATGAGTCAGCTTTAAAGCATTATGAAGCGAAAGAGTTTGGACCTGCCTGTCGGGATTTATATCCTCTTATTGCCAATCAAAACGGAAACTATGACACAGCCTCTTTAAGTCTTATGGCTAAAGCCATTGAGTTCCTTCGGAAACCCCCATTATCGACCTTTGATGGCGTTGAAGATCTGGAATCCAAATAAACCAATTACATTAAGCAGGTAAGGAGACCACCAATGTTTCGACTTATCCCATTCGGTTTAGCTGTTGTTTCTACTATTTTATTTTCAGTTGCAACCCCAAGCAATGTTTTTGGTGCAGACCCACAGGACGAATCCTTGCCCGAGGATTTAGGTACCAGAAAATTTGGACACGACTGGGAATCATTTCTGGGGAAAAACACCAATAGCTTTTCACCAGAGAAAGGTATTACACCCTGGCCTGCTGCGGGCCCTAAGATTCTTTGGGGAGCGAGGATGGCGGATGGATATTCCATGCCTGCAATCAGTAGGGGCAGGGCGTTTCTTTTTGATCAAGCCAAAGGTACAGCTAGATTGCGTTGCTGTAATAGCGAAAACGGCAAAGAACTCTGGGCATTCACTTATGATTCTGACTATCAAGATTTATATGGTTATAGCAATGGCCCGCGTTGCTATCCTGTGGTTGATGGCGCCCGCGTTTATATCCTTGGACCTGAAGGTTTGCTTCATTGCATCAATATTTCAAATGGTAAACTCCTCTGGAAAATCAACACAGTGGCTGATTTTGGCGTAGTTCAAAATTTCTTTGGAGTTGGGAGCACGCCAATTATTGATGGGAGACTTCTTTTGGTTCCCATTGGTGGCAGCCCTAAAGGCAGTGATAAAAATGATTTTACCCAACTCAAGGGCAATGGCAGTGCGGTTGTAGCTTTTGATAAATTCACAGGAAAGATTGTTTATCAGTTTTCCGATGAACTTGCCAGTTATTCAAGCCCCTTGATTACAACAATTGATAATCGAAAATACGGACTGCATCTTGCCCGAGGTGGGTTGATTGGCTTTGAGCCTACAACTGGAAAGCAAGATTTTTTTTTCCCATGGCGGGCACGAATTCTTGAGAGTGTCAATGCAGCAACCCCAGTGGTTATTGGAAATAAGATTTTTATCTCTGAAACTTATGGTCCTGGTTCTGCTTTGTTGGAAGTTAACAAGGGGGCGGTCAAGGTTCTTTGGGATGATGAAACCCGGGGGCGCGATAAATCAATGATGGCCCATTGGAATACACCTATTCATGTCGATGGATTTATTTATGGTTCAAGTGGTAGGCACAAGTCCAATGCGGAACTTCGTTGTATTGAATTAAACACTGGTAAGGTGAAATGGTCGGTTCCTGAACTTACCAGATGCTCTTTGCTTCAAGTGGATGGTCATTTTATCTGCCAGGCGGAAGATGGCTTGTTGTATTTAATCAAAATCAATCCGGAAAAGTTTGAGAAGATTTCTGTTGCAGCGCTTTCAGCCAATGGTGTTCCTTTGCTACAGGAACCATGCTGGTGCGCACCTATTTTGTCGCATGGACTTTTGTATGTTCGCGGTAGAAACACTTTGATTTGCATTGATTTGATGCAGCAATAAACCAGCTTATTTGCCGTTGGATTCATAACAAATCCTAGGTTATAATGATCATAGTTCTTTTTCACCTGCAAATTAAGGGTTGACCATGAGTTGTAAAGTTTTTGCTTTAATAGCTCCTTTAATTTTGATTGCATCTGTTAAGCATGCTTCGGGTGCTGATCAAAAAGAACATGATTTTTTTGAAAATAAAATTCGTCCTCTTTTTGTTGGTTATTGCCATGATTGTCATAGCGCATCAAAAAAACAACGCGGTGGCCTTTTATTGGATTCGAAGTCTGCGGTTTTGAAGGGTGGTGATTCGGGGCATTTGCTTGTTGCTGGAAAACCTGATGAAAGTTTGTTAATGAAAGTTGTGGGTTACGATAATGAAATAAAGATGCCTCCCAAAAGCAAACTTTCTGCTTCCCAAATCGAGGATCTTCGCAAATGGATCAAAGACGGCGCTTACTGGCCGAACGAAAACATTGTTGAAGTTAAAGCCAACACATTTAATCTTGAAGAAAGAAAAAAGCAGTGGGCTTGGCAACCATTGACTAAAGCTAAGCCTAAGTCCTTGGGTACTAATCCATGGGTTAAATCTTCGATTGATGCTTTTGTGCTTGAAAAAATGATCGAAAAAGGATTGTCTCCTTCAAATCCTGCGCAAAAAGAAGCCTTGATCAGAAGAGCTTATTTTGATCTTACTGGTCTCCCCCCTTCTCCCACAGATACAAAGGCTTTTCTTCAAGATAATTCGCCCAATGCATTTGAAAAGGTTATCAATAAATTGCTCGACTCATCTTCGTTTGGTGAGAAATGGGCTAGACATTGGCTTGATCTAGTTCGGTACGGTGATTCCCGTGGGCATGAGTTTGATGCCACTATTCCCAACGCTTTTCAGTATCGTGATTATGTTATTCGTGCCTTTAATTCGGACGTTCCATATAACCAATTTGTCAAGGAGCACCTTGCAGGCGATTTGATTTCCAATCCCAGATTGCATCCTGTTGAAGGCTGGAATGAATCGATCCTTGGCACCGGGTTTCTTTACCTTGGCGAGGAGGTTCATTCTCCTGTTGATATTAGACTTGATCAAGCTGATCGTTTTGATAATCGCATTGATGTAATCGGGAAAACTTTCCTTGGCCTTACCATTGCTTGCGCCCGTTGCCATGATCATAAGTTTGATCCTATTACTACCAAGGATTATTACTCTTTGTTTGGATTTCTTTCGAGCAGTCATTATCGATTGGCCCGTTTTCAGAGTCTTGAAAAAAACAAAAAGGTTGATCAAAAGTTAGCCTCATTAAGGTCCACTCTGGAACCCCAGATTAAGTTCGAGTTAAGTGAAGTTGTTAAAAACGCAGCAATGAATTTTCCTGCTTATGCTAAAGCTGCAAATCTTGGTTATAAACTTGTCAAGGCTTCGCCAGTATCTGGTTCGGTTGGCCAAGACATTCTTTTTGATGATTTTGAATCAGGGAGTTTTAAAAAGTGGAAAGTAGAAGGTAATGCTTTTGGAACTGTTCCTGTTTCGGCAAATGATCTAGCACCGGAACAAAAAGATGGGTCCTTTCAAGGTAAATTTCTTGTTAATTCTTATATTCAAAATAATGGCAAAAAAGTCGCTCGTTCAGACAAACCCACTGGAACTCTTACCTCCTCCCCTTTTCTAATTGAAAGGAACTACATTTCTTTCCTTGTTGGGGGTGGGGGGCATATAGGAAAAACTTGTGTTAATTTGTTGGTCGATGGCAAAATTGAAATTAGCATCACTGGTAAAAATCAAAATGCCATGGTTTTGACTTCGATGGATGTCCGTCGATTTGCAGGAAAGATGGCAACGATTCAAATTGTTGATCAAGAAACTAGCGGTTGGGGGCATATTGCAGTTGACTCAATCAAGCAGACCAATTCTGTAGCCCCAAATGATGCATCAGTGCATGTGCTTGGGAAAATTAACAAAAATGATTTAGACAAAATTGCAATTGCTGAAAAACTTGACCCTACTACGCTTTCAGATTTTTTAGCTTACTTACTAAAGGCTGATGCAGATCCAAAGCACCAGGATAATTTTCTAGCCAAAAAAATTCTTCACCCTGAGATGATTCCTTCTGTAAATAAAGGCCAATTGGTTGTTGTTGATAGTCCGGAGTTTAGTGCGTCAGTTAAGACCAAAAGACTTATTGTTGATTATGGAAATCTTTTGGCCTCGGATTGGATGCCCGACGATTTTAGTTATGGTCATGGTCCTGTCAAATTGGCTTCACTTCGGATCTTAGGGTCCAAGTCCCTTCCAGCATTCCAGTTTGCAGAATATTCAGCAGCAATGGTTGATCCTTTTTGGAAAGATTTAAAGCATGCCAAATGGGCAGAACCAGAACCAGGCGCCTTAGGTGCAAACAGGGCCGGTAGAATTTTATCTACACCATCTTTTACGGTTGAGGATGGTTGGGTTCATTTTCTCGCTAAGGGTAAAGGTAAAGTATACTCGTCTGTTGGTGCTCACATTATGATTGCAGGCCCTTTGCATGGGAATTTGGTCCGAACCATTGATATGAACGATTGGGGTTGGGTCAGCATCGATCTTTCTCGATACAAAAATCTTCCTGCCCACCTTGAATTTTCCTCTGAAGACTTAAACTTTGCTGTTCGACTTGTTTTACAGGGTGGGCAAGATAAGCCCTTGTTGCCAACTGCCCCACGTGAATATCTCGCCCGGACTTTGCCTTCTCTTGATGTTCCGCTTTTTTATAATGAAATTCAAAAAATGCTTCTCGAACTTGCCACTCTTGTTAAACAGGAAAAAGTGGTTGATGATTCAAAAAATACAATATTGGCTTCTGTTGGAAACTTATTTATTAATTGTGGGCTGATTAAAATTGATACCGGTGCTAAGCACCCTTTAGCCAGCCTTCTAGAAAAACAAGACATGCTTCAAGGAGAAGTGCAGTGGGATTCTCAATTGGGGTTGGCTTTGCATGATGGCAGTGGAATTGATGAGAAAGTATTCGTTAGGGGAAGTCATAAAAACCTGGGAGAACCAGCCCCGCGTTCGTTTTTGACAGCTCTTGGTGGTGCCAAAATAACCAAAGAAAACTCTGGCAGTGGACGATTGCAACTCGCGGAATGGATTACCAATATAGAGATCGATCCTTTTCTTCCTAGAGTAATGGTCAATCGTATCTGGCATCATCTTTTGGGAAGAGGTATTGTAACTTCCGTTGATAATTTTGGATTACTTGGCGAAAAACCAACTCATCCGGAATTGCTTGATTTTCTTGCATTGCAGTTTGTTGAAGATGGTTGGTCAGTTAAGAAAATTATTAAGAAAATTATGCTTTCCTCGGTTTATCAGGGTTCTTCCACACCTTCAGTAAATGCAAAAAAAAATGACCCTGAGAATCTTTTTCTTAGTCATGCCAATATGAAAAGGCTTTCTGGTGAATCGATTCGGGATGCCATGCTTTTCATTTCGGGCGGGTTGGATGAAACCATGTTTGGTCCACCGATTAATGTTAATTTGTCAGTATTTCAAGAGGGCAGGGGTAGGCCCGCAAGTGGGCCACTTGATGGTGCAGGCCGCCGAAGTATTTATCTTTCGGTTCGAAGAAATTTTCTGTCTTCTTTCATGCTTGCGTTTGATTCACCTATTCCATTTTCCACCGTCGGTAAACGAAGTGTTTCAAATGTACCTTCTCAAGCTTTGATTTTGATGAACGATCCTTTTGTCCATCAGCAATCTGAAAAATGGTCTAAAAAAATTATTTCTCAATATGAAGACACCCGCACTCGATTGGATGCCATGTTTTGGCAGGCATTAAATCGCCCGCCTTCGTCTTCTGAACTTGAAGAATGCATTGGTTATTTGTCTTCATTGCCTCCTACTGATTCTGACTCTCAAAAATGGGCTTCCATCGCACATTCTTTATGGAATGTTAAAGAATTTGTTTGGATTCCATAGTTGATCCCTCAAGGAATAAGCTTATGCATTGTGGTAATTTACAACCGAGAGCTTTATCTAGAAGGCAAATGCTCATTGGGTGTGCCAATGGATTTGGTGCTCTTGCTTTTGGCGTTTTGCATGCTTCGGAAAACGACAGGAATAAATCAAATATTTCGGGAGGTTTACACCATCAGGCAAAGGCAAAAAATATTATTTTTCTATATATGGATGGCGCCCCCTCCCAGATGGACACATTCGATCCCAAACCGATGCTGACAAAATACCATGGAGAAACGCCTGACAAAGTTTTGAAGGTGCTGCCCACCCAGTTCAATAGCATCGGTAAAATTTTGCAGTCGCCTTGGAAATTCAAGCAGTATGGTCAAAGTGGAATCTGGGTTAGCGATTTGTTTCCATATATTTCAAAACATGTGGATGAACTTGCGGTTATAAAATCAGCAGTTTCTAATTTTCCTGAACATACAAGCGCAAATTATTTCCTGCATACGGGAAGTGGATTTCAAGGGCGTCCGAGTTGGGGTGCTTGGGCTAGTTATGGCCTTGGGAGTTTTAACAAAACGTTGCCGGGGTTTTTAGTTCTAAATGGTGGACTTATTCCTCCTGGTGGACTTGATAATTTCAATAGTGGTTTTTTGCCCGCTGCCTACCAAGGTTCAGTCTTTAAATATGGGCCTGCACCTGTTGCCAACATTAGCCGCAAGGAAATTTCTGAAAAGATTCAAAAAGATAAATTAGATTTTGTCAATCGTCTTGATCGTCTGAATATCCAGAAAAATGGTGTTCATGATCAGATTGAATCTGCAATTGCTAATCAGGAAACAGCTTTTCTTATGCAATCCTCCATCCCAGATTTGATGGATATCAAAACTGAATCTAAGGCAACCCAGGATCTTTATGGCGTAAATTCTCCAAATGCCCCTACCAAAATTTTTGGTACGCAATGTCTTGTTGCAAGGCGATTGCTTGAGCGAGGTGCTCGGTTTATTGAATTGACTTGCCCCTCGGTTGGCAGTGATCGTTGGGACCAGCATAGCAATTTGAAAGATGGTCATCAAAAAAACGCTCTTGCAGTTGATCAGCCTATCGCTGGACTGATTCATGACCTAAAAGCAAAGGGCATGCTCGAATCCACCCTCATCCTTTGGTCTGGAGAGTTTGGAAGGACTCCATTTGCCCAGGGAAATGATGGTAGGGATCATAACCCCTTTGGCTTTACTTGTTGGATGGCTGGTGGCGGGGTTAAAGGCGGCACGAATTATGGGGCTACTGATGATTTTGGGTATCATGCAATTGAAGGAAAAGTTGAAATTCATGATATTCATGCGACCATGCTGCATCTGCTTGGTATTGATCATAAAAAATTAACATTCCGGTTTGGTGGCAGAGATATGCGGTTAACAGATGTTCATGGTGAAGTTATTTCGAAAATTTTAGCTTGATAGAACCGGAAAAATATTATTTGAAAAGCTTATTCACTCTTCGGGGAGCGTTTTACAATGAGAACTTTGTCTGCAATTTTGGTCGTTACTTTTTTTTATCAATTGCTTAATGCAGCCCAAGACAAAGCAGCCCCTGCTCCTGCTGAGCTAGTTTTTAAAGAGGGCGAAATTTTGCCTGGGCCATTCTACGCTTTTGTTGTTCATGGTCCTCGTAAAGACCGTCTACGCGCCCTGATCAACGAAAAACCAGACAAAACTTTTATCCTAATGTTTTTTCAAGGACTAGCCGTACCTGAGTATCTTGGCAAATCTTTGGAAGAATTAAATACAAAGATTAAAGAAAATAAAATTAAAGGCTTTCCGACATCCGCAATGGCAATTTTTGTAAATCCAGACATTAAAAATGTTGTTAAGGATGATGAAAAACGAAATGAATTTGTCAAAGCCATCCGTGCCTCCATTGCTGAAGATAAGTCTGATCTTATTGAGGTTGGTGTTGATGATTTGGAAGATTTGAGAAACTATAAACTAGATCCTGCGAGCGCTGTTTTAATGGTCCGCTGCGAAAATTTAAAGGTCATTAAGATGCTAAAACTCGATGCTCCCAATTCCAATGCTGAGGGGTTTTCAAAAGCACTTGATCAATTACTTGAATCTCCCAAGGGAAAATGAAGAAGTGGCCGTTGTTAAGGGTATAGTTGACAGAATCTTTTTCACATATTTGCAAAAATAATGCTATTTATGTTATCATATTGCTTAATTTATATTTGCGCAGAGGTTTTTGGCCATGAAGTCTTCTCAGGGAATTATCGCTGTTCTAATTTTTGGGATTATGGTGTTTTGCTTAACCTTTGCGATGAATTATCTCGGAGGGCTCAACGAAGTTAAAAATCCGATCCAAAGTAAAGATAATTCCATCACAAAATCCTCGGATTCTACCGAGGATGGCTCCAATCAAGAACTTACTTTTTTGCAAAAAATTTACCCCTCCGATGGTATTAGTGCGCTTGAAAATGAATTTAAAATGGGGGGCATGCAAGACTATCTCTATACTCACGATGGTTTGTTGCCTTTAAAAATTGGCCTTGATAGTAAAAATTGTACATGCACAAGTGTTCTGTTGTTCGAACTCCCAAAAGATTGGGTTAAAAACAACAGTACTAAGGATGTTTCAGGGAAAACTAATTTACTTAAAATTGAAGAGGCGTTGTCTAAACCAGATGTTAAATCTGTTCTTGAAAAACAGATAACACCGGTTGCATTGGAAAAAAATGAACAGCCTGTTTTGAATTCTGGATCGGTGGGTTGGATCAGATTGCAGTGGAAAACCGAAAAAATGGGTCCCAATCGCCTGACTGCAAATATTTGGATGGGGAAAAAAGGGGGAGGCAATGAATCCAGGCTTGAAGCATTGGTTAATGTGCAAGCCGCACTTATTGTCGATCCTGTAGAAATCGTAGTCGATGTTTTGTCGCCACTAGTTTCAGAGAAAAAAGTTGCTTTCAAATGTTACTCTTCGACTCGAAAATCATTTGATTTTATTGTTAGAATGACAAGGCCAAGACCTGATGAAACCATCCAAATTGGGAAACCTATCCCTTTGACCAGTGAAGAGTTGAAAAACGATGAGAAATTGTTCAATGGTACCCCTCTTTTATCCGGTTATTTGGTTCCAATAACTGCATCTTATAGTGTTCCAGGGGGCAAAGATTTGATGGAACTTGGACCTTTTAGTCGCCAAATCGAATTCATTATCACCAAGAATAATCAAAAAGATTTAGAATCTGATACCCGCGTCGAAACTAAAATAACTGGCAAGGTTGAAGGCGAGTTTCGTATTCTTGATGCGGAACAACGAGGCAGACTTTCCATGGGGGTTTTTCAAAGGGCGCTGGGCGTTAAAAAAGACTTGAAAATAGAAACCGAATTACAAGGCATAGATCTTGAATTAGATCTTGCTAAAACAACTTCATTCCTTAAGGTAAAACCTGTCCCTGGATGGCCTCAGGATTTGCTAGGTCGAAGAACATGGAAGTATTCCATTGAAATTTCACCTAATACAGTTAGTGGGCCTTTTCCTCGGGATGATGAGTTTTTTCGAGATAGTTCCTTTTATCTTAAATCCAAAGGAAATGCTTCTAGGTCTATCCGCATCCCTGTTGAAGGTCGTGCTGATAACTAAATAACAATCATCCTGTAAGATAAAAGTATTGTTTAATATTTAACACCATGGAAGGTGGTTGGTCATGAAAAATAATCTTGTTGAATCACTAAAACGTTTTGTGATTTCCCAAAATATCATTACTGGTTCTGCTTTTTTATTGGCATCTTTTTTAACTGCTTATTACATGGGATTCTTTACGAATCTTCTCGCCCAAGAAACCAAAGGTAAGGAACCTGTTGCAATTGCATCAACCACCCCCATTCCTAAATCTTTATTAAAATGGGAAAAACCTGATCTTACTATTATTCTTACCGCCCAACAACACGGCTATTTACTGCCCTGCGGTTGTTCCAGACCCCAAGTTGGGGGGTTGGAGAGGCGTTATAATTTTATTCAAGCACTTAAAACCAATGGCTGGAGCCTAACTGCACTAGATCTTGGTGACCTCTCTCAAAAACAAGGGCCAGTTTCACTTCCAAATGAACAAGGGTTGATCAAATATCGCTACGCAATGAATGCCCAGAAAAAGATTGGCTATTCTGTTGTTGGTTTTGGGGAGTATGAAACTGCTTTGCCTTTGTTTAACGCCCTGGCAGAATATGCTCTCAACGAACCTAGCCCAAGAGTTGTTTCTGCGAATCTTTTAGATCGGGAAAAAGAATTTCCTGATCAAGTTTCTGCGTGGCAGAAAGTCGAGACTAAGGGGTCAGATATCAAGGTGGGGGTAACAAGTGTTGTGAGTCCATATATCGCTGAAAAAATCAAGGATCCCAGGGTTAAGTTTGGCCCTTCGAAGGTTGCTTTGGATTCTGTTTTGAAAGAAATGGCCCAGGAAAACATGCCATTAAAAGTCTTACTTTATCAGGGAGTGCTTAATCGTAGTCCAAAGGGAGAATCTGCCACCGAGGCTTTAAAGGCTGCACAATCTTTTCCTGAGTTTCAAATAGTAATGTGCCTAAGTGAAGAAGATGAACCTTCCTCCAACCCAATCACCGTCAATCACGAAAATAAAAAGCAATCACTTATTATTAGGATGGGAACGAAGGGCAAATATGTCGGGGTTTTAGGGGTTTACAAAACAGGTGACCCTGCTCAACCCTTTAAATTTCGTTATACCATTGAGCAAATGTCTGAAGATTACATGACCGCTGAATCTGCAAAAAAGAATCACCCAATCATGGAACTTATGGAATCTTATGCTAAAGAGCTTAAAAACGAAAATTATTTGTCAAGGTTTGGGCAAGGCAGACACCCGGTTCAAGTTTCTGCCCCTGGCTCAAATCCTGTTTATGTTGGTTCCGAAAAATGTAAAAAATGCCACGAATCTGCTTATGAGATTTGGCAAAAATCCCCCCATAGCCATGCCTACCAAACCCTTGTCGATGCCAAGGAACCTTCTTTGCGACATTATGACCCCGAATGTATTGTTTGTCATACCGTAGGCTTTGGGTATCAATCAGGTTTTAGTACCATTGAAAAAACATCACACTTAACGAATGTAGGGTGCGAAAGTTGTCACGGTCCTTCAAGCGAACATGTCAAAAAACCCAACGACGAATCTTGGTATAAACTTATTAATCCATGGAAAGCAGTGGCTGGCGAAACACCTGCCGACAAAGAATCCAGATTGGGAAAAACTGATCAGTTTTGCCAGAAATGTCATGATATTGATAATGATGTTACTTGGACGAATAAGGGGTTTGAACGAAAATGGCCTAAGATCGCCCATCCTTCCCCAGCATCTGAGTAAGTAATTATCTCATTAATTTTTTATAACACACATGGCGGTAGAGAATGAATCGATCGGCTTTTATGCCGTATTTGTGGATGGTGAATGGTTGTATTGCATTCACCTTTATGGGTAATTTTACTTTTGCCTTAGGGCATGTTTCAGCTATTGGTATTAGCCTTGATTGGCAAATAATTGCATTTTTTAGAGCTTTTTTGGTTTTCCTTTTTTCAATTATCCTTGCATTGGCTTTTCGTATCAATCCGGTTGTAATTGGGTCTCGAAGCCTTTGGCTTAGAAGTATAGCTGGTAGTGGTAGCCTTGTCTGTTCCTTTTACGCCCTGACAAAATTACAGCTATCTTTGGTTCTTACTGTAACTAATATGTTTCCCTTATGGGTTGCATTGTTGTCTTGGCCCATGCTGAAAAAGAGGCCATCTTTATCTGAATGGCTCGCTGTTTGCATGGGTATAATTGGTGTAGGATTAGTTCAAAAACCGCATTTTAGTGATAATTATTTGGCAATCGTTTCTGCTATTACTGCTTCGTTTTTTACTGCTTTAGCTATGATTGGCCTGCATAAAATCAAAGGTATTTCCACCCAGGCTATTGTGGTTCACTTTTCTGGCGTAGCAACTGGGTTGTCCTTGTTAGTTTTGCCTTTTGCTCCTAATGTTGCTACCACAATTTGCGAAATGGATTTTAAAATGGTACTGCTTTTATTGGGAGTGGGGATTTCTGCCACCATCGGCCAGAATTTTTTAACACTCGCTTTTTCCAGCGGGGCTCCTACCAAAGTTTCAGTAGTAGGCCTTAGCCAAGTTGTTTTTGCTGTTATTGGAGATGTTTTATTCTGGCATAAATCGTTGGATAGTATTGAGCTGATTGGTATTTTGCTTATTCTATTGCCCACAGGTTGGGTCATGATTAAGTCTGATCCTGGTTTAAATTAGTTTCCAAGAATTAACATGTTTGGAACTGATTTCGTAAGCAATTAATTACTTAAAAAAACTGTATGTTTATAATAATTATGCCCAGAGTTCATTTGTTTTAATTATGCGCTTTTACTTTCCACCACTACCCGGTAGTTCTAAGCTGCCAATCAACGATAAATCTTTTGTTCCCAGTTTCTCTGCCTGTTTAGGGGACAAACTAAATGTTACAACAACTTGCTCTCCACCCGGACTAGTTACTACATAGTAGTTTTGCATGGTAGGAACATTATCAAGTTGACCCAATGCGGAAATCCTGTAAACCCAGCGTCCTTTATCACCAGAAGGAACTTCACCCTCTTGAAGGTCTTTTTCAACCACCCAACCGGGAGTTCTTTCTGTAATATTTTTGAACTCTGCAATTGAAAGGTGCTTCCCTGGTTCTGCTTTGCTCCATACCGAAACAGTAGCCTGAGCAATAAAGTCCCCTTTTTCAACCAATCGCAAGACCAGGTGATTTTCAGTCTTTGCAACTATTTGCCAATCTCTGGTCGTTGATAAATCGAATCGACCTTGCTGGTCTTTGTACTCAACATAGGTCATTAAATTAGGGACTTCGAAATCTTGGGGTATTGATACCAAAGCAGCATCATTTAGCGTTTGTGGGGTTTCAAGAACTTCTCGTTTAATTACAATCTCCATTTCTGTTTTTGATGCGGGGTTTACAGGGCCTGCATCTCTGTTGTCACTTTGCTTCCAATTAAGACTTGTAATTTTCGCTGTTTTTTCGCTCCAAATGCCTGTTGCATCAACCGTGGAGGTTACACTAGCTCCAGATTCAATACCTGTGGCGGTTCCCTCAATTTTAAAAGTTACAATACCATTTTCATTGGAAATAACTTTTCCTTTGATTGTATGTTCGGATAGGCCCTCGAAATTACAAATGGTTTGAACCGTAAAGTCTTTTAATTTCCAAGTTTCTGTGGGGATTGGCCCTTTATCTGGAATTAAATTTGAAATCGATAAAGTGTCGAAATGTTCTCCGGTTAGTTCTAATTCCTCTCTTGATAAAGGGCCTTTGGGGCTATAAACAAAAACCGAATTCTCTGGTCTTTGAGCCACAATCAAGTTTCTTTGCTTCCGGAGTGTTCTTTCAGATTTATTTCCTTCAATATTAAACAACGCTTCTGCTTTTGAATAATTCCTTGCGACTTTATCAGGAATTCCTGATGTGGATAAATGAATAATCCTTTCTTCGAAATGGTGATTTGCTGTGGCAACCATTGGGATAGATACCATTTTTCCATCGCGTTGCACTTTCATTTCACCTTTTAAATTCAGCGACAACTCTATTTTTAGGCAATCGTCGGCCTGCGGTTGTTCTTTAAATGAAACAGTATTTTGGCCTGAAAGGAAAAGAACTATTGCCGTAACAAACTGAAGCGTGAACATTTCATTCTCCAACCATTGAAATAAACAGATGGAAGGGTAATACCTTCGGAAGAAAAAGGAGTCAACCCTAGGTTGGATATTTATTAATATGGGTAAACGAAGAAAGCCAAGGTAAAATACCTTGGCTTTCTTCGTTTATCTAAATATTTTGGTTAGCTTTTTGTTTCTGCATCGATAATTACAGGTGCACTTGGGCTGACTTCCTTGGATCGTGATTCTAATACCAATTCTAGGAACGCAGTTTGGCCACCGTCACCAAGGCGTCTTTCCTCTCGCTTTAAAACGCGTGTATAACCACCAGCTCGATTAGCAAACAAAGGAGCTATTTCTTTGAAAAGAAGTTCAACAGCTTCTTTGTCACGAAGTCTGGAAAGAGCAAGCCTGCGGGCATGCAGTGTGTCTTTTTTTGCCAAGGTTATAAGCTTTTCAGCAAATATTCGAACTTCCTTGGCTTTTTCAAGACCAGTTATTATTCTGCGGTGGGTGAATAAGGCACGTGTAAGATTTCGGAACAACGCAATTCGATGCTCCTGATTTCTACCTAGTTGTCTGCCTCTTCTTAAATGACGCATGGCTCAATCTCTATTTTTTTGTTGGGAAAATTACAATTTACTTACGAAGAGCAGATGGCCTTAATCCAAGCTTAAGGTTTCGCTCATCAAGTTTAATCTTAACTTCTTTAAGGGTGGTTTCACCAAAGTTACGAACTTCAAGCAATTCTTCTTCGGAACGCATTACAAGATCGCGCACGGTAGAAATACCTTCTGATTCTAAACAATTAGTTGCCCTTACAGACAATTCTAATTCAGCAAGGCTCATATTGAGCTTGCGCTCTAGTTCAACATCAACAGTCGATGATGCAACAGGTTCCTGAATATGCTCCAAGCCAACTTCTGGGCCGGGTTCTGCATATTGAATAAAGGGATTAAGATGCTTACGAAGAATCTTGGCGCCTTCAACAAGTGCCATTTGCGGGGTAACCGTACCGTTAGTCCAAATTTCCATAATCAACTTGTCGTAGTTGGTCTTTTGCCCAACTCGAGTGTCTTCGATCTCGTACTTTACTCGAACAACCGGTGTGAAACTTGAATCGATGGGGATAACACCAATTTCGCGATCACCTGGTACATTTTCTTCAGCCATACGATAACCACGGCCATTTTCAACAGTCATTTCAACTTTAAATGGAACATCATCCGTAAGTGTTGCAATTACATGTTCGGGATTGATAATCTGAACTGCTTCAGTTGTGATAATGTTTGCAGCAGTAACCACGCCTTTTTCATGCTTTTCAATTCGAATTGTTTGTGGCAGATCACTGATGTTTTTAACAACAAGACTTTTGATGTTAAGGATGATGTCAATAACATCTTCAACCACGCCGGGGATGGTGGTAATTTCGTGCTGAACACCTTCGATTTTAACTTGGGTTATTGCACTTCCTTCTAGACTAGAAAGAAGAATTCTGCGAATACTATTGCCAATAGAAACGCCAAAACCCCTTTCAAAAGGCTCTGCGTAGAACTTGCCGTAAGTGTCGGAAAGTGTTGAACGGTCACCATTTACCCTACTAGGTAATTCTAGTCCGCGCCATCGAATACGCATAATTAAAACACTCCTAAACTATTTTAAGGCCGATATCATGGGCCTATTATTATCAAATAAAAAATAAACCAGTTTTTAACGGGAGCAAAATTCAATGATTAACTGTTCACGAATTTCTTCAATATGCGGATCCATGTCGCCACGAGTTGGCATGCGCGTCATTTTTCCTTCAGGTGGTTCTTGATTTGTAACAGTTAAAAAATTTGGAACGTTGGGCGAAGTTTGTTGGACTTGCAGTCTCACCAAGTCTATGGACCGCTTACGATTTTTAACTGAAACCACATCATTAGGCTTCATGATCAAACTTGGAATATCGGTTGGTACTCCATTGATCGTAACATGCCCATGAGCAACAAGTTGTCGAGCTGCTGCACGGTTTGGGGCAAAACCTAAGCGGAAAACAACATTGTCAAGCCTGCGTTCAAGCAGGGTGATCAAAACTTCACCAGTATTTTGTTTTGAGCGGCTGGCAATCTCAAAGTATCTTCGGAACTGCCTCTCAAGCAAACCATAGAACCTTTTAAGCTTTTGCTTTTCACGTAAACGAATGCCATATTCGCTTGGTTTATTACGGCGAAGATGCATGCCAGGTGGCTGATTTCGTCTTTCAATAGCGCACTTTGGCGATTCACAACGAAGGCCCTTAAGATAAAGTTTTACGCCTTCTCTTCGACAAATTTTACATACTGGGTCAGTGATTCTTGCCATGGATTTTATTACTATCTCTAGCGGTTAAAAGTTGTAAATCTTCCTGATTGATACATTTTCCTATTATACACGACGACGCTTAGGTGGCCTACAACCATTATGTGGAAGTGGCGTTACATCTTCAATTGCCTTTACATTCAAACCAGAAGCTTGAAGCGCGGTAATTGCTGATTCTCTACCTGAGCCAGGGCCTTTAACTCGGACTTCGATTTCTTTCAGCCCAAACTTAAGGGCTCGGGAGGCTGCCTCTTCTGCTGCCCTTTGGGCTGCAAAAGGAGTGCTTTTCCTACTACCTTTAAATGCACAAGTTCCTGCAGATGCACAACATAGGGTATCACCATTAGTATCAGTAATGGTAACTATTGTATTGTTGAAAGTAGCAAGTATATGCGCTACCCCCCGACTGACATTACGACGCTGTTTTTTCTTCTTGGACACGAAAGAATATCTCCGTGAAAATTAAATTACAAAATTAACCTCTAAGCTCTTTTACACCCTTCTTGCCAGCAACGGTCTTTCTAGGACCTTTTCTGGTTCGGGCGTTCGTTTTGGTTCGTTGCCCCCTTACAGGTAGGCTACGACGATGCCTTGAGCCCCTGTAGGATCCGATATCCCTTAAACGAGCAATATTTTGTTGAATTTGCCTGCGAAGAGGCCCTTCCACTACATATTCCCGGTCAAGAATGTTCGCCAATCGACTTATATCGTCTTCGTTAAGTTCTTTTGCACGGCGAAGCGGGTCGACTCGAGCTTCCTCACATAGGCGCAATGCAAGAGCGGGCCCAATCCCATAAATATAGCGCAATGCTATATGGGTTGGCTTTTCATTCGGAATATCAACACCTAAAATACGCGGCATTCTCTGGCTCCCTTGATCAACCCTGCCTTTGTTTATGGCGAGGATCGCTGCAAATTACATAAACTTTACCTTGACGACGCACCAATTTGCATTTTTCGCAAATCCGTTTTACACTAGTTCTTACTTTCATATTTCACTCCCGTCCTTTTGACGGTATTTAAGGTAAACTATTTTTTTACCATGGATAAGGGGCTTCGGCAAGTAGTTGATAGAAAAAACAAGTCCAAATCGTTGTTTTTCTTCAAATTCTTCAACAAAATGAGGAATTTAGCTTATTATATTTTTATAACTAAGTCTTCTTCTGCGGTTAATACAAAAACCCCATCCTTCGTTAATGCCAAAGTATGTTCAACGTGAACACTTGGCAATCCATCCCTAGTGACAACAGTCCAGAAGTCCCTTAGGACTTCTGTTTCAGCTTTTCCCATGTTTATCATGGGTTCTACAGCAAGCACCAAGCCTTCTTCCAATTTAAAATCTTGCTTTTTAACTTCTCTGTTAACATAGTTTGGCACTTGAGGATGTTCGTGCATTAATTTTCCTATTCCGTGCCCCACATATTGAGTTACAACACTAAATCCCGCATCCTCTGCTGCTTTTTGCATTTTTGTTGCAACTTCAGTCCACCATTTGCAACGGGATAACTCTCGAATAGCAATATTTAAGACTTGTTCACCTACTTCAATAAGTCTTTTTTTTTCGTCACTTACTGTCCCTATTGGAATCGAGATAGCAGCGTCTGCGCACCACCCATTTAGTTTGCAAGCAGTATCTATTTTAAGAATGTCACCATCGCGGATGATTTTCCCCCCGGGAATTCCATGGACCACCTGCTCATTGATGGAAATGCAAGTAACTGCGGGGAAGGGGACTTTACCTGGATAACCTTTAAACAGCGATTGAGCATTGTTTTGCTTGTAAAAATCTTCAACTGCTTTATCAATATCCGAAGTTATAACACCAGGTTTTGCCATTCCTTTGCACATTTTCAGGGCGGCAGCAACCAATTTCCCCGCTTCGCGCATAAGCCCGATTTCGCGAGGTGATTTTAACTCAGGCCTGTTTGCAAAAAGATTCCGCAACATTGGTCCTCAAATGCTTAATTCATTTACCATGGATTTATAGATTTGTTCGATGTCTCCAGTTCCATGGACTTTTTTAAGCAGGCCATATTGCTCATAATATGGCAACAAGGGAACTGTATCTTTGTGATAAACAGTGAGCCTTGATTTTACCGTTTCAACATGGTCATCTTCGCGCTGGACTAATACCGTTTGACAATCATCGCAAACCCCTGGAACTTTACTTGGATTACTAAGGGTATGAAATGTTGCTTTACAACCTAATTTGGGGCAACTCCATCTACCAGTCACTCTTTTCACAATTTCTGTATCACAGACATCAAGCAATATAACCTCGGTAAGAGGTAGACCGTGTGAGGCTAGTACTTTGTCTAAAGATTTTGCTTGCATTAGGGTTCTGGGATAGCCATCAAGAATAAAACTTTTAGGGCGGTCTTCCCTTTGGAAGCGTTCGCTAACAAGATCATTGACGAGTTCATCTGGAACAAGATTACCAACCTCAACGTAAGGCTTGGCACGGAGGCCAACTGAAGTTTCATTTCTAATGGCTTCCCTAAGCAGATCGCCAGTACCAATATGCTCAACTTTCATTCTTTTTGAAAGAAGTTTAGCTTGGGTACCTTTTCCGCATCCAGGAGGACCTACTAAAATTATTCGCATTGAACAACCGTTCTAAGGCAGGATCTTGGTAAAAACAAGCACCTAATTCAAGTTTTAAAAACCAAAACAAATCAACAAAATAAAATATAACGCAGAACGACGGCCAGGTAAAAAAACTAATCTTCTGTTAGTCCAGGATAGTTTCGCATCACAAGATGACTATTTATTTTTTGAACTAAATCCAAGGCAACGCTAACTACAATAAGCAACCCGGTGCCACCATAAAAACTTGCAACTTCTTGTCTGACATCCATTGTACTGGTGATTAATGTCGGGATGACTGCGATAATAGCTAGAAAAGCTGCACCTACATAAGTTATTCTCATCATAACTTTTTCAAGATATTCAGCGGTTCGCTTTCCTGGCCTGTAACCGGGAATAAAACTACCAAAGTCTTTCAAATTATTTGCAACATCCTTGGGGTTAAAAATAATTGCAGTCCAGAAGTAGCAGAAAATATAAATCATCACAACAAATAGAACAGTGTATGCCCAGCCTTGCCTTTCAAATGTATCTTTAAGGGCAATAGCCCAGCTCCACTCTGTGGCACTAGAAATAAAGTTGAATACAAAGTAGGGAAGTATAAGCAAGCTGCTTGCAAAAATCACCGGCATAACACCGGCTTGATTTACCTTTAAAGGTAAGAACTGCCTGGTCCCACCAAACACTTTTCGACCGCGTACATGTTTTGCTGATTGTGTTGGTATTCTTCTTTGGGCTTTTGTAATTGCAATTACTGCAACCACTACAACTACAAAAAGAAGTATTAATACAACGAGTTTTTCAAAGCTGATGTCTTGGCTGGAACCGCCACCAAGCGTAAAAATAGATTCTTTGAACTTACCGTTTTCGAAAAGTAATGAAGCCGTTGCAGCGGGAATTCTTGCAACAATACCAGCCATGATGATCAAACTGATACCGTTACCAATTCCGTATTCATCAATTTGCTCTCCCATCCACATAAGGAACATTGTGCCGGTTGTCATCATAAGGACCATGGTGATCCAGTAAAACCCAACATTGTAATCTACTGGTTGAGTCAAAGCAAAACCTTGCCCACCCCTGGAGGATGGTTGCATAATAAATTGAACATACATAAATGCCTGAAAGAAACAGATTACAACAGTCGCCCAACGTGTATAGTTATTGATTTTTTTGCGACCAGATTCTCCTTCTTTTTGAAGCTTTTCCAAAGGAGGATAAACAGCACCAAGCAATTGGAAAATAATTGATGCAGAAATGTAGGGCATAATGCCCAAACCAAAAAGAGTCGCATTACTTAAGTCGCCACCGCTGAACAAAGAAACATATCCAAGAATGTCGCCCAATGGGCCACCTTGACCGACGTTTCGGTTCATTAAGCTTTGATCAACAAAAGGAAGAGGAATGGAATAACCAACCCTGTAGACGGCGAGAAATAAAAGTGTTATAAGGATTTTATTCCGTAATTCCGGAATAGCTAAAATAGCACTAAATTTACCCATACTTTGGCTCCTGCAGTGGGGTTTACCGCAGATTGCCAATTGAGAACAATCCGGATTACCCTTAATCTATTCCCAGAACGGTAATCTTCAGCCGCATGAAAGAAACAAAAAATAAAGAAACCAAGGTCTTAAAACTAAGACTTGGTTCCCATTTTATTTCTTACAGGCTTCGCGGGTGGTGGAATAATCTCAACAACGCCACCCTTGGCGATAATCTTTTCCATTGCAGATTTGGAAACATGGTGGGCCCGAACGGTAAGCTTCTTTGAAAGTTCGCCTTTTGCAAGAATTCGAATACCATCTGAAGGACCGTTTGCCAAACCTTTTTTCTTTACTGATTCAGGATCAACAGTATCTCCGTTATTAAAATGGGCATCAATCGCTCCCAAGTTAACAACATGAAATTTTTTGTCCCACATGCCATGGCTGAAGCCACGCTTTGGTATCCTGCGGAACAATTGCATTTGTCCACCTTCGAACACAGCAATTGGCTTGTCAGCGCCTGCACTTGCCCATTGGCCTTTATGGCCACGGGATGCAGTTTTTCCATGACCGCTACCAACACCACGACCTACGCGCTTTTTAGTTTTAAGCTTACTTACGCCTTTGTGTACTTGTGTCAGATCCATTAGAGGGTAACTCCACGAAGCATTGCAACTTCAGAACGTGATCGAAGTTGTTGCAAGCCTTCAATTGTTGCTTTAACGAGATTGATTGGGTTTGTACTACCATGTACTTTCGTAAGTATGTTTTTAACACCACAAACTTCAAGTACATCTCGAACACCAGCACCAGCTTTAACACCAGTACCAGGTCCTGCAGGAACCATAATTACACGGCTGGCACCAAAGCGACCAATCACACGATGGGGAATTGTATCACCACGGAGGGATACTCTTCTTGATCTTTTAATTGCTCCCTGAGCATCTTTGGTTGCTTTCTCTACGGCGGGAGGTACTTCCTTGGCTTTGCCGTAGCCCACAGCAACTCTGCCACGCATATCGCCTACAACGACTAATGCGTTGAAGCTAAAACGACGGCCACCTTTGACCACTGTTGCAGACCTGCGGATTTTAATCACGCGGTCTTGAAGTTCTTCTTGTTTTGGTTCCCGATCTTTTGCCATGATCTCTAAATACCTGTTATGGGAAAACTATCTGGATGAAAATTAAAACTGCAAACCACCTTCACGAGCAGCATCAGCAAGCGCTTTAATCCTGCCATGATAACGATAATAGCCACGATCAAAAGCCACTTTCAAAATGCCTTTAGCTTTAGCAGCATCAGCAATTCGTTTGCCAACGGCTTTAGCAGCTAGAACATTACCACCATAGGGTAATGCCTTTTTCACTTCCGGACTGTTGCTACTTGCTGATGCAAGGGTACAACCGTTGTTGTCATCAATTAGCTGTGCATAGATGTGTTTCGAGCTTCGAAACACAGTAAGCCTTGGCCTTGTCGCAGATCCAACCACAGTCCTTCGAACGTGATTTTGCCTGCGGATTCTTCTAGATTCTTTTAGCTTTTGTTCGCTCATTTTTTATCTTCCAACCTTAACCACCGCTACCGAAGGCTTTACCTTCTTTGCGACGTACTACTTCATAATCGTAACGAATACCCTTGCCCTTGTAAGGTTCAGGGGGACGAACTGCCCGGACATCAGCAGCAAACTGACCAACCATTTGTTTGTCCGCACCTTTCACAAGAACAACTGTTGGTTCTGGGACCTCAACAGTTACACCTTCAGGAGGTTGAACCTTGATTTTATTGGCAAAACCAACAGTAAGCTCCACAGCTTTCTTATCCATTTTTGCTTGATAACCAATACCTTCGATTCTAAGTCTTTTTTCAAAGCCCTTAAGAACACCTTCCACCATGTTAGCAATCAATGTACGGGTAAGACCGTGAACAGACTTACTTATACGCTCATCATTAATGCGTTCAACATGAATGGTTTTAGCTGCATCGTTAAAGCTTATTTTGATATTCTGGTGAGGAACCAAATCAAGCTTTCCCTTGGGCCCCTCCAAGAAAAGTTTGCCACCATCAATTTTAACTTTGATAGTTGCTGGGACTACAATTAATTTTTTACCAATTTTCGACATGGGAAGATCCCTTAGTTTACCAAACCTTACAAATCATTTCGCCGCCCAATTTCTTGACGCGGGCTACACGATCACTCATAACGCCTTGGCTGGTTGACAGCACACTGATCCCCAATCCATCAAGGACCGGCCTTAACTGGTTGCTTCTGCAATAAAATCTCCGCCCAGGTTTACTACTTCTTTCAATATGCCTGATTACTTTTTCACCTTCAGGGCCATATTTGAGAAAAACCCGAAGAATAAGGTGTGATTTGCTTAGATCGGTCTCAGGATGCAATACTTTTGCACCATGGGCATCTTTTTGCAAAGTACCTACCTGGTAATCAACAATAAAACCCTCATCCTTAAGAACTTTAGCAACATTGATTTTAAAATTGGTGGAATCCATATCCACAAGAGGACGCTCAATACGATTGGCATTACGAATTCGAGTGAGCATATCAGAAATCGGATCTGTCATCATTTTAGGAGTACCTTACCAGCTAGCCTTGGTTACGCCAGGAATTAAACCATCACATGCAAGATTTCTAAAGCAAATCCTACAAATACCAAATTTACGATAAACTGCTTTAGGTCGGCCACAAATTTTACAACGAAGCCTAACCCGAATCTTTTCCCTAGGAAGCATAGGATGATTTTTGGGGTCTTTTTTGTTTTTGTCCAGTTTCGCCATATCTCTGCGAAACCGAGCTAATTTTGCGTCCGTTGCCATGTTTTCTTTTTCCCGTAATTATTCTTTGAAGGGCATACCAAAAGCCCGAAGCAGGTCACGCGCCTCTTCATCACTTTTAGTAGTTGTAACAAAGGTTATATCCATACCCTGGACAAAATTTAATTTGTCCGGATCGAGTTCTGGGAATACACCTTGTTCAGCAATACCCATACTGTAATTACCCTGTCCATCGAAACTCTTGGGGTTTAACCCACGAAAATCGCGAATACGAGGAAGAGCCATGCTTACCAACCGGTCAAGAAATTCATACATTCTTTTACCACGCAGGGTTACCCTGCAACCGATGGCATTACCTTCACGCAAGCGAAAACCGCTAACAGCTAATTTAGCTTTTGTAATCTGAGGACGCTGGCCAGCAATTTGCGCAAGCTGATCTGCAGATTGTTCCATTCTGGATTTATCTTGCAAAGCTTTTCCTACACCCATATTGATAACGATTTTGGAAAGCCTTGGTAGGCTAAAAATATTAGTCCTGCCAAGTTTCTTGGAAATCTGAGGAACTATTTCTTTATGATATCGTTCTAGTAACCTTGCCATATTTCACTCACCGGGCTTTAGCCCAAAAACATAAATTAAAAATTACCAATCAAAGGATTATAATTCTATTTGGCCTTGGAAATCGTACCTAAATCAGATTTACACTTTTTGCATTCACGGAATTTTCTACCATCTGCAGAAATCTTACGACTGTAGCGAATCCCTTTTTTGCAAGTTGGACAGAATAACAATACATTTGAAGCATCTATTGGAGCCTCAACAGAAAGCCTCCCACCCTGGGGATTCAATCTATTAGGTTTAACATGTTTATAAACACGATTAACACCTTCAATCACAACACGATTCTTTGAAGTTATTACGCGCAAAACCTTTTGAGCACGACCTTTCGCAGCGTCGTCGCCTGAAATCACTTCAACAAGATCATCTTTTTTTACATGCATGACTTAATCTCTTCTTCAGCAAATCTTAAAGGAGGAAGCTATACAACTTCGGAAGCAAGGCTAACAATTTTACCAAAGCCACAGTCACGTAATTCTCGAGCTACAGCCCCGAATATACGAGTTCCACGAGGATTCATATCTGCATCAACCAAAACCAGGGCGTTTCTGTCAAACCTTACATAACTGCCATCTGGTCTTCGAGTGGTTTTTTTTACCCGAACAATCACTGCTTTCACCACTTCACCTGGCTTTACTTCACCACCAGGAATGGCTTTTTTGACGCTACATACGATGACATCGCCTAAACCTGCGGACCGGCGTTTAGTTCCACCTAATACTTTAATACACATGCATTCTTTTGCACCGGTATTATCCGCAACATCCAAGTAACTGTACATCTGAATCATAAGATACCCAATATTTTCTGAGTTAAATAATAGAATAAGTCCTATTATGCTTGGTTTAAACCGGCTGAGCAATATCCTTAACACTCGGAGATGCTGAAAGAGCCTTTTTAACAATACTCGACAACCGCCAAAACTTGGTTTTCGAAAATGGTCTTGATTCTACGATCTCAACAGTGTCACCTATGTGTGATTCATTGTTTTCATCGTGAACATGGCATGTGGTACTTCTACGAATATATTTTCCATACTTGGGATGTTTAACCAAGCGAGGAATTACCACCGTGCGGGTTTTATTACGCTTATCGCTGGTGACAACACCAACAATAACACGCCTGCGACCACGGGTATTTTGAGCCTCCACCATTTGCTACTTACTCCCTGAACTTACAGCACGCTCTTTAAGAATTGCGCGCTCTCTTTGAAAAGTTTTAACCCTTGCGATCTCTTTTTTAGCTTTTCGAATCTCACTAGGAGTTTCGAGGCGATCCGTGGCTGACTGAAATCTGAGGTGAAAAAGATTTTTCACCAAGTCTTTCAATGACAGCTCAAGCTGCTCGTCACTCATCCCTTTGTAATCTACTGATTTCATAATTATTTACCTCGGCAATCAGGAGTAACCTGATAATTATCCAATACTTGGTCTTCTTGAAACGAGTCTGCAACGGAAAGGCATCTTGTAAGCAACCTTGCTTAAAGCATCCTTTGCGATGGCTTCAGGAAGTCCACCTATTTCATATAAAATCATACCTGATTTTACGACTGCAGCCCAGTATTCTGGCTCACCCTTGCCTTTACCCATACGGGTTTCAGCAGGGATGGAGGTAATGGATTTATTAGGGAAAACTCTAATAAACAACTTTCCTTCACCATGTATAGCATGCGAGGCCGTAATACGACCTGCTTCTATCGCTTGTGCAGAAAGCCAACCAGAATCCATCGACTGTAAGCCGTATTCACCATAGCTTACGGTATTACCCCGATGGGCATTACCTTTTATTTTGCCGCGTTGGCTTTTTCGAAACTTTACTCGCTTTGGCATCAGGGCCATCGATAGTCTCCTCAGTCAGGAAATCACCGTTATTAATCCAAACTTTAACGCCTAAATTACCTTGTCCAGTAACGGCTTCGGTAAAGCCGAACTCGACCTTTGCACGCAAAGTTGAAAGTGGAACGCTACCAGCCATTGCACCTTCAGTCCTTGCCATTTCAGCTCCACCAAGACGACCGGAAAGTTGGACTTTGATACCTTTGGCACCAGCTTCCATTGTTGTTTCCAGGGCACGCTTGGTAACTCTTCTAAAACTTGCACGCTTTGCCAATTGTTCTGCAATTTCTTGAGCAACAAGTTGAGGATCAACTTCAGGTTTTGCTATTTCTACGGTTTTAACTTCAATATGGCGGTGACAAAGGGTTTCAAGATCTTTAGTTAACTTTTCAACTTCCTGACCTTTTTTACCAATGATCACACCAACTTTAGAAGTAAGAATAACAACAACCACTTTTTCTCTAGTTCGCTCTATTTTGATTTTGGAAATCCCAGAGGCTTTGTAACGGCCATGGATAAACTTCCTGATTTTTTGGTCTTCAAACAGGAGTTCAGCGAAATCTTTCTTGCCGGCGAACCAAGTGCTCTGCCAAGGAAGAAAAATACCTGTTCTAAATCCTGTTGGTCTTACTTTTTGTCCCATTTTAACTAATCCTTAAGACTAATAACCAAAGTCACAATGAAATTAACAAATAGCAAAATTATTCGGCCGGTTCTGCTTGTCCATCGGAAAGCGTAACGTGAATATGTGCAATTCTTCTTTTAATTGGGTAAGCTGTCCCGCGAGCACGAGGCATAATTCGCTTCATGATAGGACCGCCATCTACACGAGATTCGCTCACAATCAGTTCTTCGATATCTCGAGCGCCACGAAATTCAGCATTACCCAAGGCACTTTTGACTACTTGTTCAAGTAATCTTGCACTACGGTTGTGAACAAACCTAAGTAACTCGAGTGCTTCTTCAGCAGTTCTGCCTCGAATAAGGGTAGCAAACGGCCTGATTTTCCTAGGCGACATATCTGCATATTTGTGTTTAGCCTTATACTGCATTACCCACCTCTAAAACTTACTTGAACACTATTAATAATTCCGGGGACAGGATTTGAACCTATGACCTCCAGGTTATGAGCCTGGCGAGCTACCTCTGCTCCACCCCGGGGTATTTTAAACAACTACGCTTTGGCTTTACCGCCACTATGGCCTCTAAAAGTTCTTGTTGGAGAAAACTCACCAAGTTTATGTCCTACCATATCTTCAGTCACATAAACTTTGAGGAAAAATTTCCCATTATGAACAAGAAAAGTAGCCCCAACAAATTCAGGAATTATGGTGCAATCTCGAGACCATGTTTTAATAGGTTCACGATTATTGGTTTTGATAGACTTTTCTACTTTGGTAAAAAGTCTTTCATCGACGTGTGGCCCTTTTTTTAATGATCGACTCATGCTCGAATTCGCTCCAAAAAATCCCTATCTACATAATGTAGTGTAACTTTTGACTCTGACCAGTTATAATTACGAACCAGCATTACGAGGCCCAGGTCTTCTTCGTCTAACGATGGAAGAATTGGACGGTTTTCGTTTCTGCCTGGTTTTTCCACCCTTGGCAAGTATGCCAGTAGGCCCGCAAGGATTTCTACCACCACCTGTCCTACCTTCACCACCACCCATTGGATGATCAACAGGATTCATTGAGGTTCCACGGTTGTGGGGCCTACGACCCATCCATCTTGCACGCCCAGCTTTTCCCAAGCTGACATTCATATGGTCGCTATTTCCAATTATCCCAATGGTTGCTCTGCAATCAGAACTTACTCTTCGAACCTCACCGGAAGGTAAAGTAATCTGAGCCCATTTTCCTTCACGAGCTGTAAGTGTAGCTTTGGTTCCCGCACTTCTACAAACCTGACCACCATGGCCAGGTTGTAGCTCGATATTATGAACAGTCAAACCCAAGGGTATTTTCTTAAGTGGCATACAATTGCCAACTTTTGGCTCAACATCTTCGCCACTAATTACCTTTTCGCCTGCTGTTAATCCTTCTGGTGCAAGAATATAAGTCTTTTCACCACCTTGATATTCAAGTAAAGCAATTCGCGAACTACGGTTTGGATCGTATTCAATAGAAACAACCGTCGCTTCAACACCATCCCTAATGCGTTTGAAATCGATAATACGATATTTTTGCTTATGACCACCCCCACGGAACCTGGTGCAAGTAACCCCTTGGTTATTCCGGCCCCCAGTTTTCTTTTTAGGAACCAAAAGGCTTTTCTCGGGCTTTCGCTTTCGGTCAGTAATTTCAGCGAAGTCGCTGACACTGCCTTGTCTACGGCCGGGAGTAACCGGTTTATATTGTCTAATTGCCATCTCTCACCTCAGTATCAACAAAATCAATAAAACAGTATTTAGAATAATTCAATCTTGGGACTATCTGGTTTAAGGGTCACAATTGCCTTTTTCCAGTTTGACAGTTTCCCGATCCTATTTTTAAACCTCTTATTTTTTCCCAAGCGATTTGCAGTTCGCACTCTAGCCACTTTTACATTGAAAAGCTCTTCTATGGCGGACTTGATTTCATCTTTTGTGGACCAAGGATTTACTTCAAAAGGATAAGCTGCCTTATGGGTGGACTGATGAGTTCCTTTTTCAGTAATCAAAGGACGAATTACAATTTGGTGGGCATCAAGTTTTGGGCCACCAGCTTTTGTTCTTCTACTGTGCATTGAAGTATTCATTGCTTTTTATCCTAATCTCATAATCGGTAAACTAGTTAGCTTTTTTCTTTTTGAGTTCTTCCAAGGCTTCCTTGGTTAGAACCAAACGCTTTTGTCGTAAAACCGTATAAGCATTTAATTCAGCGGCTGGCAGGACCTTAACTCCAGGCAGATTTCTTGCAGAAAGATATAGGTTCTTGTTAATACCGGAAATTCCAAGCAAGCAGGTTGTTTCATCAAGCTTAAGGGCCTTAAGAATAGTTAAAACCCCTTTGGTCTTGATTTCAGAAAGTGTCAAATCATCAATAATAAGCGCTTCATTATCTTGAAACTTGCTCAATAACGCCATTCTAGTTGCGGCACGCACTGCTTTTTTAGGAAGATGGTATTCATAATCTCTTGGTTTTGGGCCTTTGGCGGTACCACCACCGCGGCGTTTGTTGGTTCGTTTGTTACCAACTCGGGCATTACCTGTTCCTTTTTGACGAAACAGTTTTTTTGTACTACCTGCGACTTCACCTCTGCGGAGAGTGCTATGGGTTCCTGCTCGTTGGTTGGCAAGGTGCATTAGCACGACATCGTGAAGAAGTTGCTTTTTTACTTCGCCACCAAAATCAGCAGGGTTGATGCTTTCGCTACCAACTTGCTCGCCTTTTTTATTGAAGACATTTACTGTTAACATTTCCATCCCGCCTGTTTAATCGCCCTGATCAATCGATACTTAAAGATTAATCATTATTACAAATAATACAGCTTTCGGCACAAATCGGCTGCCAGAAACTTAAAATATCCAAGCAAACCTAGTATAAATCTGAGGGTTAATCACTCCAGGGGCTTAATGCCTTTAGTTCTGGAAGGAAGTAATCACCAAAATTATTTTGTAGCACCTGCCATCACTCGGATTTTGATATCTACACCTGGTGGCAAACTGAGGCCTTTGTTAAGGGCTTCGATAGTTTTGCCTTGAGGTTGAAGAATCTCAATTAATCGTTTGTGAGTTCTTATTTCAAACTGTTCTCTTGATTTCCGGTCAATGTGCGGGCTTCGCAACACTGTGTATCGTTCCACGCGTGTAGGCAGTGGAATTGGGCCATTAACGATAGCGCCGGATTGTTCTGCAATTAAGACGATTTCTTGGGCAGTTCTGTCCAAAACTTCGTGGTCATATGCTTCCATCCGAATTCTGATTTTTTCTTTACTGCTAGCCACCGTTCCGCTCCTCACGATTACTTCAAAATTCCCGATATAAAGGGAAACAGTAAGAATATGCACTTAGGAACCGACTGTCAAGATTCACTAAAATATAAGTGCAAAGCATCCAAACACATAAAATAAGGAATAATTCGTTCTTTTCAACAACAAAGAAAAGAAAAACATCAATTATGCTAAAAGCATAGCCTATTTAAAGGTTAAAAAGCGAAAGGATTAAGCATATTTTTTAGAACTTCGTTCGGAGCAGGGGAATAAGAGTATGGTTCCATGGTGGAAGAAGCCCGGCCCTGACTTAAACTTCGTAATTTATCTGCATAATCGAATAGTTTAGCCATTGGAACTATAGCTTCAATGACCCTCATTTTGCCACGAATGTGTAATTCGCGAATTTCGGCCCGCCTAGCATTTAAATCAGCGGTGATAGGTCCCAAATACTCTTCTGGGAGAGTTACCTCCAGTTTCATAACAGGTTCTAATAAAATCATGTTGTCTTTTAAGGCTTTTTGAACTGCATCAGCGCCTGCGGATTGAAAAGCAACCTCGGTAGAAAGTTGTTCGTCCATTTTTGCAGCAGTAATAATTGCTTGTACATTCATTACCGGGTAGCCAAGTTCTCCTGATTGGAGGCCAAGTTTAATGCCCTGTTCCGCAGCATTGAGTAAGACTTGGGTTAAATCATCGGGTTTAAGTTTGTGCGAAACTTTGATGTTTTCTTCGTTTTTATCATTTGTTGGTGGGTAAGGAGAAAACTCTACCAAGAGTTTGGCAAAAAGCCCTGCCGCACCAGATTGTCTGATGCACTCACCTTCCACCTTCAAAGCTTTTTTAAGTGTTTCGCGATAGCTTACTCTCGGTTTTCCTGCGCGAACTTTCAGCCGAAAATCGCGCTCCATCCTATGCTGTTTAATTTCTAAATGCAGCATCCCCATGCCACTCATCAGGGTTTGACCCGTTTCTGGATCGATTTTGACAGAAAAAGTCGGGTCTTCTTTACGCAAAATATTAAGGGTGTCTATCAACTTTTGTTTGTCTGCAGAAGATTCTGGTTCAATCGAGCGGCTTACGACAGCTTCAGCGAATTTAATTTTTTCCAGCAAAACAGGATGTAAAGGATCGCAAATAGTATCGCCAGTAATTGCTTCTTTCATGCCAACCACAGCAACTATGTCTCCAGCGAAGGCCTCGGTTAATTCCGTTCTGCTTGCTGGGTCTGCTGCAGTGTGGTAGATTTTTCCAACAAACTCTTTTACATCTCTTCCAGTGTTAAGTACCCTGCTGCCTACTTTTAAGATACCAGAATAAATGCGCACAAAAAAGAGTTCGCCATGCGCATCAGATGTGATTTTGAAAACAAGGCCACAAAAAGGATCTTTAGTGTCGGAGTTGCGCTTTTCCTCCTTGTCTTTTTTTTTGGGATTGATTCCAGTTACGGGCGGTCTGTCTAGTGGACTGGGCAGGTACCAACTGACGCCATCAAGTAAAGGTTGAATTCCGATGTGTTCACGACCGCTGCCACAGAGTACTGGCTGAATGATTCTTTTGATGGTTCCTTCACGTAATACTTCACGAATCAAATTTGGTGGTATCTCTGCCCCTTCGAGATAGAAAGTCGCTATGCGGTCGTTAGTATCTATCGCACTAATCTTGTCGATAAGGTTTTCGCGCCAAGAGTTGGCGTAGTCTTGGTAATTTTCAGGGATATCAAAAACTCTTACGGTTTTGCCTTGATTGGTCGGGTCGAACTCCAAGGCTTTCATTTCGACAAGGTCAATTATTCCATGAAAAGGATTATCACTGTCTTTAATAGATCCGCTTCCCATTGGAATTATGATTGGTACTGGTTTAGCTTCGAGGCGGGAAGTGATTTCTGTGATAGCGTTTTCGAAGTTTGCGCCAACCACATCCATTTTGTTGATAAAAACCAATCTTGGAACCTCGTATTTATCAGCCTGCCTCCAGACTGTTTCGGATTGTGCTTCCACGCCTTTTTGTGCATCAAAGACTACTACACATCCGTCTAGAACTCTTAAGCTGCGTTCAACTTCGGCAGTGAAATCAACATGGCCTGGGGTGTCGATCAAGTTGATTCTTGTTTCGCGCCATTGAAATGGAATGCAAGCGCTATAAATAGTGATTCCGCGTTCCTGTTCTTCTTCATCATAATCCGTGGTCGTATTGCCTGAATCAACCGCCCCTAACCTGTGAACAACGCCTGCGTTATAAAGAACATGCTCAGTTGTTGTTGTTTTGCCTGCATCGATGTGAGCAATGATACCAATGTTACGAAAGTTGGAGAGAGGGATTTTTTCATTAGCCATTGGAAAACTCAAGAAATATTGGGGGCATTGGTGGATTAAATAAAAAAGGCCCGCTGGAATGAAGTCCAGAAGGCCCGGTGATTAAAAAGTCTGGAAAAATTACCAGGCAAAATGAGCAAATGCTTTGTTAGCATCAGCCATCTTGATGGTATTTTCGCGTTTGGACATGGCTTCGCCCTCACGACGAAAGCCGGCAATAAGTTCATCAGCCAAACGCAGGTACATCGGGCGGCCAACTTTATCGCGAGCAGCACCAACTATCCAGCGAATCGAAAGGCTTTGTTGCCTTGAACGATTGACTTGCATAGGAACTTGGTAAGTTGCGCCGCCAACCCGTTTGCTACGAACTTCAACAGTTGGCTTAACATGTTCCACAGCTTGGGTGAAAACTTCGAGTGGGTCCATGTCAGGAATACGCTTTTTGATTTGTGCCATCGCATCATAGAAAATGCGAGAAGCAGTCTGCTTCTTTCCAGAAGTCATGACGCAATTGATAAATTTACTGACCAGCTTAGAATTATAAACTGGATCAGGTTTAAGAGTGTCGGCGCTAGCAGTCCTTTTTCCCATGATATTCTTCTTACCTTTGTAATTGGATCAGGAGGAATGATTACTTGGATTCGCGCTTCGTACCATACTTGGAACGAGCTTGTTTACGATCAGATACACCTTGTGAATCGAGTACACCACGAACAATATGGTATCGAACCCCGGGCAAGTCGCGAACACGTCCGCCACGCACAAGAACAATCGAGTGTTCTTGGAGATTGTGACCTTCTCCAGGGATGTATGCTGTAATTTCGATCTGATTAGACAGACGAACACGAGCGACCTTACGAAGCGCAGAGTTAGGCTTCTTAGGGGTCATGGTTTTTACCTGTAGGCAAACACCCTTTTTATGAGGGCAACCTTGCATCGCAGGATGCTTGGGTTTGCTATATTGTTGAACTCTGGACTTCCGTACTAATTGATTAATCGTTGGCATAGTATCAAACCACAACAAGAGTTTCTGTTACACAGATAAAGAACCCAAGGAGCGCAGTATCTGTAAACATTTAAATTAGGAACATATCTACACAAGGTCAAGTAACTGCTTCAATCAGGTGTTTTTAGGAATCAACAGAAAACACCTAAGTCTATACATACTAGTTGGTTAAGAGCGCCTCTTTGTCGTCTGATTTGCCTAGGATGTTTCCTGAGCTTTCATCAACATAGGGAGAATTGATCTTAACTTCTGAATTTTGATGATCACTAAACCCAGTACCAGCGGGAACTAAGTGACCAAGAATTACATTTTCTTTAAGTCCAACGAGGTAATCAACCTTACCAGCCAATGCTGCTTCGGTAAGAACCTTGGTGGTTTCTTGGAAGGAGGCTGCAGATATAAAGCTATCGGATTGAACCGATGCCTTGGTGATACCAAGTAGCTGGACGCTACAAGTAGCCGGTTCAGGTTTGGTGAAGGTCGGAAGAACTTTGTCCTCTGCTTCGAGTAGGGCTCGCTCTTCTTCAAAGACATCCTTGGCGATGATTCTGCCTTCTTCAAACTTTGAGTCACCAACTTTTTTGATCTTAACGCATTCACGAAGTCGTTGGTTGACATGCTGGAAAGCAAAACGATCGATGACGGACCCGGGTAGCAATCCAGTATCACCCATTTTTTCAACTTTGACTTTGCGAAGCATTTGGGAAACGATGATTTCAATATGTTTATCATCGATATCAACACGTTGAGTTCGATAAACAGCTTGAATCTCACGTACCAGATAAGCCTGCGCAGCCTCGGTGCCACTGATACGAAGAATATCATGAGGAGCAAGAGGACCTTGAACCAAGGCATCACCTTCGCGAACCCTATCACCAGCATGAACTCGAAGATGTTTTCCTGGTGGAACAAGATGCTCTATCTTGGTACCAGAAGGTTTGCCATGATCGTCAACTGGAATAACCCAGATGGTTCGTTTGCCACGACGTTTATCGCCAATTTCGATAACCCCAGCGACTTCGGCCATAACGGCAGGATCTCGAGGGCGCCTAGCTTCAAAGATTTCAGTAACGCGAGGAAGACCACCAGTAATATCCTGTGTACCAGAAACTTCACGAGGAGTTTTAGCAAGGAGTGCCCCTGCAGAAACCACCTGGCCTTCACGAACCTCGAGGACCGCTTTTTCAGGCATGTAATAAAACATTAGTTTTTGGCCACGCTCATCATTAATAAAGACCTGTGGATGAAGCTCGCCTTTATGTTCCATAATAACCCAGCGTTCTGCACCGGTGACTTCATCACTTTCTTTACGGAAAGTTTCGCCCTCAACGATATCGTCGAAAGTAATTTTTCCACCACGGTCAGCAATAATCGGAATAATATGTGGATCCCATTTGCAAAGGATTTGGCCTGGAGCAACCTGCTGTCCTTTTTCAACAAAGAGAACCGAGCCGTTTGGAACAGCATAGGTTTCAAGGACTTTGTCTTTGGGCCCAAGAATTTTAATTTCACCATTTCGGGTAAGGGCAATCTTTTCTTTCTTGTCGTTGATGACGATGTCAAGGCGTTCGTAGCTGACAGTGCCACCCTTTTTGGCCTTGTGTTCGCTTTCACCTACTTCGCGTTTCACAACCCCACCAATGTGGAAGGTACGCATGGTAAGTTGGGTACCAGGTTCACCGATCGATTGGGCAGCAATGATACCAACAGCCATACCTTCTTCAACAAGTGAGCCAGTTGAAAGATCCATGCCGTAGCAAAGTCTGCAAATGCCCAAAGGAGCAAGACAGGTCATGGGGCTTCGAACAGTAATTTTGTCGATGCCATAAAGTTCAAGTTTTTGAGCAGCTTCACTTGAAATCATATCGTTTTCTTCGACGATCGTTTCACCTGTAACAGGGTTGGTAATGGTTACCCTGCTGACCCTACCCCGAATCGTTTCTGCAAGAGAGCGCTCAGTTTCCTCACCTTTCAGGATAGCAGATTTATCAATACCCGAGGAAGTGGCACAATCATGCATTGTTATAACCACATTTTGGGCCACATCAGCAAGTTTTCTGGTTAGGTAACCTGAATCTGCGGTCTTAAGAGCGGTATCTGCCAAGCCTTTACGAGCACCATGGGTTGAACTGAAGTATTCAAGAACGGAAAGACCTTCCTTGAAATTCGCCTTGATCGGGGTTTCGATGATGGTGCCATTAGGTTTTGCCATCAGGCCTCGCATCCCTGCAAGTTGGCGGATCTGTTCGATACCACCACGTGCGCCGGAGTGTGCCATCAAGAAAATAGGATTAAGGTAAGGACGTTTTTTGCCTTGTTCATCAGGACGGGTGTCGTTGCGAAGGTCTTCCATCATCTGCTTGGTGATGGCTTTACTAGCATTAGTCCAAAGATCGATAACGTTATTGTAGCGTTCTCGTTCAGTAATATTGCCTTTGTCGTAATTTTTACGAATCTTTTCGACATCTTTTTCAGCTTCGACAAGAATCTTTTCTTTGGTATCAGGCGTACGCAGATCGTCTGTGGCAAAGGAAAGGCCTGAACGGGTGGATTCGCGAAAACCGATTTCTTTCATACGATCAAGGAGCTCGATGGTAGCGCGTCGACCAAGGGCTTGATAGCACTCAGCAATGATGCGGGAAAGATTTTTGGTTGAAAGAGCAAGGTCGTAAAAGGCCATGCGATCGTCAAGGATGTTGTTAAAGATAACGCGCCCAACAGTGGTAGTTACAAGACCATTGGATTTTCTCGGGAGCTCTTCAACTTTAGTTTTGTCTTTTTCAAAACGAATTTCAGAGATAAACTTTTTGTGTATGGGAAGTCGCACATGAATGCGGGCATGAATGCCAATTTTTCGCAGATCAAAAGCTGTGAAAACTTCTTTGACACTGGCAAAAGTTTTACCCTCGCCTGATTCCCCACTTTCGCCCATTTCCCCCCGAGTTGCAGTCAAGTAATAACAACCCATAACGATATCTTGGGAAGGACTGATAATAGGCTGGCCATTTGCAGGGCTGAAAATATTATTGGTGGACATCATCAATACGCTTGCTTCAACCTGTGCTTCAATTGAAAGGGGCAGATGCACTGCCATCTGATCGCCGTCAAAGTCAGCGTTGAAACCTTTACAAACCAAAGGATGAATGCGGATGGCATTACCTTCAATGAGGACAGGTTCAAAAGCCTGAATACCCATACGATGCAGGGTAGGGGCACGATTCAAAAGAACCGGGTGATTCTTGATGACTTCTTCAAGAATATCCCAAACATGTTCATCTTTTCTTTCAAGCATTTTCTTGGCTGACTTGATTGTGTCAGCATGGCCCAATTCTTTAAGCCTTCGAATGATGAACGGCTGGAATAATTCCAAGGCAATCTTCTTGGGCAGACCACATTGGTGCAATTTGAGTTCAGGACCAACAACGATTACCGAACGAGCAGAGTAGTCGACGCGCTTGCCCAAAAGATTTTCGCGGAAGCGACCTTGCTTGCCTTTGATCATGTCAGTTAAGGATTTCAACGGTCTGTTGCTCGATCCGAGTACAGGACGTTTGCAACGACTGTTGTCAAAAAGCGAGTCTACCGACTGCTGAAGCATACGTTTTTCATTGCGTATGATCACTTCAGGTGCGTTAAGATCTACCAGTTTTTTAAGACGATTGTTGCGATTGATGATACGGCGATAAAGATCGTTAAGGTCTGAAGTTGCAAAGTTGCCGCTATCCAGCAAAACCAGCGGACGAAGGTCAGGCGGAATTACCGGGGTACATTCAAGAACCATCCACTCAGGTTTATTTTGTGGCCCACCTAATCCGGAATCGCGGATCGATTCGACCACTTTAAGCCTTTTAACAAGGTCTTTAAGCTTTTGTTTGCTAGGCTTATCTTTCTTTTCTTCAACATCAAGACGTTTTCTCAAATCTATGGAAAGATCGACAAGGTTGAGCCCGGAAAGAAGTTTACGAATAGCTTCAGCGCCCATTTCAGCTTTAAAACTATCACCATAATTATCACGACTCTTGCGATATTCATCTTCAGTCAGGAGTTGGCTTGACTTCAGAGGGGTTTCACCAGGGTCGGTAACAACATAGTCTTGGAAGTAAATAATCTTTTCCAAGCTGGTGGTTTTCATGTCAAGCAATGTTCCTAGCCTGGAAGGCATCGCCTTAAAGAACCAAATATGAACAACAGGGGCAGCAAGCTCGATGTGGCCCATGCGTTTTCTGCGCACCCGACTATGGGCGACTTTAACACCACAACGATCGCAAATCATACCTTTATATTTCATGCCGCGATATTTACCGCATGAACATTCCCAATCTTTTTCAGGCCCGAAAATTCGTTCACAAAAGAGACCATCTCTTTCAGGACGATAAGTTCGATAATTAATGGTTTCGGGTTTCTTTACTTCCCCAAATGACCAATTACGAATGTCATGAGGGCTAGCAAGACTGATGCGAACTGCACCATAATCATTAATACGATCATAAGAACTATCGCCATTATTAGCATTGCTCATAGATAGCATCGCCTCCGCAGTGAAGAATCCGGTAAAACCCCGGCCGACCTATAGGGAAAATCTCAATAAATAACACAAACCCCAGCAAAGTTTACAAACAAAGCTGGGGCGAAATTAACTATGTACGCTTCTTTTCCAATTGCATGTTCAAAGCCAAGCCCCGAATTTCATTAGTTAAAACATCAAAGCTTGCAGGTGTACCAGCTTCGAGGGTGTTTTCACCTTTAACCATGGATTCGTAGATTTTGGTTCTACCTTCAACATCGTCACTCTTGACGGTAAGAAGTTCTTGAAGGATATACGCAGCGCCGTAAGCTTCAAGTGCCCAAACTTCCATTTCCCCAAAGCGCTGACCACCGAAGCGGGCTTTACCACCGAGGGGCTGCTGGGTAATGAGTGAGTAGGGGCCAGTTGCTCGTGCATGCACTTTGTCATCAACCAGATGATGCAATTTAAGCATATAAATATAACCGACGGTTACAGCCTGTTCAAAGCGTTCACCTGTTCTACCATCAAAAAGGTAGCTTTTGCCAGAGGTAGGCAATTCGCATTCTTTCAAGACATCTCGAATTTCTTCTTCGGTTGCCCCATCGAATACTGGAGTAATTGCCTTGAATCCAAGCTTGGAGGCTGCCCAGCCAAGGTGGGTTTCAAGAATCTGGCCCACATTCATACGACTTGGAACACCAAGAGGATTCAAAAGAATATCCACGGGAGTACCATCAGCAAGGTAAGGCATATCTTCTACAGGTAAAATCTTGGAGATAACACCTTTGTTGCCATGGCGACCAGCCATTTTATCACCGACAGAAATCTGTCGTTTTGCAGCAACATAAACCTTGACCATTTGTTGAACGCCAGGCGGAAGTTCATCACCCATTTTTAGGATGTTAAGCTTGCGATCCTTTTCGTCAAACAATGTGTTCAAACGTTCGCGATGCCTGCCATAAACTTCGGCACATTCTTTTTTGCGCTCTGGACTGCGAATATCGAGTCTATCCATGGTGAAGTGTTGAGCAAGGTCAAGCAAGGCTTTTTCTTCCTTGTCAGTGGATGATTTGCCTGCAAAATCCTTGACCAGATTTTTGTCTAGAACTCCACCCAACTCGGTAAGCATTGAACGAAATTCTTCAATGATCATCTTGTTGTAATGGGATTCTTCATCACGGGCTTCTTTGTCAAGTTTCTTTCTTTCTTCATCAGTCATGCTGGATTTGCGACAGAATCTCTTAGTTTCTGTAACAATTCCTTCGATGCCTGATGGAACTTCAAGACTGTCATTCTTAACATCTTCGCCAGCGCGTCCAAAAATTGCGTAAAGCAATTTCTCTTCGGGAGTAAGTTCACTCTTGGACTTGGGAGATACTTTGCCTACCAGAATATCACCTGGCTGAACGTAAGTCCCAATACGAACCACACCATGTTCATCAAGGTTTGCAAGGGCCTTGGGTGATACATTGGGAATATCACGGGTAAATTCTTCTTTACCCAGTTTGGTTTCACGAATTTCAATTTCAAAATGTTCAATGTGGATACTGGTATAAGTATCATTTTGAACCAGTTTCTCACTAATAATAATGGCATCTTCAAAGTTGTAACCATCCCAAGACATAAATGCTACAAGTACATTTCTGCCCAAGGCGAGTTCACCATGACTAGTCGCGGCACCATCAGCAAGGACGGCACCCTTTTTTACTTTTTGGCCAAATTTAATGAGAGGCTTGTGGTTTTGGCAGGTATGTTCATTAAGGCCAACGAACTTGCGAAGGATTAATTCGCGATACCCGGATTGAGCCCGAGCACGATCAAGAACACTACCTTCACCCGTTTCAGCAAGTTTGTGGTGGCCCACGATAATTCGATCAGAATCAACATAAGTGATGTAACCATCGACTGGTGATTTGAGAACCATTCCACTGTTATATGCAACATCCTTCTCTAGGCCGGTGGCAACAAGAGGTGCCTCGGTGATTAAAAGAGGCACAGCTTGCCTTTGCATGTTGGAACCCATCAATGCACGGTTTGCATCGTCGTGTTCCAAGAATGGAATAAGGCCTGCAGAAACTCCAACCATTTGTTTGGGGCTTATGTCGATGTATTCAATTTCATCAGCACCAACTTGTTTGAAGTCACCTTCGTGGCGGGCAATGATGCGCTCTTCGGTAATTTTCTGGCCATCGGATGGGGCATCCGCAGGGGCAAGATTAGCGAGTGCTTCTTCATCTGCGCGCAACCATTTTACATCCGTGGTCAACTTGCGTTTTTTGATGGATCTGTAGGGAGTAATAAGAAAACCATAATCATCAACACCTGCATAAATACTGAGGTGCGAGATAAGGCCGATATTAGTACCTTCAGGGGTCTCAATTGGGCAAATTCTGCCATAGTGAGAAATGTGAACATCGCGTACATCGAAGCCCGCCCTTTTTCTATTCAAACCACCAGGCCCAAGGGCAGAGAGTCGCCTTTCGTGGGTCAATTGCGACAGAGGGTTGGTTTGATCAACAACCTGGCTAAGTTCACCTCGGCCAAAGAAGTATTCAATTGCTGCAGAAATACTCTTGGGATTGATCAACTGCCTTGGAGTCATATCCATTTGTTCGCGCATGCTCATGCGTTCTTGAACTGTACGCTTTAACTTAAGGAATCCCTTGCGCAATTCATCTGCTGCAAGTTCATCGATTGTCCTAACGCGCCGGTTTCCAAGATGATCGATATCATCGGCATAGCCTTCTTTGGCACGCAATTTAAGAAGATATTTGATTGCGTTTAAGAAGTCGATGGAACGCAAAGTCATCTCTGACTCTTGGATTTCTTGATCGAACTTACGATTTAGCCTGAATCGACCAACTTTACCCAATCGGTAACGGCTTGGGTCTTGGAACTTTTCTTTAAAAAGTTCCTTTGCCTTTTGCAATTGAGGTGGATTACCAGGGCGAAGCCTTTGGTAAATTTTTAGTAATGCTTCTTCGTGAGTGTTCGTAGGATCATCTTTTAAAGATGCCATGATGATAGGATCTTTAGCAGCTTTTAAAATCACTATTTCTTTAACAGGCGTCAAGGAAATGGCATTAATTTTTTCTTCGGTAAGTATATCGCCACTCTCGGCATAAATCTCACCTGTTTCAGGGTTAATGACATCGCCAACCACCTGGGCTGCCTTTAATCTGGCTTTGCCTGCAGCGGTCATTTTTACAGACTCGGTTTCGTAAAATTCCTTGATGATGTCCGCATCGGTGGAATAATTAGGATCCATGGCACGAAGCAACGTCATTGCAGAAAACTTGCCTGACTGATCGATTCGGACACTCAACGCATCCTTCTTGGTTACGTTGATTTCAATCCAACTACCGCGTTCAGGAATAATCCTGCAGCTATGGAGTTCTTTATCGCCATCAATAGACTTCTGAAAATCAACGCCAGGTGATCGATGCAACTGGCTAACAACAACTCTTTCAGCTCCATTAATGATGAATTCACCCCCGCCAATCATAATGGGCATTTCACCAAGAAAAACTTCCTCCTCAACGGGTTGTTCTTTTTCTAGGCGTAACCAAACTTTAAAAGGCCTGCCATAGGTCAGCCTTAATTGCCTGCATTCATCTGGGCCAAAACGAGGTTTGCCCAGTTCATACCGAAGATACTGAAGACGAATTGTCTTATCGTAACTTTCAATAGGGAAGATTTCTTTAAGTACGCCTTCCAATCCAGAATCATCCCTTTTATCAGGATGAGTATCGAGTTGAATAAATCTGTCATAAGATTTAGTCTGGATATCAGTTAATGAAGGAACATCAATAGTATCGCCAAATCGACCGAAGTTTCTAACAACTTCAGGGGTGATTGTGCGTTTTGAAGTAATGGGCATGGCAAGTAGCTCCTACCCTTGGTGGATTCCAAGCAAATTTCAAAATGCCGACAGGTACGAAAGAGGTGACAAACCAAAAACGTTCCCAGTCAGCCCCACGGGAACATCAAAAGTTAATAATAAAAGACGGAGGACTCAATAACTTTAAAACAAATTCTGAACGTTTAATTACAATTTGGTTTAAACCGATATAGACGTTACCAAGTTTTTTTGGCATAAGATGAAATCTCCCAAAATAGCCAAAGCCAGGTATACTAACCTGGCTAAGTGTCTTAGTAAAATCAAATAACTCGTTGGTAGGATATGCTTTTGCTGACATATTTAAGTGAGCTTTCCCTTTCAAACAGCAGCAATTCTAAATAAAGGGAATCCATTTCCTTAATCTAGAGCAGATATCAGATACAAGTCTTTCGTATTAAACCACAAGAACCAAGCTTTTCAAAATAAAAAAACAAAAATCAATTCCGGAGAACATCTTTAATTTCTAAAGAAGCTATCCGGAATCAAGATTTTGCTGCTTACTTCAGGCTTATCTTCGCACCTGCATCTTCAAGCTTTTTCTTAATGGATTCGGCTTCGTCCTTAGCAACGTTTTCCTTAACATTTTTAGGGGCGCCTTCAACCAAATCCTTAGCTTCTTTAAGGCCTAGGCCGGTGATTTCTCGAACAACCTTGATGATGCTGATTTTCTTGTCAGCAGCAACAACGCCGTCTAAAACTACAGTGAATTCAGTTTTAGCAGGTGCAGCTTCAGCGCCTGCACCACCACCACCACCACCAGCGGCAGCCATAACAACTGCACCACCAGCAGCAGGTTTAATATTGTGAACCTTTTCAAGGTAATCAGCCAATTCGACCGCCTTGCCCAAGGTAAGGGAAACGATTTTTTCTCCAAGATCTTTAATCTCAGGAGCGTAGGTTGTAGTATCGGACATGAAAACTTTCCTTTCTAAAAATGCTGCTTGAAGCTTAGCAGCTATTGGTGCGTAATAACGGTTAAAAAATACCCCTAGCTGGCAGTAGACTCTGCAGTAGCCCCAGTGGTTTCTGCAGGAATTCTTTCAGAGATTGTTTTGATCTGACTGGCAATAATACCACCAACCGAAATAATTTGGCTGGCAAGCTTTGCGCCAGGAGCAAGAAGCATACCGGCAATATTTCCAATAGCCTCTTCGCGGGTTGGCATCTTTATCGCAACATCAAAAGGAACAGGCAACGAATCTGCTACAGCTCCCTTTATTTTAACGGTTGTAGTGTAACCTGCTGCGGTTTTAGGATTTTTAAGTTCAGCTTCGAGGCCTCGGCACAATTCTGAGATTGAACTCGAACCCCATACCAAAACAGTAGGACCTTGAAGATAAGGTGAATCTTTGGCGATATTAACGCCTTGCTCTGTTAAAACCATTCTAGCTAAAGTGTTTTTAACTACTTTAAGATGAATCTTTTTTTTCCTGAGGGTTGCCCTGAGAGCCGTATTGTTTTGTGCGGTAATCCCTTGAACTTCAAGAAATACGTAGTCTTTTACATTTTTAAAGTCCTTACGAAGGGCTTCTATTTCCATACCTTTGATTAATTTGCTCATATTTTCAGTATCCTGCTTGGTATCAAAAACTACTCTTTGATATTGTCTTTTTCATTCAATTAAATTGTGACTGGAATGCCGGGACACATTGTCGCGGATATCGTTACAGATTTAATGTAGTTCCCGCGTATGCCAGCTGGTTTTGATGCACGCACTTGTTCAACAAAAGCTATAGCATTGGAAGCAATTTTATCAGCATCAAAACTGATTTTGCCAATACCTGCATGTACATTGCCACCTTTGTCTGATCGGTATTCAACTTTACCTGATTTAAACTCTTTGACAATTGATCCGATATCTTGACCTGAACTAATGACCGTTCCTGCCTTGGGAGTAGGCATTAAACCACGTGGTCCGAGAACTTTACCAAGACGGCTAACTTGGCCCATCATATCTTGTGTTGCAAGTACGACATCAAATTCCAACCAGTTTTCTGATTGAATCTTTTTAATAAGCTCAGCATCACCAACGAAATCAGCACCCGCTGCTTTGGCTTTGGTTGCATTGTCGGCCTGACAGAAAACAAGAACGCGAACTTTTTTACCCACGCCGTGAGGTAAAGCTACACTTCCACGAATCATTTGGTCACTTTGGGCAGAGTCAATACCCAAGCTCATGTGGATTTCTATTGATTCATCGAATTTGGCACGTTTAACCTGCTTAAGAATAGTTATCGCTTTATCTAAAGAAACTTGCCCTTCTTTAGCGACCTTAGCATAAATGGAGGCAATTTGAGCTTTAAGCTTTTTGCCTTTATGTGGTGGCCTACCAGGCTGTTTGCCCTTCCTTTTACCGGAAGATTCTGAACTTGTGGTTGCTGGAGCGGTTTTGGGCTCAGCAACAGGCGTTGCTGCATTTTCTGAAACTATTGATTCTTTTTCTGATTTTGCCATGGCTTTTTCCCAAATTATTCGTGAATATTTATCGTAGATACAAATAGCAAGATCGGCCACAAGAAATTGGCCGTTTCTTGACTATTTTTATTTACACTTATGCTTCGACAGTCAAACCAAGGCTTCGAGCAGTACCAGCAATGATACGGGTGGCATGGTCCAGATCTCGAGCATTGAGGTCAGTAAGTTTCTTTTGGGCTATTTCTCGAACTTGAGCTTGAGATACTTTGAAACCCTTGTATTTGCCACTTCCCTTGGTTTTTTCATCTCCGGGAATAACATCCCCGCCTTTTTTCTTTTCGGGTGGAATGCCAGCGGCAATTTTCAGAAGGATTGAAGCCGGTGGGCTTTTAACAATAAACTCAAAAGAACGATCAGAATAAACCGTTATAACGATAGGTACGATAATACCCTTGTTATCCTTAGTTCGTTCATTGAATTGAGAAACAAATGCTCCAATATTTACACCATGCTGACCCAATGCTGGGCCAACTGGAGGTGCAGGGGTGGCCTGACCACCTGGACATTGTAGACGAATCTGAGCTGTTACTTGCTTTGCCATTTCTAACCCTTATTTAAACGATTTCAACTTGCCAGTATTCCAATTCAACAGGAACTGGCCTTCCAAAAATAGTTAATTCTACTTTTACCCGGCCTAACGCTTCCATGATCTCTTTGACTTCGCCTTCCATGCCTGCAAAGGTTCCGTCCTTTACCTTGATTCGATCACCCGCATCAAAAGCAGGTCTGCTAACAACTGTGGGAGCAACATTGTCGCCCTTAACCCGCAGCATGCGTTCGATTTCCCGTTCACTCATTGGCGTAGGAAGCTTGTTGGTGGCAGTTCCCCCAACAAAATCCCCTACACCGGTAGTTTCGCGGAATAAGTATAAGATAGGATCATTAAATTCCACTTCAACCATCAGATAGCCAGGGAAAAGCTTTCTTTCTCTGGAAACCCTTTTACCCCTGCGCATTTCCGTCACTTTTTCGACAGGAATATGGATTTGACCAAAGAATTCTTCCAAACCATCAATTTTGACTCGTTTTTCAAGTGCTTCTTTGATGGATTCTTCTCTACCACTCTGAACTTTGACAACATACCAGCTTTTGCCCAAGCTAGGTTTTGCGCTAATTTCAGGTGTAGAACTTTGAACGGGATGACTTTCAGCATTGGCTGAAGGATCAACAGGTTGTTCTAAATTATCCGATACCATTGTTTCGAACTCCGAAACAGTTGTTTACCACTTTTTCAGGTCAACACTTGTATTTTTCTGAACACTATCCTGACCGAAGCGAAGAACCCCCGCTTTTGTCAGGAAAATTCTCCAAAACTGATCCATTACAAACAAGAACAAAGACATTAAAACTAACGTGGTCAAGACCACTATTGTATCATGAAACAATTTCTTATTAGTGGTCCAAGAAACTTTATTCATTTCAGCTTCAGTTGCGATTAAGAAATCGGCAAACACTGGAATATTGACAACTTTCCAAGATATCCAAACGGAAAGAATTATTAAAAGAATTGGCCCCGAAAACTGTATGCCAGGAAGAAGAATTAAAGACTTGTAAATCACCGTTCCTTCTGCAGATTTAAGTGGGATAGATTCAGCAGGTTTACGATCATTTTTAAGCAATTCACGCGATTCTTCTTGGAAAGCATCTTTAGATACAATCTCGCCAATTTTATACTTGGAATCACCAGTTAATAAACCAATTTTGACAAAAAGATTAGGATCAATGGCGGAATTTGCTTTACGATATGCTTCACGCGAAACTAACAATTGATTCTCAGGATTATAACCTTCAGCCTGAAGTAGGCTTAGCGCATCAGCAGTTTTATCAGGATTAATTTTTACTTTCCCTGTGTAGGGGATTTCGATCTTCCAGTTGGAACCATTTCTTGCAAGGGTATCATTACGAACGAGAACCATGATGCCAGTTCCGAAAAGAATAAGGAGGCATATGATAGTTCCTCTGCGGATCTTAGAACCTTGGTTTTGTTTAAATGATTCGCGTGAAAACCAACCTTGCTCTTCAATTCGAGTAAAAAGTTTTAAGTTGTCAGGGCGGAAGAAAAGAATGAATGAGCCAATGGCGGCAAGGGCAGCGCCAGCTCCTGCTAATCCCATGCCAAAAGATTCAGGAAAAAACCTTTTATCATAAACAAGAGTTTCTGTAAATTTTCCCCACCATGAATCAAAATAAAGATTAGCAAGTGTAATCACAAAACCAACCAATATTCCAGCTTTAAGCCCCGGCAATTCTTGGAATATTTTGGTTTTGCCAATAATAACCAGAGAAAAGATACCAAGTCCAAATCCAATTATGGCAAGTGTGATATTGGAAGTGGAAGTTGGGGGGAATTTTAACAATTCAAACCAAACCAAAGGCAATAATTGCAACAATGCGTATGCAAGAGCGATAAAAAGAACGAGAAAGCCAAGACTGTAAATCGCAGGGTTTGCGTTTACAGAAGTGGGATTTGATTCGAATTTATTTTTAATGGTCGAGGCCATTTTTTTCCTGCGAATACCAACTATTTGAAAAAAACCAGGCGAGTCAGCAATCGTTCGCCCAAGAAGATCATACGAGAAAAATAAATTTTTTCCCGATAATATTTTTAAGAACACGGGCGGAGGGAGTCGAACCTTCAACCCCCGGTTTTGGAGACCGGTGCTCTGCCAGTTGAGCTACACCCGTATTATCCATGTAACCAACCCCATCTCAAATTAAGCAATCCAAAAGGTTGGAAACTACTTTTTGCGGGTTTCTTTATGAATCGTAACCTTACGCAATTTAGGGCAGTATTTTTTTAGTTCTAGTCGTTCTGGGCCACGAGTTTCTTTTTGGGCCCTGTAGTTGCGCTCGCCTGATTCGGTGCATTCCAGCCAAACATATTCACGCATATTAAACTCCAAAAACTAGTTGTCAAAAAAACCAAGGGCACCCGAAAGGAATGTTATCCGTGCGGGCGCCCCGCGGCTCTAATGAGTGTGGTTTTACTCAAGAATCTTGGTTACCACGCCTGATCCAACAGTTCTACCACCTTCACGAATTGCAAATCGAAGACCTTCTTCCATCGCAATTGGTGAATCGGGCAAAAGTTGAACGACTAAGTCTTTAACATTGTCACCAGGCATACACATTTCAACACCAGCAGGTAATGTTACGGTACCAGTAACATCGGTAGTACGGAAATAGAATTGTGGACGATAACCGCTAAAGAACGCAGTATGTCTTCCACCTTCTTCCTTACTAAGAACATAGATTGAACATTCAAATTTGGTATGAATGTTAATACTTCCTGGTTTTGCCAGAACTTGCCCTCGTTCAAGGCCATCGCGATCAATGCCACGAAGCAATACACCAACATTGTCACCAGCTTGGCCTTTTTCAAGAGTCTTCTGGAACATTTCAATACCAGTGATAACGGTTTTAATTGGGTCTTTGCGAAGCCCAAGAATTTCAACTTCGTCACCAACTTTACAAACACCACGTTCGATACGGCCAGTACCTACTGTACCACGACCCTTAATGGAGAACACATCTTCGATACTCATCAAGAATGGCTTGTCTTCGTCACGAACAGGGTCGGGAATGTAGGAATCCAAAGCTTCCATGAGGTTATCAAGGCATTTACCTGCGGCATCATCTTTACCACCAGTAAGCATGACAGGAAGTGAGCTACCACGAATGATCGGTACTTCATCACCAGGGAATTCGTACTTATTTAAAAGTTCGCGGATTTCCATTTCAACAAGTTCAAGAAGTTCTGGGTCATCAACAAGATCTACCTTGTTGAGGTAGACTACAATCTTGGGAACACCAACTTGGCGGGCAAGCAAGATATGCTCACGAGTCTGTGGCATTGGGCCATCGTTTGCAGCAACCACAAGGATGGCTCCATCCATTTGTGCTGCGCCTGTAATCATATTTTTGATATAGTCGGCGTGGCCGGGGCAATCGATGTGGGCATAATGACGTTTTGCGGTTTCGTACTCCACATGCGCAACAGCGATGGTGACAGTCTTAAGATCATCGCGGACAGTACCACCCTTGGCGATTTCCTTGTAATCTTTGAACTTAAGGACTTTGTTGATGTGAGCCTGACGAGCTACGATTGCCGCTGTCGTCGTGGTTTTACCATGGTCAATGTGCCCAATGGTTCCAACATTAACGTGGGGTTTATTACGATTGAAAATTTCCTTAGCCATCACTCCTCCGAAAGATCAAATTAAGGTTAACAAGGATGCCTACAAATGCCACATCCAAGATTCTAGGAAAAAACCAATAAAATGCACCTGTTATTTTTAAAAAACAAGTGATCGCCCAGTGAAGTACTGGGAGAGTCATTGGTAGTAAGTGCCCGGACTTACTAAATAGCTGCTGCTGGGACTTGAACCCAGGACCTCTGCCTTACCAAGGAAGTGCTCTACCACTGAGCTACAGCAGCGTAGTGGACCTCATACAGGAACCACAAAGCGGGTGAGGAGAATCGAACTCCCATAGCCTGCGTGGAAGGCAGGTGCTCTGCCATTGAGCTACACCCGCATGGCAGAATATCTTACAGAAATCCCAGTGGGTAGAGAGGGATTCGAACCCCCGTAGGACAAAGTCCGGCAGATTTACAGTCTGCTGCCATTGGCCGCTCGGCCATCTACCCGGCCGTATTTTTCGCCTAAAAACAGAGTTACACTCACCCTTGTTCATACTCTGGAGGCGCTAAAATTATACAGTAACAAAATTCCTGTAAAATTTTCTACAAAGCTATTCTTACAACCGCCCCAACAGAGCTAGCGGTGGGACTTGAACCCACAACCGCTGGTTTACAAAACCAGTGCTCTGCCATTGAGCTACGCTAGCATGGCTAGCCTTGGAGAAAAGTAAATATAGGCCGGCTAATGTCTTAAGGCAAGGCGAAAACAACATTCCCAATGTATTTACGGTTGTTTTTTTGAAAATATAAATGCTTTTGAGGGAATTTATGGTTTGGGTAATTTCTTGTATTGGAGTAAAACACCATCTAAAGCAGGGTAAATTTTTAAGGTTCTACCAGAAAATCCAGGCGAGGCTGGGATAGGGGAGATTTCGTAGGATTTTTGGGAATCCGTGCTACGAAGAGGAACGAGCCATGTGTTTTTTTTGTTTCTTAGGGTTTCTGGTGGTTCCAGATTGTTAATTATTATGGTATCACCAACTTTTGGTGTCTTATCATTCAATGATGAAAAAAGAACCTCAGAAACACGGGCTATAATAGTGTTTTCCTGGTTGTTAAGTTCGACTATCACATCAAGTTCAGAAGATAAAAATTGGGGTAGTGATATGCGAACAGGTTTGCCATCGGTACCACGGGTGGTCTGGGAGACTAAAAAGCCCAGGTAGCTAATCCAGAGTAAAAATAAAGTAAGGGCAAAAAAAAGCCTTAATCGGTTTGGCTTCATCGTGCTCTCTCATTTTCTGGCTTAAAAGCGATCACATAATCATGCATAAGACCTGTTTCAATATCGAAAACATCTTTAAAGTCGTTGATGGAATCATTGTCTGTTTTGCTCATAAGTCCGATTTCGACAAGGTTGAAAACCATGCTACCAAAATCACCAGTTTTTTTGATGCCCCAAAGATTGAAAACACACCGAGCCATCAGGCCGAACTCATCAAGGGCAAATTTCCGGATTCCTTCGATCAATTGTTTACCCGAAACATGATGTTCTTTGGCTGGCTCTGCACCTTCGGGCGGTTTTATTTTCCCCAGCATTTTTTGGGTGTAAGCAAGGGCTTGAAAAAGAAACTCGTAGGCTTCGTAGGGAAACCTAGGGTCTTTTTTGATGATTTCATGAATTTTTGGATGATAAGAACCCATGGCTTTTATTTGTTCCAATACAAGTGTTTAATTAGTGTGATTAAAAAGAATTTCCGAATGCAATACAGAGATTCTACGGCCATCTTCAAATTCCACCAGAAGCCTGCGTGAAAGAATTTCCTGTGCTAAAACCCTGCCTTTGCCTTTTTCTGTCATTATTAAAGTCCCAGGTTCGGGCAGATCTTTCTGATGAGCATCATATACATCTTGCTCGAAACGAAGGCAGCATTTTAATCTGCCGCATCTACCTGATATTTTTGAGGGATCAAGTGAGGCTTTTTGCATACGAGCCATTTTCATGGAAACCGGTGGCATTTCTATCAGGTGGGAGTTGCAACAAACAGGCTTGCCACAATCTCCAAAATCTGCAAGAAGTTTGGCCTCATCACGAATTCCAATTTGTCGCATTTCAATGCGGGTTTGAAATTCCCGGGCAAGATCTTTTACCAAATCCCTGAAATCAATTCTACTTTCAGATAAGTAATAAAAGATAAGTCGTTCTGCTCCAAAAAGAAGTTCAACATCAACCATGGCAAGTTGGATGCCCCTTTTTTCAGAAAAATTGACGCAGGTTTCAAGTGCCTTGGCTTCCAGTTTTTTGTTTTTTAAAATACGGTGGGTATCCTGGGGAGTAACTTCGCGTAAAATTGTTCCTATGGTGGAGTCAACAAGCCATTTGAGGGCGTCATCTGTTGACTCGCAAAGAATTTCGCCCAATTCCTGCCCTCTTGGAGTTTGAACGATGACTGTTGCGCCTTTGAAATAAGTTGCTTGACCCGGATCAAATTCGCCCATTAACCGCATTGCGCCATGCCTTACGATCCATTTTGCTGCCATGACAACAATGCTCCATGCAGGGTATTAATTTAGGCCAATAATAATGTATTAAATCTGAATGATTGGTTTCGAGGTTGGAAGCATAGCAGAATATTGTTACGTACCTGCCATGCTTCAGTTTCTAATTGATTAATGGTTAAACTGAAAAGCCTTTGAGTTTAGCAAAGCCCAGACAAGATCTTGCGCACCAACCTGTCTTTTATCAATTGGTTTTCCAAAGGAAGAAAGGTTGTTTTGCAAGCGGATCAGCTCGGCGTCTTGGGCCCGGAAGGCAGCTAAGACGGTGTTTATCTGCATGGGATTTCGTTTGGCGGGTTCGATTTGCAAAATTTTAACGAGCTCAGATTCTGCACCGAATGGCTGAACTTGCCCTGGGGATTTGGTTAAAGAAATTTTAAATCTTCCTAAAGTATGCTGGGTGCCAAAATTTTGAATAAGGGTAATAGTTATTTCGCCCTTATCTTTAAACAGTGCTGGATTTTGAATTTGAAAATAAGCTGAATTTGGTTTGCCAAACTCGGGCGATATCGCCCATCCCGTGGTCAAATTGTTATCAATGGCGTTGGCGATAGGAAATGTCGGTTGGTTAAAAGTGGATTTTGGGTTAGAAAGCGGTAGTGGAGTGGGTTTTTGACCTTCGATGTTAAAGGTAGCTTTGAATTCGTTGAGAACAAAGTTGCCATTGATAGCACGCCCTGGTCCTTTGGAGGGTAGTGTTTCGTGAGGTAAAACCTCTAGCAAAATGCCTGTCCATAGCTGTTTATCGACGGGAATTTTGACAGTTATAGTTTCTTGAAGTGGGTTTTCGCCACTGGCAAGAAAGCTGCCATCTTCCAACTTGTTGAATTTAGCTGCAGATTTAGCAGAGGCTGTAGAAGTTTTGATGTTTTCCCATTCTGCAATTTTGGTATAGGATTTTTCCCATTGGCTCATGCGCTGGGATTCACTTTTCTTATGAATTTCGAGAGCCTCGCTTCTGCGATTAAATTCTTCCACCATGGGTTGGAATTCTGATTCACCATCTTTAAGGGCTTTTAAGCCAGCATTGATTTCAGGTTGGGTAGGAGGCCTGTTTAAAACGCTGAGAAATAATTCTTCAATTAGTTTTGTGTCATCTTTTTGAGTTCCAAGAAGTTTTGCGATTAGGTTGTTTGGATCTCGTACCGCATCTCCAATTACTGGACCATTCACCAAGCTTAAGACGGGCCCAAGCATCATGGATGAAGATCTTTCGCATTCGCAAGCACTTTGGCGAGGGGGTTTGCCAAATAATTGGAAGAATCCGCCACCTACGTCAACCGAGGCATCAACCAATTGGGCTGCCCTGGTACCTGCGGGCACGCCGGGGAGTTTGGTTACTGAACCAGTGGCACGGTGTATGGAATCAAAGAGGACCTCGGCAGGCAGCCTGCGTGCCAAAGCGTGGGAAAAATTTGAATCATCATCTTTGTTCCAATCATTGGTTTGAACCGAAAGCTGATAGACCCGGGATTTGCAAATAAGCTTGATGATATGCTGAACATTGAATTCACTTTGAATGAATTCTGCTGCAAGTTTTTCAAGGAGTTTGGGGTTGGAGGAAGGATTTCCAGCTCGGATATCGTCAATCGGTTCTATGAGGCCAACACCCATCAAATAAGCCCATTGCCGGTTGACAAAGCTGCGGGCAAAATAAGGGTTTTCCTTGGAGGTTATCCAGTGGGCTAATTGTTGCCTTCTGCTGGAGGTGCCTGCAGCTTTATCATTCAAGGCAAAAGGAAAGTTAGGAAGTGCAACCAATCCCGTTCGTTCGTGTTTCATTTCCCCGGTTTTTGAATCTTGGATGACTTCAACAAGTGGTTGAGCCCCTTCAACAGCACTGCCACCGACTTTTTGGCCTTTGTATTTTTGGTCTTCAACCCTTGATATTTGGGCGAAATAAGCGGAAAGCTGGTAATACTGGTCCTGAGTCCAGCGCTCAAAGGGGTGATCATGACATTTATTGCAATTGAATCGAACGCCCAGAAAAAGGTGGGTGCTGTTTTCAGCAGCGGCAGCAGGGTCCCGCAATATTTTAAAGTAACTTGCAGCGGGGTTTTCCAGATTTGATCCCGAACTGGTCAGGATTTCGCTCACAAATTTATTGTAAGGCTTGTTGGTAGCGATTGAATCACGAATGTAACTATTAAGCTTTGCTGCGCCTTGATCGCCTAGATACAGTTTATTGACCTGTAAAAGATCGGCCCATTTGTTAGTCCAATGTTCGACATAATCGGGTGAACCTACAAGCTTGTCAATTACTTCGTCTCGCTTTATTTTTCCATCCCGCTTATCTGCAAGAAAGGCTTTTACAGCTTCCGAAGTCGGGGGCAGACCGGTAAGGTCAAGGGTGATTCTGCGCAGAAACTCGGTATCGCTACATAGGTTGCTGGGCAGAACTTTGATGGATTGAAGTTTTTCATACACCAAGTGGTCAATAAAGTTGTTTTCGATCTGAGGTTCCCATTTAAAATTCTTGCGATCTCCCATGATTATAAAAGTTGATGCTGCATAATTACCTTCAAATCTAGCTAGAACCGTGGCTTCACCTCTTCTTAAACCTTGTACGACCCCATTCTTTTCTACAAGTGCGGCTTCAATATTGCTGCTTTCAAGGAATGCTTCAGCAGTAACATCGCGGCTGGTATTATCTGGGTAAAAAGCTTTGACAAGAATTTGTTGTTTCATGCCAGGGAGTGGTAGAACGAAATCTTTAGGGAAGACCTCAATTCTGGATACTTTAGGGGTGGAAGGATCGTACTTGACACCTTCCGCAATCCACTTGCGAAGGATTTCATAAGTTCGGTCGCCGGGTTGAATTAAAGAACCGCCCGCATGAGGGGTTTGCCCAGAAGCTTTTAAGAGCATTAGGCTGGAATCTGGAGCAGCACGGTTAAACCTTCGGCCTTCGAGGTCGTCAGTAAGGGCTCGATGGTCAAAAAGAGGATCGTAGCCTCGGAGGCTTAATTTAAAGCCATTTTTACCTTCTGCAGATCCATGGCAGGTGCCTTGATTGCAGCCCGTTCGAGCCAGCAGAGGCATTACATCGTTGATAAAACTGGTAGGGGCAAGGCTTTTTGTTTGTGAAATTTTGATGGGTATGGAAACGCTATGGCCCCCAAAAGAGGCTGAAATCATGCCTGTGCCATCTTTGAGTGCCGAAATAATACCAGAAGATGAAATTTTAACTAGATCCTCGGGGACGGTCCACTTTCCCAACCGGGTCAGGTCAGCATTTTCGCCCGTGTTTAAAAGGCCTGTAAGTAAAACTTGGGAATAAGAGAATGGGCCCACGAGATCGAGTGAAGCAGGTGTGATGGAGATTTTTTCGACTTTAGTTCCTGCGGGAAGTTTTTCAGGCTCTTGTGCCTGAATAATGTTTGCTTCGGTTAAAAACAATAAAACCAGGGCAAATAATATGTTGCTTTTTGTGCTGGGGAAACGATTGTTCATATCTAGAAACTCCTGAAATCAGGCTGAGTGTATTAGTTTTTACTTATTGAAATTGGTACCGGAATAAATTCTTTTTCTTTTTCTCCAGTGGGAACTTTGAACAGCTTAACTGTACCATCAAAACCCGCAGCGGCAATTTTTGAGCCATCTGGAGAGAAAGCCAAAGAATAAATGGGGTTTAGTCCGGTTTCAATTCGGGTCACAACCTTACCATCCTCTGCTTGATAAATTTTAATAAAGCCTTTGCCATCCAGACTGCTACCCGCAGCAAACAGGGTACCATTTTTATCAAAGGAGGTAGCGTAAATTCTGCCTGAAATGGCTTCATATTCCCGCACTTTGTTGGCATCATCACCTATAACGCGCTTGGTAACACGATGCATTTTATAAAGCCTTGGTATGCCATCCGATCCCCCGATCAAGAGTTCTTCGTAAACCTTTTCTGCTGTATCGGTTCCTTCGGCACCTTTAACCATCGTTTTATCTTTTCGTGGTCTGACAGAAACAGTTTGAAGTCCGCCTTTAAGTGCCCCGGGAGTAATGCTTGTGATGTTGTCAATAAAGCGCTGGGTTGCAATTTCAGTAAGTTTCATGGAGCGATCCCTGCTAATGGAAGCAAGAAAAAGGCCATCGCGGGAAAAAGCAGTACCCAGTACCCAGTCGGTGTGGGCCCCTTGGTAAAGTATTTGTTTGCCAGTTGCAGATTCGATCGCCCTAACGGTGTTATCCGAGCAGCCATAGGCAATTTTAGAGCCATCTGGAGACCAACTAATCCCATATATAGTGTCGAAAGTGGAAGGGACAGAGAGTGTGAGCTTTTTCTTGGAAACATCCCAGATTTGGATTTCTCCAAACCTGCCTGGTGAACCAGCCGCTGCTGCAATTTGCTTGCCATCAGGTGAAAATGCAAGCGATTCTATTCTTTCTGCAAGGCCGATAAGTCTACCTAGGATTTCAGTCCCATCGGCTTTGTGCAATATGATTTCATGGTAGCCAGAAACAGCTAGAATTTGGCCATCTGGGGAGAAATCGATCGATGTAATTACAGGTGGTAGGGAATAAATTGGAGGATGTTCAGGGTCGACAAGTTTTTTGGCAGATTTTGGTGAATCGTCCTTGGCACCCTCTAGGATCCATTTACGAACGAGTTCGGTTTGGTCTTTGGTTAAAGGATCTTTGCCTTTTGGCATCTCGGCTTTTTGATCTGCATGTCCAATGATAAGCTGATAAAGGTTGCTTTTTTCCGGGTCGCCCGGAACGATTTGAATTTTATCCCGATCGCCCTTCAAAAATAAGGATGCATAATCGATCATCTTATAGCTGCCTTGAACTTTTGCAGGTTGGTGACAACCTTGGCAGTTTTGCTGAAAAATCGGCCTTATATCTTTAAAATAGCTTGTTGGGGTGTTTGTTTTGACTTTATCTTCTGCAGCAATTATGATTTGCGGCTGAATCAATGCAAGGAATGCCAATACTATTTTTACGGATGGTTTCATGTTCAATTCAATTTCTACCAGAAAAATAAAGGGTATGTCAAAAACCTTTTGGAAGGACTTACCTTCATTATATTTGCAATAAAAAACCAATTCTACAAGAAAGATATCGGAAAAGCAGTCTTGTTTTGCGCAAAATTATTGTGAATACATGTTATATTGTAGTAGATAACCAAAGCCTTCAGGGGATAGTCATGCGAATAGGAATTTGGCATACTTCATTACTGGCAATGATAATTATTGTGACTGCTTCTTGGGCTCAGGAAGCAGGGGACAAGAAAGATAATGCCCCAAAAATTCCTGTTAAATCATTAAAATCTTGGATAAATGACCTTAAAGATAAAGACGCCAGTGTTCGCGATTTTGCACTTAGTGCGATTCCAAATTATGGTTCTTCTACCTCTGAGGCTATTCCTGCTGTAATTGATCGGTGTCTGGACCCTGATGCAGGAGTGCGGGTAAAAGCGGTGATGGCACTAAGTGTTCTTGAGATTTTAGACAAAGATATTCCAAGAACTGTAGATGCCCTTGCAAAAAGAGCGCAGGAAGACCCCCAAGCTCAGGTGCGTTATCTTGCAATCAATGCCTTGCAAAGATTTGATACTTTGGATGCCAGAAGAACCATAGTAGCCTTGGTAGAAGCATCAAAATATTCAAACTCTTATGAAGTAAGGAGGGTAGCATTGATTGCCCTAGTTAAGTTTGGCATGGATAAAACAACTGGGCCCGATACCAAGGCTGTAGCTGCGGCCTTGAGTGCTTTGAAAGATCCTGCAATTCCTGTGCGATATGCAGCTATTACTGCAATTGCGCTATTAGGAAAGCCAAATAATCCAGTCGTATCCGCTGGAGTTGAAAAAGCATTGACAGAGTTAGCCAATGGCAATGATAAAATCTTCGCAATTTGGGCCAAAGTAGGTTTGGCAAATCAAGATGTGTTAACTGCTGCAACCCATATTAAGTTCATCAGCCAAATGTTGAAACAAAATGATCTTCAGGTAAAGTTGGAAGCGATGCGTGCAATCTCTGTAATTGGGCCCCTTGCAAAACCCACTGTACCAGATTTAATCGATCTTCTTGAAGACAAAGATAACTGGGTGGTCTTTAACGCTTGTGTTACACTTGGAAGTCTTAATGTTGAGGCAAGAGAGGCAAAAGATTCTCTCACCAAACTCGTTGCCAAAAAAGATTTGTATGAACCTGTCAAACAAGCTGCAACTAATGCATTGGAAGCCATCAAGGGTGGAACTCCCAAACCAATGCCAAAAGCACCATAATTTACAATAATTTAAATGATACCGTGAAGGGGGCCACCCCTGGCTCCCAAGGCGTCTACAGCCCTTTCCACTTCCGGATTCTCAATTAATGCAGGCGCATGGTGAGGCTTGCTTCGCGCATCAACCACCATAGATCCACGGCATCCCCAATGCTTTTCATTGATAACTGCACTTATTCCGTGGATATCTTTGGCAGGATTTGTTTTGGTGAAAACCGTCCACAAAAAATTCCCCTGGTTTGCACTTGTAAAGTCGCTGTCATCAACCAATAAAACCATCGGGAATTGATTGATGGAGTCAGATGATTTAAATGCATCGCAGAAGCAAAGGGCGTCCTGGTTTTGTGGAGACAAAAAGGGTGGAGATTTGATGGCAAGGATACCAGGCAGGCAGACTCTGGGTGCATCAAAACCAGTTGGAAGACTAAGTTTTTCAGGGATTGCTGTCGGGAGTGTTCTTCGGATCGGGCCTACCGCAGCAAATACTACTTTGGATCCAAGATTTAATCCATTGCCGCTGTAATCAAGCGTGTCCATGGTGGTGCGGGTGTAGAAATGGATATCGTTGGTTAAATCAATGCGTTCAAGCAAATGCCTAAAAAATGAAGGGATGTCTTTAATGTCTAATTCTGGGTTGTCTTCTTTTGCGATGATCAATAGGAATTTCGCAAGCGAAAGTTGCCCCTGACCTAATATTGCGTTTGCAGAGGTCAATAACTCTTGGGGGCGTTCGCGGGTGTTGTATGGGGTATAGCGTTCACTGCCAATCGCCAGTAGTAAAGGATGAACCCCAGCCGCATCAACTGCATTAACTGCGTGGACTCCTGGGATGACTGTGGGAAGAATGGGAGCAGTCAATTCGTGTATTAACTCGCCAAATGCTGTGTCTTCCTGTGGAGGTCTGCCCACCACAGTGAAGGGCCAAATTGCATTTGTTCTGTGGTATACCGCTTCAACTTTCATTACCGGGAAATCATGTGCAAGGCTGTAGTATCCAAGGTGGTCTCCAAACGGGCCTTCAGGCAGAAGCCTGTTGGGATCAACGATTCCGATAATACAAAAATCTGCTTCCGCAGGTAGCAAGATTGGCCGTACATCGGGTGAAGGTAAAGGAAACTTGACCAAGTCCATTCTTCTACCCCCAAGGGCCCCAGCAAAGCATATTTCAGGCATTCCTTCGGGTAATGGCATAACTGCAGCCACAGCAAGGCTTGGCGGGCCGCCTACGGAAATAGCTACTCGGAATGGTTTGTTTCTATTGATGGCTTTACTGTGATGAACGCCTATACCTCGGTGTAATTGGTAGTGTAAGCCGATTTCTTCATCTGCTTTGTATTTGTTGCCTGATAATTGGATGCGATACATCCCAATATTCGAAAACCTCCAACCTGGGTTGTCAACATCTTCCGTATGAACCTGAGGCAGTGTGACAAAAGCCCCACCATCCTTTGGCCAGCAAACTAATTGAGGCAGTTTTGAAATAAGTGTCTGATTTTCCAGCAATGGTGCTTGGCGTACAATTCGAGGAAGTGAGTTCCACAAACCAGAGAGAACCTTGGGCCATTGAGCAGGATTTCTTAGGATTTTTTCTGGGCTAGCCTTGCATGAAACCATTGCCTCAACGGTAGCGAGTTGATGCCGGAAAATGAATTTTGCCCGGTTGATGTTCCCAAAAAGATTACTCACCATGGGAAATTTTGAGTGTTTGACATTTGTAAAGAAAATAGCAGGGCCATTTGCTTGAAAGACTCTACGGTGAATTGCTGCAGCTTCTAAATGAGGATCAACTTCGGTTTCGATACGAATCAAGTGTTTGTTTTTTTCAAGATCCTTGATGCACTGCCTCAAATTTCGATAGCTCATTGCAATAAATCCTCAGATTGATGCCTCATTTATAGCCTTATTTAATGATTTAGCAGTAGAAATCGATCTTTTCTTTAAAATTTAACGGTTAACTGGATGTAAAGGGTTGGAATCCTGACGATTTGAAGAGGATTTGCATAAAGTTTGCAGGGGTCGGGGTCGATTCATCTAGGGCGAACACAGTAATTACCTTAGCTAAGGCACCAAGGTTTAACTGTGGCCTTTGGTATTTAATATTTGTTTGCCATGGATGTTAGGATGATTGATGGAATACCAATTAGAGAGCCGGTAAGCGCTTTGACTCATGGTGCATGGGTTCTTTTCTGTATACCCGCATTAATACTACTGATGAGGCGCACCCGTAAGGAAAAGGTTAAAACTATTGGATTGCTTGTATATAGTTTGACAATGCTAGCGTGTTTTGCAAGTAGTTGTTTGTTTCATTCTGTTTGGGGTTCTGAAAAAATAATCGAAGCATGCAGATCAATAGATCATGTGTGTATATTTTTATTTATAGCAGGCACTTGCACTCCCATAGCTTTGGTATTTATGGAAAAGCGCTGGCGATTCATGTTCCTGTCCAGCATGTGGTTTTTTTCCTGTGCTGGTATAACGGTTATTGTAAGCGGTACCACAATGCCCCTTTATGTTCGAACGACCGTTTATCTTATGTTGGGTTGGATGGGGTTGTTTCTATATATTCAATTGTTAAAGAAATTGCCTGAAAGAAAAGCCAGACCCTTTATGATGGGGGGGATTATTTACAGTTTGGGTGCAGCTTTTAATTTGGCACATCAACCCGTAATAATTCCAGGATTGATCGGCCCACATGAGGTTTTTCACGTGGTGGTAATCCTAGGAAGTTTAATGCATTATTACTTCATGATTAAAACCGTGGCTTGTTATTCAAAATCCCTCGACACAATCATTGATATTTATGATAATCCAATCTTGATTGGTAATGATGCAGGTTGTTTGCAAGAAATACCAATTTCACGAAAATCAGCTTAAATTCAATTGCGGTAAAAATGAAAATCGTACTTTCACCTCCGGTTGATGCATCTCGTCTTTCTAAATTTAAATCAATTGCAATTGGGCATGAAGTGGTTAATGCAATTTCATTAAAGGAAGCAAAGGAAGCAATCTTTGATGCCGATGGGTTTATAGGAAAAATAACACCCGAATTGCTGGGGAATGCGACCAGGTTAAAGTGGGTGCAGTCGATGACTGCAAGCCTGGAGCATTATGTATTTCCAGAGCTCGTTACTCATCCATCGGTTTTGACAAACATGCGGGGTATTTTTTCTGATGTAGTGGCAGATCATGCGATGGGCCTGGTGCTGAGTTTTTCAAGGAATCTGCATCGGTATGTGGTGCAACAAATGCATTGTAAATGGGCACCTCTGGGGGGCGAGAAAGGCCGTGTTGATTTTGCCAGCGGTCCGGGGGTCACCAATTCGATTGATTTAAAACATCAGGTGTTAAGTGAAAAAACTTTAGGGGTATTTGGCCTGGGAGGAATTGGCAAGGAAATAGCAAAGCGAGGTGCTGCATTTAATATGCGATGCATAGGCCTTGATCCCTTTTGTTTAGAACCTTCAAAAGAAATTCCCCAACCATGGCCTATGGAACGAATGGATGAATTTCTCGGGAAATCTGATTATGTTGTGATTGCTGCGCCTCACACACCTCTTACCGAAAAACTTTTCAATTTAGATTTAGTCAAGAAAATGAAACCAGAGTCGGTATTGATTAACATCGGCCGAGGTGCCATTGTTGTGCTTGATGACCTTGTAAAAGCTTTGGATCAAGGATTAATTGCAGGCGCAGGATTGGATGTTTTTGAAATCGAACCCCTGCCTGAAATTCATCCTCTATGGAAAATGAATGAAAAGGTAATCCTGACTCCTCATGTTGCGGGATATGCACCTCCGATTGCTTCAAGGCATTTAGCTTTCCTTATGGATAATATGCAGAGGTTTTTGAATCGGTTACCTTTGTTGAATTGTGTAGATAAATCGCGATGGTTTTAAAAAGGATTTCCAAGTGAGTTTAAAAAAGCGGCTTAGAATCGTGATAACGGGGGCAACAAGGGGCTTAGGTCAAGCGTTGGCGTTGGGGTTGAGTGAGCTTGGGCATGAAATTTATGGTTGTGGCTCATCAGAAGTGAATGTGGAAGCACTGCAAAAAAAAGTGCCCAGAGGTAAATTTGATGTTGTGGATGTTACGAATGAAAAATCTGTGGCTAAATGGGCCAGTATCGTGTTGGGGCATGGATTGCCGGATTTTCTTATAAATAATGCAGCAGTCATCAATAAACCTGCGCGTTTATGGGAAATTTCCGAGAAGGAATTTGGCCATTTAATGGATGTAAATATCAAGGGGATTGGAAATACAATCCGTTGTTTTGTTCCCTCAATGGTAAGAGAGAAAAAAGGAATCATTATCAACTTAAGCTCTGCCTGGGGAAGATCGGTTTCAGGAGGTTTCGCCCCTTATTGTGCCACAAAGTATGCCGTTGAAGGGTTGACAAAGGCCTTGGCGTTGGAATTGCCCAAGGGGATGGCAGCAATCCCTTTAAATCCTGGAATCATCAATACAGATATGCTTCAAACTGCCTTTGGTGATGGGGCTTCAGGTTACCATTCTGCAAGTACTTGGGCCAATAGTGCCGTACCGTTCATATTGGGTTTAACCTCGGCTAATAATGGCGTATCATTAACCGTGCCATGAATAGCTCTGTCTTCCCACATTCTGTAACTTAATTTGCATAAGCATATGTAAATATTAAATGAATAAAATCAAATTTTCTAAAAACTAATAGCAACAATCTATCTTAATGCTTAAGATAATTGGAAGTATACAGTGGACTATGCATTATAAATTTAAAGGGAATTATTTCATGACAACGCCTTTGCAATCTTTAATAACTGCGGGTACAAAGCTTTGGCTAGATTCAATTGATCCAGAATTGGTAAAAGTGAATCGTGCAATGGGTGCAACAGGTGCGACTTCCAACCCAATTATTGTTTCAAAGCTATTGGGAACGCATCGTTTCGATGAGCAAATAGCAAAATTTGCTGCCGAAGGCCTTGATGATGCAGGTCTGGCCTGGAAAATGACCGATCTGTTGGTTTCTCAAGCTCAAGAAGTTTTCCTACCGGTTTGGACATCGACCAAAGGCAACGATGGTTACGTAAGTTTTGAATTGGATCCGCTGCTTGAAGACAAAGCTTGTAAGCTTTCTGTACAAGAAAAAGCAGCCCAATATATCGAACTTGGCAAGAAATGGGCCAAAGGACACCAAAATCGCATGATCAAGGTTCCAGCAACTCCAGGTGGTTTAGCTGCATTGGAGGAACTTTGCGCCGCTGGAATTACACTGAACTGCACGTTGATTTTTTCTGAAAGGCAGTACTTGGAAGCTCGGGCTGCAATTTGGCGAGGTGCTCAGCGTCGTAAGTCGCTCGATAATTTTAAGTCGGTTTATAGCATTTTTGTAAGCCGTTTGGATGTTTACACTGAACAACATATTCCCACGCTTTCCGCTGAAGCTCAGGGTATGGTTGGTATCGTGAATGCCAAAAGGTTGTGGGCCATGAACCAAAAATTCTGGGCTGACAAGAAGCTTCCATTGCAGCAGGAGATTATTTTTGCAAGTACCGGGACTAAAAAAGCAACGGATGCACCATACAAGTATGTAGCAGCGTTTGCTGGGTCGGATATCGAAACTAATCCCCCAGAAACAAATGATGCCACTCAAAAGAGCGGCCAAGTTTTCACAAAGCAGGTTGATGTTTTGCCTGCCAAGTCAATCTTGGATGATATAGATGCCAAGGTTAATATGAAGCATTTGGAAGAAACTTTGATGTCTGAAGGATTGGAAAAGTTTGCAGATCCTTTCAAAGGCCTGCTGAAGACCATTGGTGAGATTCGCAGCAAGCTTGCAAAGTAAGGCTGTATTGATTTTTAGGAGGGTTCTAATTGAACCCTCTTTGCTTTTATAAAGCGTTCGTTTTGGTTTACATTTGGCTTGGGAGATTTTTAATGGCAAAAGAAGAAGCGATGTTGGTCCAAGGCAAGGTCACGGTTGCCCTTGCAAATACTCAATTCAAGGTAAAACTTGATAATGGGCATGAATTGGTCGCCCATATTGCTGGAAAAATTCGCAAAAACTTTATTAGAATCCTGCCTGGTGACATTGTCACCGTTGCAATTTCCCCTTACGACCTTTCAAAGGGTAGAATTACCTACCGTGGTCCGCTCCGTGCGAAGTTGGAGGAAGAAGCAGAGGAAGAACTTTAGCTTTCGAATTCTTTCTTGCTTGTTTTATCAGCTTTAGGACTGGAACCTTTGCCTGACTTCTTCTTGATTGGTTTTTCATCTTGATCTGGGTGAACCAACATTAGTTGGCTCCATAAACTTGGGTCTTCCGAAAAAGGAAAATCCAAGGTGCTATCGTATATTTGGTCGCCCAATTCCCTGTCGTGAACTTGAATACAAATACCTAATCTCGGGCACTCTTCCGGGTCATACCCTGCAAGTGATTGCGATGGTATAAAAGCTTCCATAAAATAACCACCTGGCTCATTGATGCATCGGAACATAATCTCACTTGGATTGCAAAATGGTGCATCCTGCAAGGCTCGGTGAATTTTAGATTGAACGAAACATGAATCTTCCTGATCGGGCCCCGCGCCTGATGCAAGAAAATGAAATTGATGGCAGTAGCGGGTGGCCCTATGGCTAGATCTTGAATCGCGGGTATCCAGCCAAAGAGTTATACCATCCGAGCTTCTAGGTCTTGATTTATCACCTTCTGGAGGTTGTTTTTTACCTTTAATGGTAGCTTGAATTCCCAATCCGTGCGCATTCCAGCACATTCGCATTTCAGCGAATTCTTCCTGTACATCCAAGCCACATAAACTATCAAGGGTAAATTCGCTTGATAGATCTAATAACGCATCGCCCTTGGTTAAGGGGACGTTTGGATGTTTGAGGCACTTTCGTGCGAGTCGTATAAGAAATCGCGAGGGTACTGGCTGCATGGAAAGCACTACTTTCTTAATTCAAAAGACTTCGGGTAAGTACTTCCTTTGCTTTATCAAAACAAGGATCCCAAACAATTTCGGGCGACTCGTTTATTAGGCAATCCCTTAGCTTTTCAAGAGTATTCCTGCCCATATGAGGGCATTTGTTACATGCACATGTAATCCCTGGTACTGGGTGATAATGGTGCTGCGGGAAACGATTTTGCATTTGCCACATCATATTGGGCTCGGTTGCAACAATAAAATCTGTAGGGGTTTTGAAAGTTGCAATTTTATTAAGCATTGCCTCGGTGCCCCCGACAAAATCGCTATAAGCACGGATATTTGCAGGGCATTCCGGGTGAGCGAGCACCATGGAGGAGGGGAGTTTTTTCTTCATCGCTAAAAGGTCACCCAAGCTGAAAATTTCATGCACCATGCAAGCCCCATCCCAAAGGATCATTTTTCTGCCCGTTACTTCTTCCAGATACTGTCCAAGGTGCCTGTCGGGTACAAAAAGGATTTCCATATCTGCGGGGACTTTTTTTACAATTGATTCTGCATTTCCAGAGGTAACCACCCAATCGCTAAGGCTTTTTACAGCAGCAGTACTGTTGATGTAAGTCACGGTTTGGAATTTTCTGCCATTGATTCGAAGCATTTCCTGATAGCGGGCCAATTTATCTGCCGGGCAACTGTCTGCAAGAGAACACCCAGCTTGGAGGTCTGGAAGCAAAACCTTTTTTGTTGGATTTAGGATTTTTGCAGTTTCAGCCATGAAATGCACACCACAAAAAACAATGATTGGGGTTTCCACCTTGGTTGCGGCCCGGGCAAGAGCTAAAGAATCGCCATTGAAGTCAGCTATTTCCTGTATTTCACCCTCTTGATAATAATGTGCTAGAATTGTGGCTTTTTTTTGTTTTTTTAACTCTTGGATTTCATTGATAATATCATTCATAGTAAGCGTTCCCAAAGTTTTATGGCCGGAGCAGAGGCCTTATTTACAATTTGGCCTAAGGTAATAATACCTAATTTTTGAGTCATGGGCTTGGAGAATTTCATGGATCAGCAATCTGAAGAAAAAAGAGATAAGATTTTAATACTTTCCACTGACTCAATTTCATTGACTCAGGCTGTGAAAAAAGCGGGAATCGGGGGTACTGGTGGCCAATCAAAATTCCTGGTTAAGGAAGGGCAGATCCAAGTTAATGGGCAGGTTGTCACCACCCCAGGCTTTACCCTTCATCTCAACGATAGGTTCGGCCTTCTTAAAGGGGAAATATGGGTGGTTCAACAGTCGTAAACCCTGCTGTAAAGCACAGTTTTTACACGGATCCAAAAAAGTCCACCCTGCTAAAAGTTTTTTATCTGGCCTGGCCCGCTTTGATCCTCCAATTCCTTCACTTGATTATTAATTTGTGGGATCGTTTTATCGCAGGTAGATTTTTGCTGGGCGATTCTTCCTCCCATCTTTCAATTCAAACTGCTCAGACTACTGGGCAATACTTTTCCTGGCTTATTTCCAGCTATAGTGTCCTTGTTACGGTGGGTAGCACTGCTTTAATCGCCCGATTTGTTGGGGCTGGAGATTTTAAATCCGCCTCCAAAGTTGTTCATCAATCCCTACTTCTGGCGTTTTTCTTTGGCCTGCTTGCCAGTATTCTTGCTATTACTTTTGTACCATTTATTTTGCCCCTTATCGGACTTCAAGGAATTGCTGCCCAGGAGGCTTATGGTTTTCTTTTTAATATTTTTATCTTGCTACCGTTTCAGATGATGGAAGCTGCCGGTATTGCATGTCTGGTAGGTGCAGGCAATACCTTTACTGGATTGATGGTGCTTAGCTTTGTAACTTTGCTAAACATCCCTTTGTCTTTTATCCTTGCAACAGGATTTATGGGACTTGTTCATCTTGGTTTTCCAGGTATAGCTCTTGGCACATCTCTCAGCCATTCTGCCGGAAGTGTTTTGGTTATGTATTTATTGCTTGGGGGGACTTCTTCTCTTAGGTGGGATTGGAAAGAGAAATTAAATTTGGAATTGATTCGAAGGTTACTTCGGGTAAGTCTGCCCGCAGGGGTTGACAGCCTTAGTATTGGAATAGGGCAGTTTGTATTTTTAGCCATAATAAATCGATTGGGAGAAGCCTCAGGTGGTGCGCATGGAATAGCGTTGGGATGGGAAGCATTGGGTTATTTGTCTGGCGCAGCTTTTGGCACTGCTGCAACTGCGCTTGTAGGGTTAAACCTTGGGGCTGGTTTACCAAATGAGGCAAATCGGTGCGCTTGGACAGCGTATGGTTTGGGAGCTGTATTCATGTCGATAATGGGGGGACTGTTTTTTTTCTTTGCAGATGCTATGTTCTTAGTTTTTTGCCCCGATCCATCTCAAGGTGAAATAGTTCGAATAGGCGCCCCGGTTCTAAGGTTGATAGCTTTTGCAATGCCTTTTTTAGCATCATGTATCATTATGACTTCAGCGTTGAGGGGTGCAGGTGACACTAGAGTGCCTGTTATTTACACTTGGATTGGATTTTTTCTTTTAAGGATTCCTGCTGCATTGCTTTTTGCCAGAAATCCATCAGATGACATTTTTATGCCCGATTTGGCCTTGGGATTGCTTGGAGCCTGGTTGGCAATGTTTGTAGATTTGTTTGCACGGGGAATAATGCTTATCTACAGGTTCGGCTCTGGAAAGTGGAAATCAGTCAAGGTCTGATATTACTTGTTCAGGGCTTGAATTGCGGTTGGGAAATCTTCAGTAAAACAAAATCGGTCATCTAATTTGCACGCTGCAAAGATTGCTTTTACCTGTGGACTTACATGGCAAATTGCAAGCTTTCCGCCTAGTTCGTTAAGTTGCCTTTGGAGAGAGATTATTTTTCCTAGAAATACGCTATACATACACTCCATGTTAGGCCCAAGGCTTAGTGCAACCTTGTTGGCTTTCTCCTCAGAGATAATTTTTTTTATTTCCTGGAATGAGTCTTGAATTTCGAGTTCGGAGGGTCTTAAATTCTTAAACCTTAAACAGAGGCCATCTCCCTGTCTTTCGTAACTCATAAATTTTAGTTGGCTCATGGGAATCTCCAGTCAGATCAATGGCTTAAAAACTCTAATCATTCACTTATATCAATTTAGCCCGGCCATAGCTAATGTCAAGCAGGTAATATTTAAGGGGAATTTTATTGTTAAATCACCTGACAAGCAAAAAGTGGTTTGCTTATGGGGTTTTATACAGAGATTAATGTTAGGGGTGTTCTTTGTTTTTCTGGAAGAAGCGTGAATTCATCTTTTTCTTGGTGGGGAAGTGGTTCAGCTTCAAGCATATCTTGATAAACACCAGTTATCTTAACGGGAATCATTTTACGTCTAACAGCTTCAATCATTCCAGGTAACATAACCCGAATTCCACGGGAGGAAGTGCCTTCCACCCAGCCCGATCTTTTTGTTGACTTTGATTCAACAAGAATTTGTTCCTTAATTCCCAAGAGGCGTTGCTGATATTTTTGTAGGTTCTCTTGTTCTATTTGCTCCAGTATTTTGCGCCTTTGCAATTTTACAGTGGCTGGAATTGGGTCTTTTAGTGATGCTGCTGGTGTGCCCTCTCTTGGACTGTATGGGAACAGATGCATTTTAAAGAATCCAATTTTTTGAGCCAGATCACATGTGGATTCAAAATCCGCTTCAGTTTCACCGGGAAAGCCAATGATTATATCGGTTGAAAATCCCGGCCTATCCAATGCAGTTGAAATGCGTTCGCACCGATCAATAAAGCCCTGTCTTGAATAACGTCTGCGCATTTTACGAAGAATTTCATCAGACCCACTTTGAAGGCATAAATGAAAGTGTGGTGCCACCAATGGGTGTGCTTTCATTACATCGATCAGATCATCTCTTGCTTCTGCTGCCTCGATGCTGCTTAGTCGAATTCGGAGATTGGGAAATCTTAAACTTATTTTTTCAAGCAGATGCCATAGCCTGCACCATTCGTTTTTAGCTTTACCCTTACTTAGATCAATACCATAATGGCCGAGGTGAATGCCTGTAAGAACTATTTCCTTATAGCCTGAAATTTGAAGGTCTGCGATTTCTGCAAGGATTAGTTCGGGTTTTCTGCTGTTAAGGGCAGGCCTTACTGATGGAATAATGCAATAACTACAATTTAAAAGGCAGCCATCCTGAACTTTGACAAAGGCTCTTTGATGATCATCAAAGCGGGTAATGTTTAATGGGCGTTGGTCTATGCCAAATTCTGCAAGAGATAAAAGGAAGGATTCTTTATTTCCAATCACATTTGAAACCCCATCGATATTTGCAATGCTTTTTGGGTCGCGTTCTGCGTAGCATCCCGTGACTAAGATTTTTGTATTTGGGTTTCGTGAGTGAATTTTCCGAATTAAAGTTCTTCCCTTGGCGTCTGCATCATGGGTGACGGTGCAGGTGTTGATAATACAAAGATCTGGGTTTTCATCATCTAAAGCTTCGACTACGCCATTAAGTTCTAGCATTTCCCTGAAGTATTGCGATTCATATTGGTTAACTTTACAACCAAGAGTTTCAACTTTGCAGGTTTTTGGTTTCCACTTCATAAGTGATGATGACCGGAAAACAATATAAATTGAAGTCTAAATGAAAAGTACCGAAGGTGGGACTTGAACCCACACACCTTTGAGGGTACCGGATTTTGAGTCCGGCGCGTCTGCCATTCCGCCACTTCGGCCTATCTATTGATTTTAGCGATTGCGATTTAAACTTCAAACCTTAGATTATAAAAAGTTTGATTAAGTTATGGTTTTTAAGAAAGATTGTGTGGATTAATGGTAAATTACATTAGAATAATATTTTAATAAACGAGCTGGGATATTTGATTCATGAGTGATTCTACCAGAGAAAAAACTGAGTTGGGTAACTATTTTGTAGCCAACTACCCTCCCTTTTCCTTCTGGAAACCTTCTTTTTTACCGGAGGCACATAAGGTTTTAAAGGCTTTACCTGTTGCAGGCACTCGACTAGGGTTGTACGCCCACATTCCTTTCTGCAGGAAACGTTGTAAATTTTGCTACTTCCGAGTTTATACTGATAAAAATGCTAGGGATGTCGATAATTATCTCGATGCTCTTATTCAGGAAATCGCGCTTTGTTCCCAATTGCCCGTGCGGGGTGGCAGAGATCTTGATTTTGTCTATTTTGGTGGCGGTACCCCATCTTATTTGAGCATCAGCCAACTGGAAAAACTTTTTAACGGCATTAAAAACTCATTTAGTTGGAACGGTGCAAGAGAGGTTACTTTTGAATGCGAACCAGGTACTCTGCAACAGCACAAGCTTGCGGCTCTTCGACAAATGGGAGTCACTAGATTAAGTCTGGGTGTTGAGAATTTTAACGATCAAATTCTTGAATCGAATGGCAGGGCTCACCATACTGCTGAAATTGCCAAGGCTTACGCTTGGGCACGGGAGTTGAATTTTCCACTGATAAATATCGACCTGATTGCTGGCATGGTTGGTGAAACCACAGAAAACTGGAAAGATTGCATCAAGAAAACAATTGAAATTGCTCCTGATTGCATCACGATTTATCAATTAGAATTGCCTTTCAACACGGTGTTTTCCAAAGAATTAAAACAGGTTGACCAACCTGATCCCCTTGCTGTTTCTGATTGGCCCACCAAAAGATCATGGGTAAAGTATGCTTTTGAAACCTTGATGGAAAATGGGTATGAAATATCCAGTGCCTATACTCTGGTTAGAAGCAAGGCGAAAATGAAGTTTGTTTATCGGGATGAACTTTGGCATGGGGCAGATATGTTTGGAACAGGTGTTGCTTCTTTTGGTCACATCAATGGTTTTCATCTTCAAAACTTGGATGCCTGGGATAATTATCTTGGTGAATTGAAAAAAGGGTGTATCCCGCTTGGCAGGGCACTTCCCGTGACGCAACATCAAAAATTGATTCGAGAAATGATCTTGCAGCTTAAAACAGGGCACCTTGAATCAGAATACTTTGAAAATAAATTTAATGTCCAGATATTCAAGGAGTTTGGGTCCCAGTGGTCGGCGCTGCAAAATGAAGGATGGCTGAAACTTGGACAAAATTCCGTTGATGTAACCATGGATGGATTGCTTCAGGTCGATAGGCTTTTGCCCAGATTTTTTGAACCTGATCATTTAAACGCCCGATACACCTAGTTCTTTCTAAGGTTGTGCAAAAAGAATGAGTGAGCCTTTCCAATTCATGATGGGCAAGTATGCAGCAGTAGTTCCTGCTGATTTGTATTATTCCCGCAATCATTTCTGGTGCAGGGTTGTGGCTGGGAAAAATCGCTTTGGTTTTTCTTCCTATGCCATCAAATTAATGCAGGATGTTTATTTTCTTGATTGGCAGGTGAATGCTGGAGATAAAGTTGCCTTGTTGGAACAGATCGGGCATATTGAAACATCCAAGGCTGTTTCGGACCTTTTTGCACCCATTGAAGGCACGTTGCTTGGTTTTAATCCCGAGGTTTTGGCAGATCCCTCCGCTATAAATGTAGATGGTTATGATAAAGGCTGGTTGTTTGAAATGGACGGCGGTATCGATAGCCTAATGGATGCAAATGCCTACTATGGTTTTCTTGCAGAGAATTGGGAAAAAGCCCAACGCATGTTGAAGGGTAAAATTAACGCTGGGGATGATTAATATGAGTCAGAAAAAACTTACTGTGGTTTTGTCTCAGGCACAAGGGAAAGATCCTGTTCGCAGAGCCATTGAAGAAGAAATTGCAGCAGCCTTGCTAATGGAACCAGGCATTGACCTGGGAATAGTCCCTGCCCTTTATGATTTGAATGAGGGCCATACAGGCAGGCTTTATCTTGAAGGTGTTCAAGGTGATATGGTGGTGATTTCATGGCTTTATCCCCGAGCTGCCTATTGGTTATTGGACCGTGATGGCATTCAGGGGAAAATGGGTGAAACCAATATCAAACCCGCTGATAATAATGACGACGATGATGATGAAGGTGAAGAAGCAAGCAAACCCAAGGGAATTGGGGCTGTTAAATTTCAAGATCGATTTATTTATTGCCTTGATTTACGGGATGCCAAAGATCACCGCACCTATATTGAAGAAGTCCGTAGAATTTTTTCCGAATGTAAGCAAAGGTGGGGTGCTGCAACTGGGGATTCTAAACCCGCAATTGTTCAGCTTGGGATGAATATTTCCACCCCTGCCTCAACCAATGGTAATGCCACGGGAAGTACTGCTTTCCCAAAAGAAGAAATGCTGAAAATACCGGGCAGGCGCTGGTACCCAGTGATTGACTACAGTCGCTGCACCAACTGTATGGAATGTTTGGACTTTTGTTTGTTTGGTGTTTACGGCGTAGACAGTCTCGAGCGGATTTATGTTGATAATCAAGATAGTTGCAAAAAAGGTTGTCCTGCTTGTAGCAGGGTTTGCCCAGAGCAAGCCATCATGTTTCCTGATTATAAAAGCCCTGCGATTGCAGGTGCTCCTGTAGGTGCTATCAGTGGTTTGAAAATCGACCTCACCAAGCTTTTTGGTGGCGGTGATGCCTTGGTTATCGCAGCCAAAGAGCGGGATAAGGAATTGCTGCGTGATGGTCGAGATGCTGTAGGTCTAACCGTGGGCATACCAAAAAGACAGTCAGATAAAAAAGATTCTCCTAAAGACGAACTCGATAATCTGATGGACTCCTTGGATACCCTTGAAATCTAGTATCTGGGTATTACCTGAATATTTAACTGGAAAAACGATGCTACACAAACTTGCATATAGAGCACTTACCGAATTGTCCCCTAGGCTTGCAATGAAAGCCGCTCATTTGTGGGTATACAAAGGGTTTGTTGCAGTTAGGGCTTACAAGCACCGATTGAAAAACAAAAAATTGTATCCCCCGTTCATGTTTGTTGCACTCACCAATACTTGCAATTTGCGTTGTCATGGGTGTTGGGTTGAGAAAGAAGGTACGGCCTACCACCTTCCTGCGCAGGATCTGGATGCAATTATTCGTGTCGGCAAAAAGAATAAGGCATATTACTATACATTGCTGGGTGGCGAGCCCTATATGTACAAGGGAATCTGGGAAGTATTTAAGCGCCATAAAGATTGTTTTTTTCAAACGATCACTAATGGAATGCTTTTTACTGAAGCCAATGTCAATCGCCTTGCTGAGGCGGGGAATGTTACGCCACTTATTAGCATTGATGGAATGCAGTTTCAGAACGATTTAAGGCGTGGCGAAGGCGTGTTTGATTCAGCAATGCAAGGGATGGAGAGGCTTAAAAAGAAGGGTATTATTTTTGGTGTGGCCTGTACGATCACAGGGAAAAATATGGAGGAAGTTTTGTGCGACTCCTTCCTGCAGTTGATGATCAAGCAGGGCGCAATGTACATCTGGTACTATTTTTACAGGCCGGTAGGTGAAGATCCGCATCCTGAATACTGTCTTAGCCCTGAGCAATTACTGGAAGCCAGAAAGAAAATGGTGGCCCTCAGGCACCATCACCCGATCATCATTATTGATAGCTATTGGACTGCATCGGGCGAGGCGTTTTGCCCTGCAGCCATGGGCATGGGTTTTCATATCGGGCCCCAGGGGAGTATTGAAATCTGTCCTCCTCTTTCTTTTGCGACTAATAAAATCAGCGATAACAACTACGACCTTTACAAAACCATCAATGAAAGTCCTTATCTTCGAGGTTTCCAACAGTTTGTAAAAGATCGTACCAAGGGGTGTGTCATTCTTGAAAATCCTCAGGAATTGGTTGAGTTTATCAAGGGGCATGATGCAAAAGATTACAGCACCCGTGATGCACTTAAGGAAATAGGCTGTGGAAAACCCCGTACCAGCCAACATATGCCAGGTAAAGAAATCCCTGAATCCTACTGGGTTTATCGATTCCTAAAAGACAATGTCTTCTTTGGCATGGGGGCCATGTGACCTTTGCTGGAATCCACAGACCGACTCTTTCCTCGATGGGAATTGATCCCAAACGGGTTGAAAAAGCTTACTATTCTGCAAGAGAAATACTTTTAAAATCAAGGCTTCCTGGAGGGTGGTGGGAAGGAGAACTATCTAGCTCTGCTTTATCTACTGCTGTGGCTGTTTCCGCTCTTATCGCTGCCAAGATTGAGGCACCAAAGCTTGTAGAAAATGGGCTTTTTTGGCTTAAGAATCATCAGAACGAAGACGGTGGTTGGGGCGATACGACGATAAGCTTTTCAAATATTTCGACAACTTTGCTTGTTAAATCAGCCTTTTACATCTCAGGAAAAAGTCAAGAATTCTCTTCAACTCTCGAGAAAGCGGATCAATGGCTTGCTTCCCGCTATGGCAGTTCTGGTAAAGAACTTGCGGAGGCATTGCGCCAAAGATATGGGAAAGATCATACTTTCTCGGTCCCAATTTTAACTACATGTGCGCTGGCCGGATTGGTTGATTGGGATGAAGTTCCCGCACTTCCTTTCGAGTTAGCTTGTTTGCCTCAAAGTTTGTACCGTTTTATGGGTTTGCCTGTTGTCAGTTATGCGTTGCCCGCATTGATTGCCATTGGTATTTGCATTCACCATTGCAACCCATCTGCAATCCCTCCTCTTCGGCTTCTTCGCAATGCTTGCACCAGCAGGGCATTGAAAGTTCTTAAGAATATTCAGCCCGCCAATGGAGGGTTTCTTGAAGCCACCCCTCTTACTGCTTTTGTAACTTTGTCGCTATCTGCTACTGGGCGAGAAAATCATGATGTAGTTAAAAAGGGAGTCGCTTTTATTTTGAATTCAGTCCGGCCTGATGGTAGTTGGCCAATTGATACTAATCTTTCAACCTGGGTCACCACCCTTTCTATTAACGCACTTGCCTCTGCGGATGATCTGGAATGCCTTGGCCAAACTGATTCACTTGTTGAATGGATCAAGGGCCAACAATATGAAACCATTCATCCATATACTGGTGCAGAGCCCGGAGGCTGGGGCTGGACTCCTTTGCCTGGATGTGTTCCTGATGCCGATGACACGCCAGGTGCATTGCTGGCCTTGACTAACCTTAAAGAAAAACCGGCTGAATGGCTCAGAGCTGGAGTACGATGGCTTTCCGGATTGCAAAATACCGATTCGGGTATCCCCACTTTTTGTCATGGTTGGAGTAATCTGCCTTTTGATCGTAGTGGTTGTGATTTAACCGCTCATATGCTTAGGGCGATAGCGCCTTGGTATCCAGAGGGCGGTACCGATAATATCGATCCTGCGTTGCATTCAGTGGAGGTGGAACTGGAAAAGTTGTACGATGGCGGCTTGACCTATTTAAGAGAAAATCAAAATGGAGATGGTTCCTGGCTTCCTCTTTGGTTTGGAAACCAGCATGAAGAATCGGAAACCAATCCAGTTTATGGCACTTGCAGGGTGCTTGCGGCATTCAGGGATTTAGGGCTTTGGGAAGAACTTCATGCCAGAAAAGGTGTTAGATTTCTTGAAAAGGCGCAAAACGATGACGGTGGATGGGGTGGTTCCTATGGTTGTCCCTCTTCGGTAGAGGAGAGCTCCTTGGCCTTGGAAATACTCTGGGATATGGACTCAGATCCAAAAGTCTTGGAAAAAGGCTTATTATGGTTGATTAATGCCTTGGAGAATGATCAAATACTGAAAGTAGCACCAATTGGGTTTTATTTTGCAAAATTATGGTATTTTGAAAAACTATACCCCATAATATTCGCAGTTGGTGCTTTAGGAAGAATACGAAAAAGTATGATGGTGTAATAAACACCTAACGATATAAATATCCCGCCTTTAGGAAGAATTAATAATGTCTAGCCAGTTAGTAGAGCCTGATGTTGAGCAGGCAGAAAAAAAATCCAGGAAACCTAGTACTTCGCATCTTAAAATTATTCCTGAGACCAGAGAGCTTCGGGATAAGATTAGAGCCGAAATTGCTAAATTTGCAACTACTCTGGATCGTAAAAACACATTCACCAAAGCCGAACTGCAGGTGTTCTCCGAACAACTCCTTACGAGTATGGGCCTTGGGTTCCAATACACTGGGTTTACTTCTGTTTGCATTGCAAATGAATTTTGGCGCGAACAAGTTCAAGCAATTGACTTTTCCCGCAGGCTTCTATTAATGCCCCATTGTCTTAAGCATGCGGAGGGGTGCCCTGCGGACTATGACGAATTTGGTCTCGATTGCAGAAAATGTGGCGCCTGCTCCGTGGCGGATTTTAAAACCCGTGCCGAAGATCTTGGCTATAAAGTGCTTGTTTCCGAAGGAACGCCTATTGTTTTAAAAATTATTGTCAGCGGCCATGTTGATGCCATCGTTGGTGTTGCTTGCTTGAATGTTCTTGAAAAAGCGCTGGATAAAATTCTTCTTGCCGGGGTTCCCTGTGTTGCTGTTCCACTCCTTTCAAGCAATTGCAAAAGCACTTCAGTTGATGAAGATTGGGTAATGGAGTTCATTAATCTGAAAACTCCTGCCCCAGCCACCGTTACTAGGTCTTACATGCATTTGATGCGGGCTTCTCATCAGATTTGCGAAGAACCCGAATTATCAAGGCTTTGCCCGCCTTCAAGATCCGGTGCTAATACAAGGTCTGAAGATCCTCTCTCAATTCATGAAAAACTCGCATACAACTGGCTTGGCCGTGGTGGCAAACGAAGCAGGCCTTTTATAACCCTTGCAGTTTATGATGCACTTAAAGGCGGTGCTGGAACTTTGAATGCTGATTCCATCAACATTCCTGACGCAGTCAAGCGTTCAGCTCTTGCCATCGAGGCTTTTCATAAAGCTTCCCTTATCCATGATGACATCGAAGATGATGACGATTTTCGCTATGGCAGTGAAACTATGCATCGCCAGCAGGGAGTCCCTGTTGCAATTAATGTTGGCGATTATCTCGTTGGCCTTGGCTATCGCCTTGCTGCGAAAGATCGGGCAGAACTTGGCGCAGATGTCAGCGCAGATATTCTTTTCAAGCTTTCCGATGCGCATCTTAAATTATCTGAAGGTCAGGGAGCGGAGCTTCTTTGGCGAAATTCAACAGATAAAACTATTACACCTCTCGAAGCCTTAAGAATTTATGCATTGAAAACCTCTCCAGCTTTCGAAGCTGCTTTGTATGCTGGGGTCAGGCTTGCAGGCCCTGCTGATGCCTACGAAAAAATGATCTTTGAGTTTGCTAAAAACCTTGGTATTGCCTTTCAGATTCTTAATGATTTAGGCGACTTTGATACCAATTCGGAAAATAAAGTTGTGGCAGGCCAAGATGTGCTTGCGGGGAGGCCAACGGTGCTATTAGCCATGGCTCTGGAAACTGCAACTCCCGCTCAAAAAGAAGAAATCCTAGGTTTGCTTCAGCGAGCCAGAAAAGGTGATAGCTCCTTCCAATTGGTCGAAAGAATTCATCAGCTTTATCAATTGAATCAAGTGTTTGATAAAGGGCAAAAGCTGGTGGAAAAATTTAGATCCCGTGCAGAGGCCATCGCCGACGAAGTTGAGTCTGAAGATTTTCGCAGATTGCTTTACTTCCTGGTTGATTCTGTTCTCGAAAAATTTGAGGCGCCACACCAGGAGCAGGCTGCACCTTTGGCATTAATACAGCTAGGTAAAGTATGACCCGTTTGCCGGATGATAGTCTCGCTGTACTTGCTGGTTTATTCAAGGAGTTCCCAAGCGAACCTTTTCCCATAGTTCATCTTCTTGACTCTTCGGATGTTCCGGATGCTTATAGGCCTCTATTAGATCACGAACATCACATGACTGTTACCATGGAATCGCATTATGCTGAGCCGGTGAGGGTCAGGGTATTGTCGGAAATAAGTCAAAATGGTTGCTATTCCCGAATTTTAAATCTGATAGGCGAGAAGACAGGGAAGATTATTTTGTTTGGTTTGATGAGGGTTAGGATGAATTTTCTGCCTACTCATGTGCAGGGAGAAATTCTTGCAAGAAAAGAACCTCTGGGTAGAATTCTCATCCGCAACGAAATCATGCGAAAAATCGAACTGGTCAAACTTTTGAAAATCGATTCTTTCCCAGCAAGAGAACATTGGTTTCATTCTAATGACCAAAAGCCCTACTATGGTAGAGTTGCCTTGATTCATTGTCAGGGTTTGCCTGCCATAGAATTGTTTGAAGTAGTATCCCCATCTGTTTGAATTTCATGGCATCACTGTATCCTTAAAGCCATTAACCCAAATTATATTGGGTTGCTGATGGTTGTAAGTTGCTTTTTGGTATAGCTTTAGGTCTTAAAAATAGTTTTTCTGTAGAAAACAGTAAAGAATTGGCAATTCCTGCAAAAAGAGGCTAAACTAATATAGTTGTTTGAACAATTGTTCGCTTTGTGTCGATGTATATGCCAAGGGGTATTTAATAATGATTATGAAAAATGAACTCGGCCTTGATGTGATTGTAATTGGTGGCGGACCTGCAGGTTCTTCTGCTGCCACAATACTTGCCCAGCACGGTTTGAAGGTTCGATTGTTCGAAAGGGAAAAAGGGGCTCGGTTTCACATCGGCGAATCCCTCATGCCCGATACCTATTGGACTTTAAGGCGGATGGGGGTGATTGAAAAAATTAAAGCAAGTGCTTTTACAAAAAAATATAGTGTTCAGTTTGTTACTGATACAGGCAAAGAATCCCAACCTTTCTACTTCTTTGAAAATAATCCTCATGAATGCGCTCAAACTTGGCAGGTTGTGCGTAGTGAATTTGACAAGATGCTCCTTGATAACGCCTCGGATCTCGGGGTTGATGTTTGCTATGGTTGCAGGGTACTTGATGCGATTTTTGAAGGAAGTCGTTGTGTTGGTGTCAAAGTGCAACTTTCTGATGGTTCTGTGGAAGAAGTCCGAGCTAAAGTTGTTGTAGATGCCAGTGGGCAAAGCCTTGTGATCGGCAATCGTCTTAAAATAAAAGAGACAGACCCTCTGCTTAAGAAAGCTTCTATCTGGTCTTATTTTGAAGGGGCTTCTAGGGAAGCTGGCCTGGATGAGGGGGCCACACTTGTTTTACAAACCGAGGGAAAAAAAGGCTGGTTCTGGTATATTCCGCTCCATAACAACATTGTTAGTGTGGGAGTTGTTTCTTCAATTGATGATATGTTTGCAGAAAAACTTTCCCATGAAGAAATATTCAATCGCGAATTGGATCGCTGCCCTGCAGCAAAGCGCAGAGTTGCAACTGGCAAAAGAGTTGGTGGGTTCATGAGCACCAAGGATTTCTCTTATCGTTGTTCCCAGGTCGCTGGCGATGGCTGGGTGCTGGTTGGCGATGCTTTTGGGTTCCTGGATCCGATTTATTCTTCTGGGGTTTTTCTTGCACTTAAGTCTGGTGAAATGGCTGCGGATGCGATTGCCGAGGGTATATTGAAAAACGATTTAACTGCCCCTCAATTGGGCAATTGGGGTCCCAAATTCATCCAAGGCATGGAACGCATGAAAAGGCTTGTTTATGCCTTTTACGAGGGCTTTTCATTCGGTGCCTTTATTCGCCAAAATCCTGATATGAAACGCCATGTTATTGATCTGCTTGTGGGGGATCTATTTAAGGATAGTGTCGACGCAGTGATCAACCCCATGGACTTGATGCGAGAAGAAATGCGAGCCATGGCCAAGCCCATATAATTAAAAGTTCTTTAGACACACCATGCTGGCATCTCTATAAAGATGGTAAGGAATTATCTTACCCTCCACCCACCTCTTCTATACGAGGCAGATGTGACAACCGATACAAATAAACCTTGGGGCAAAACTGCTTGGTTGGTTCTTACCGTCGCAGCCATTGGCTTTTTATTCGACACTTATGAACTTTTGATGACGCCCTTGGTTCTGGCTCCAGCCTTATCAGAATTATTGCGGGTTCCTCCTAATCACCCAGATGTACAACTCTGGGTTGGAAGGGTTTTATGGATGACTGCCCTTTGTGGTGGTGTTTTTGGATTGATGGGCGGTTGGATGATTGATAAGTTTGGTCGTAAAACTGTTATGATTGGTAGTATCTTTGTTTATTCATTTTCACCTGTATTGGCTGGTTTAAGCACTGATCTAACTTGGCTGGTGTTTTTTAGATGCACAACTTTTGTAGGCGTTTGCGTTGAATTTGTAGCTGCGGTTACCTGGCTTGCCGAATTATTTCCGGACAAGCGCCAACGCGAACTTGCAATTGGTTGGACCCAGGCTTTTGCAAGTGTCGGTGGTTTGCTCGTTACGGGTGTTAGTTCAGGCATTGGTTACATGGTCGCAAATAAAATGCTGCCCAATCTTCCCGTAGGCGACCTCACCAACCCAGCATGGCGTTTCACTTTGATGACGGGGTTACTTCCTGCGATTCCAATTGCTATTCTTTTACCTTTTGTTCCTGAATCTGCGGTATGGCTTGAACGAAAAAAGTCGGGCGCCCTTCGTAGGCCCAGTTTTTTTGAAATCTTTGCACCTGATCTGCTTCGTACCACGGTTGTTGCAACCATTCTTTCTGCTTGTGCCTACGCCGCTGCTTTTGGAACTCTTCAAGTTACCGTTACCCAAGCGGTGCCTGGATTACCAGATATGAAAGAAACTCGCGACAAGATGGAGCCCTTGATCAAGGCAAATAAGGGGTTGGAAAAGCAATTTGCAGGTCTTGATAAAGAATCTGAAGAATTTAAAGCGAAGGATAAAGAGTTTAAAGACAATCTTAAAAAGATGGGGAAAATTAATAAGGAAGAAGTTCAGCCCCGCAGGGAGAGTGTGCAATTCATGCAGGAACTTGGCGGGTTGGCGGGTAGAATTCTTCTAGCGATTGCTCTTGTTTCCATTGCCAGCAAACGGGTTCTTCTTTGGCTTTTCCAAATCCCTGGGTTACTTATTATTCCCTTGGTTTGGTTTTTTGTTTTCCAAAATGCACCTCATCTTTTTGGTTATGGTGTTTTTGTCGCAGGGCTTTGCATTGTCGCCCAGTTTTCCTACTTCGGTGAATATCTTCCCAAGGTTTTCCCTGTTCATTTGCGCGGTACTGGTAGTGCTTTTGCAACCAATGTCGGCGGTAGAATGATTGGTACCTCAGCAGCCTTTTTAACCACCAATTTTATTGCCCCAATGCTTACCTTTGGTTCCAATAACTTTGAAAAAGTTGCCTATGCTGCTGGTATCACCGGAGTATTGGTTTTTGCGATTGGTTTCATTGCCAGCTTTTTCCTTCTCGAACCAAAGGCTGAAGGTTCACCCGAATAAGCTTTGAAGCTTATTGTTTAATGCGGCTTTACCATGAAAATTGCCTACATCACCGCTGGTGCAGCAGGAATGTTCTGTGGCAGTTGCTTAAATGATAACACACTTGTCGCGGCTCTTTGTGCCCTAGGCCACGATGCATTGCTTATCCCGACCTACACCCCGATTCGCACGGATGAGGTCAGTCAAAGTCTTGACAGGGTTTTCTTCGGGGGCATTAATGTTTACCTGCAGCAGAAGTCCAGATTCTTTCGTTGGACACCTTCTTTTTTTGACCGTTTACTAGATGCACCTTTTTTGTTGCGGTGGGTTTCAAGATTTGCTTCAAGCACCAAGGCTGAAGATTTGGGAGAATTGACTATTTCCATGTTGAAGGGCAAACATGGCTACCAAGTCAAGGAGGCCATAAAACTTGCCGCTTGGTTGAAAAAAGAAATTAAGCCTGATGTTATTCATCTTACTAATGCATTGCTTTCAGGTATGACTGAAATTCTCGCTAATGAAATCGGCGTACCTGTTGTTTGTTCTTTGCAGGGGGATGATATTTTTTTGAATGCATTACCCGAACCTTACAGAAGCCAGGCGATTGGTTTGATCTCTGCTAATTCCTCCGTGGTTAATCGATATGTGGCTTCGAGTTATTTTTATGCAGATAGCATGGCAACATACCTTAAAATCCCTCGAGAGAAAATCGGGGTAATTCAACCCGGTATCAATATTAAGTATCATCTTGCTAGTCCTAAAGCTCAAAAATCGGGTAATGTTCTTGGTTATTTTGCGAGAATTTGTCCAGAAAAAGGATTTCATAATCTGGTAAATGCATGGATTGAAATGCGTTCCAGAAATCAGAATTTGAAAATAAAGTTCAAAGCGTCTGGTTGGCTGGGGGAAAGTAACCAAAAGTATTTTTCTGAGCAATATAATAAAATCAAGTCTGCAAATTTTTTGGAAGACTTTGAATATTCTGAATCCCCCGATCTACAATCGAAAATTAGTTTTTACGATGGTATTGATCTGCTTTGCGTTCCCACCGATTATCTTGAACCCAAGGGGTTGTATGTTTTGGAAGCATGGGCGCAGAATGTTCCCGTCTTGCAACCAAGCCATGCTTCGTTTCCTGAACTTTTAAATAAAGCTGGGGGTGGTGGCTGGTTGTATACTCCAGGTAACCATCGAGAATTAGTCGAAAAATTAGAGTTTGCTTTTTCTTCGGGTTTATTGCTTAAACAACAGGCCCTTTTAGGGCATAATGCCGTGATCGATTATTTTAATTCCTCGAGAATGGCGGAAGAGACATTGTCCTTTTATAAGCGAATGCTTTCTGGGGAGAAAGTTTAAGGGAAAAGTTGATGGCGGAATTTATTCATAACAGGCAGGTTCAATTTGCTGAAACAGATATGGGTGGAATTGTCCACTTCAGCACTTTTTTTCGCTACATGGAGGAGGCCGAGCATCAATTTCTGCAGTCGCTTGGTCTTTCTGTTGTTATGTATTTAGAGGGAAAGAAGCTTGGCATGCCTAGAGTATCCGCCAAGTGTGATTTTCATCATCCCGCCCGATTTCAAGATATGCTTCAAATTTTTGTCAAACTCCAAAGAATGGGAACATCCTCACTCTCTTACGATGTCAATATTAAAAAAGGTGATATGGTTTTGGCTACTGGTAATATCGTTGCCGTTCTTTGCGAGTTAAATGATCAACTACCCCCAAAATCTATTCCAATTCCACAGGCCATGCGGGACCTTTTGATCGGCGGTATAACCGGATGATTGTTCCTTTTAATTATCTTGAAAATCTGACCAATCGCCTTCATCAGGGGGCCTTGAAAATCCCTGAAAATATCAAGTACAGGCATGTGCGTTATATACTTTCTTGCCAGAATCCTGATGGTGGTTTTTACGGTCGAGACCCTGATAGCGATTTATATTACACTGGCTTTGCTCTCCGTTCTTTGTTGGTTTTGAATGCTCTTGATACTCCAACTTGCGAAAAGGTTGGAACTTTTCTTTCCTTTAGGTTACATACCCAGACAAGTTTGGTTGATTTCTTTTCCCTGGTTTATTCTGCTGTAATTGTTTCCATGGGCGGTGGCCCTGATGTTTTTGCCTCGAGCGGGGATTGGACCGATTCCATCGGGAATTTTCTTGCTTCACTTCGTGGCACAGATGGTGGTTTTGGTAAAGTTCCTGGAGGTAAAGAGTCCAGCACCTACATGAGTTTTCTTGCATTACTTTGTCATCAATTAATCGGAAAAAAAATTGCCTCCCCTGAGTCACTTGTTGCTTTTGTTCATTCCCGCCTTCGCACCGATGGCGGCTTTGTTGAATACGGCCCCATGAGAAAAAGTGGCACCAACCCTACCGCTGCAGGTATGGGCATTTTGCGAGCTATTGCACCACATTTGTTGCAGGGTGATATGAAAAACAACCTCATCAATTTTTTTAAAGGTATGATGGGTGACGAAAATGGCTTTAAAGCGAATCATCGAATTCCCTTTTGTGATGTCTTATCAACCTTCACCTCGCTTTGGTCTTTGGCAGAACTTGATGCCCTTGATCAGGTTCCTTTGGATAAAATCTCCCAATACGTGCTTTCCACGGGAAATGTCCAAGGTGGTTTTCATGGCGGATCTTGGGATGCGGGAAGGGATGTTGAATATTCCTTTTATGCCTTGGGCGCACTTGCACTCTTGGCATCACGAAAATAAGAGGTTTTAATGACTTTACAAGTTAGACAGATTCGCAAGGAATTTATCACACGCTCTGGTTCATTGCCCGTGCTTTGCGGCATCGATCTTGATCTTGATTCTGATAAATCGCTTGCAATCATGGGGCAATCAGGCTCTGGGAAAAGTACATTCCTTCATGTTTTGGGCGGCCTTGATAAACCCAGTTCTGGAAAAATTCTTCTTGATGGACTCGATCCTCTCGCCATGAGCGAAACTGACCTTGCGCATTATCGCAATCAAAAAGTCGGGTTTGTTTTTCAAGACCACCATCTGTTGCCCCAATGTACCGTGCTTGAGAATGTGCTTTTGCCATCGTTGCTGGGCGCCATGCCCAAAAATGAAGTCATTCAACTAGCCAAGGATTTGCTCGCAAGGGTCGGGCTTGAAAACAGAATGGATCATATGCCTTCAGAGCTTTCTGGGGGAGAAAGACAAAGAGCTGCCGTTGCCCGCGCTCTCATCATGCGCCCAAGGCTTTTGCTTGCAGATGAACCCACCGGCAACCTTGATAAAAGAAATGCTGAAAATATTATGCGTTTACTTCTTAAACTGCATGAGGAAGAAAAAAATATTCTGATTGTGGTTACCCATAGTGTGGACCTTGCAAAATTATTTCCCCGGGTCATGGCCATGGATGATGGTATCCTTGCTGAAGCATTATCTTCCAACTGATTTAAAGGCGATATTATTTTATGTCTTTTAGCTTGGAACAATTTGTTGTCAAAACCGCCAGATTTCATCTTAAAGGTAACCTCGCGGTTCTTATGGGCGTTGTTATAGCTACAGCTTCCTTGACCGGTGCACTTCTTGTTGGTGATTGATAAAAATGCTATTCCTGCGATTATTCTCAAGGCTACCATTCAGGTGCGGGATGATCAAGATTGTTTGGTAACCCAGATTAGTAGTGCCCAGGTTGTTGCAGTGCCTGAAGAGTTCTGGAAAGATGAAGTTAAAAGTGCACAGTGGAAAAATCTCAAGGGTGCATGGCTTAATAATCAAGCTGCAATGGGATTAAAGATCTCCGAGAAGCAAAATGTAGTTTTGAGAATCGAAAAACCTAGTGCAATTCCCAGGGAGTCTTTTCTGGGCAATCGTGAAGATGTGGTTGACTCCATGACACTTGAAGTAGAAAAAGTGTTGGATCGGTCTGACAAGTATGCCAGTTTCAATTTGTTTCCGGGGATGGATGTCCCATCTACGATTTTTGTACCATTGCAACTGGTTCAAGAAAAGTTGGGTGTAACTTATAAAATCAATTCGATTCTTTCGGGTAAATCCGGTTTGCAGGATAAATTTCGTTCGTTGTTGACACTTTCTGATTATGAATTGACATTCAAAGGCCCTGAAGAACGTACGTTGGATTTGTTCGCGAAATTTGATCGAGATAAGAATCAAGTTTTGGAAAAACGAGAATATCAAGGAAAAATCCCCGCAAAGCTTGTCCCATTACTTCAATCCCAATCGGGTGCAATTGATCTCGAAAGTGTGCGAAAGTTTTTTCATTCAAATCGGAATTATTACTCCATTGAAAGCAGTCAAATGCTTGTATCACCAAACCTTGCACAAAAAGCAGGTAATTTAATTCAGGAGATGGGATTGCAGTCTTCGCAAATCATGGTTTATCTGGCAAATAATATTCAAGAAAAGGACAATATTGTTCCTTACTCGGTAATTGCAGGAATTGATTCGACTTTGCAAGGTAAACTGGGAGTTAACTTTGCTGCAAATGAAAGGTTTGGACAGAGAATTTGGTTTCTCGATTGGAATGAATCACCTTTAAAACCTGCAATCGGAGATACTGTTGGCCTTGAGTATTTTCTTCCAGAAGTTGTTGGAAAACCTATAGAGAAAAAAGATTCTTTCCAGTTTGCAGGCTACATTCCCGCAGATATTAAACTAGTTGATCCTGAAATCACCCCTGATTTTCCGGGAATTACCGATAAGCTTACGTTGGATTCCTGGAATCCTCCCTTTCCTTATGACAATAAGCGAATCAAGCCACGGGATGAAAAATACTGGCAGGATTTCAGATCGGTTCCCAAGGCTTTCATAGACATTGACGTCGCAAAAAATCTTTGGGGTAGTAGGTTTGGTAAAATTACCTCAATTAGAGTTTATCCAGCAAACGCAGGTTTCCCCTCCGGTTTTGCTGCTGATTTTCAAGCTCGACTGCTTAATTCGATTGATCCCTCCTCGGTTGGATTTGTTTTTCAAGATCTTCGCGCAAGGTTTCAGCAGTCCAGTCAGTCGGGCACTGATTTCTCTGGGCTTTTCGTGGGCTTCAGCTTTTTTCTCATCCTTTCTGCCTTGATTCTTGTAGCTCTGCTATTTCGTTTGCATCTTGAACGCAGGGCCTCCCAGGTGGGTACGGTTCTTGCCCTTGGCGCCACTCAAAAGCAAGTTGCGAGTTTGTTACTTCGTGAAGGTCAGCTTGTTGCTGGATTGGGGGTGCTGTTGGGATTGGGTGTTGCTTGTGTTTATGCAATTGGATTGTTGCAGTATCTGAAATCCTATTGGCCTGATAACTCACTTCAGCAAATTTTAAAATTGCATATTCCATTTAGTACTCTCTGTCTAGGATTTATATTGGCCTTTTTAATGAGTGTCGCTGCTATTTTTCGAACTTCACGCACATTGGTCAAAACATCAATAATGACATTGATCAAGGGTGGTTATCTTGATTCGACGGTTATGGTTTCAAAGAAACCTCTTTTACTTCTGATCAATGGCTTGCTATTGCTGCTGCTTGGCTTGGGAATGCTTTTTCTTCCCTCGAGTCAGGATCATGAATTAAAAGCCCTTAAGTTTTTTGGAGCAGGGGGCCTTGCGCTTACATCAGGGTTGTTTTTTCTGGGCGCATTCTTGCGCTATGTCCAAAAAATCATGGTTTTTGGTAATGGGCTTGATGGTTTGATACGGCTTTCTTTACGAAACATGGCTCGAAACAAAACCCGTTCACTCCTTACCGCAGGGCTTCTTTCCAGTGCAGCTTTTCTTATTATTGCGGTTGAACCATTCAGAAAAGAAGCTGATGTTAATACTGGCAAAAATTCTGGCACTGGCGGGTTTAACCTTGTTGTTGAAACAAATATCCCTGTGCTTTCTGGGCTTGATGGCCCTTCGGGTATCGAAACTATTCTTGATGGTGTGCAAAAAAGTAATCGGGGCAATCCTCAGCGTGCCGGGCAGCAAGTTGATCGATTCAAAAAGGTGCTCAAAGGTGTTCAGGTTTATAGTTTAAGATTTAATCCAGGCGATGACGCCAGTTGCCTGAACCTTTTTGCACCCTCGAAACCCAGAATTCTTGGCGTGCCCAATTCCTTGCAACAACGAGGTGGTTTTTTATTTTCTGCAACCTCTGAAGCCAAGGAAAATCCTTGGAATCTTCTCGATTCCAGTAACCCGCTTGTAAATGCTTTTGTTGAAAAAAACACACTGGAATGGATGATTCATTCTGGTTTGGGCAAAGATTATAAAATTCAGGATGGATTTGGTAAGAATCAGCTATTGAAGTTTGCAGGTCTGTTTCAAGGTTCTATCTTTCAAAGCGAAATCCTAATAGGTGAATCTCAATTTTTGAAATTCTTCCCCCAGCAGCAAGGCTACCAGTATTTTTTAATTGATGCAGTTTCTAATGACCTTTCTGAAATCGAAGAGGCATTTAAAATCGGCTTGTCCGACTATGGTGCCAAGGTTTCCAAATCTAAAGATCTTGTCGAAAGATTTGCATCTGTTGAAAATGCCTACTTATCAATGTTTCAGGGGTTAGGCACGATTGGTCTGCTTATAGGCACCATGGGCGTTGCAGCGGTGCTGGCTCGTTCTGTTTGGGAACGAAGGTCTGAACTCGGGTTACTTTCCGCCCTTGGGTTCACTCAAGGCGATGTTGTGCTTGTCATGCTTATGGAACATGCCTTGCTTTTGTTTTTGGGGTTGGGAATAGGTACCCTTGCTGCACTTGTTTCAGTGCTTCCGCTAGAACAAGCCACATCCACCCGCTGGGGTGTTCTTGCTTTGTTGCAGGCAGGTATGTTTTTCTTTGGTTTGATGGTTTGCGTTGCAAGCCTTTGGTCGATTCGCTCGGATAATTTTGTCGCAGCCATGCGCAAAGAGTAAGTTTATACAGGAGTTGGTTCATGCAGAAAAATTTTGGATGGTTGTTTTATGTCATTCTTGCGGGCCTTGCCTGGGGTACTTATGTTCCCATAGTTTTTTATGGTGGCAGAGAATTAACCACGGAACGGGGCACCATGGGGGGCCGGTTGACTTCCATTTTATGCGTTGGCTTGGCTTATTTTGTACTAGCGGTTCTTATCCCATTGGTATTATTCCTGACCAAACAGCAAGCTTGGCCCCTAATGAAAAAAACCGGCTTGATATTCTCCGGCCTTGCTGGGGTTATGGGCGCACTTGGTGCGATTTCCGTGATCTTTGCTTCTAAAGCTGCTGTAGATGCAGCCAACGCTCTGGGGCAGCCAGAAAATACTTATCGCATTTATATTGCTCCCCTCATCTTTGGTCTCGCTCCTGTCATTAACACATTGGTTAGTCTTTTCTGGCATCCAAAACCTGATCATCCATGGCATTTTGGCTTGGAGAAAGTTCCAGGGTATAAACTATTCCTTGGGATTGTTCTTGTTGGCATTGGCGCATTTTTAGTTCTTTACTCCAAGGAAGTTTCTGAAATTAAACCTGCTGCGCCAATAGTTGCCCCTACGAATTCCGTTGCTGCTGAAGAAAAATCAGTTGAAAAAGTTGAGTTTGTTTCTGAGTGGATGTTTTTTGTCGTATTGGCTGGAATTGCATGGGGTACTTATGTCCCGATTATATTTTATGGGGGACTTGAACTAACCGGAAAACCTGGAGAACTCGGTGGCAGACTTATGTCGATTCTTTGTGTTGGATTGGCTTATTTCTTGATGGCGGTCTTAATTCCCGCAGGTTTAATGGGTGCGGGTATTCCAAGCTTTGCATGGCCCTCTAAATTAAGTACCTCAGGTTTGGTATTTTCAAGTCTTGCAGGAGTTGCAGGTGCTGTTGGTGCAATTTGCGTGATTTTTGCTTCGAAGGCCGCAGTGGATGCAGCAAAAAAAAGCGGGTTGCCTCCAGCTTCTTTCAGAGTTTACATTGCCCCTTTGATTTTTGGCCTCGCCCCAGTCATTAATACCCTTGTCAGCTTGCTTTGGCATCCATCTAAAAATGGTGATTTTCTCCACTTTGGATTAGAGCATACTCCAGGGCCATTGCTTTGGATCGGCATTATTTCCGTTGCTTCAGGTGCTTTTTTGGTTCTCCTTTCCAAGGAACAATCTGAAGTTCAGGCTGGCCCACCCGCTGCAAAGCCTAACGCTTCTCCTGCAAGGTGAACCTTATGAATCAAGATCAATTGATTGCTTCCATCCAAGGTGTGCTTGCACACCTTTGGATGATAAGAACCTTCCTAAAACATGCCGACGAAATTCAAGATGATGAAAATATGCTGGAGGTACCCAGGACTTTGTTTGATTATATCCGTGCCACCGAGCCTGCTTATCAGCGTGCTGATTGGCCCGATTTTTTTCACAGATTAAATGGCAAGTTCAGTCGTTTAAAAAAAGCCAACCTTTATTATCAGGAACACTTCAAAACCTTCTCTGATCATACTAATTTTCAAATGGCGGCAAGTTCCATGGCAGCTTGTGTAGGTAGACTCCAAGAATTGCTCAGCTTAGTTGAAAAATTACCTCAGCAACCCTTATCTCCTTCGGATCCAACCGTCTAATACGTACTTTTCCTGCACCAGTTTTTTCATCAAATCTATTGGAGGATCCTGAAGGTTTTGCGTTGCCTTCCAAGATTCTTTGAATCGTGCTATGATCTCGCTTCTGGCCATGGGTAGGTTGGTTAAAAATTGTTCATGTACCCTGTCAAGTCTGTATTCGGGCTGTCTTATAGGGTGCTTCAAATACTTTGGGATCATACTGATATTGAAATCGTATAGGATGGATCCGTGATGCAAAATGAAAACACTTTTTCGCTGTTGGGCATTACCTGAGAACTTTTTATTATCCCATGCCAGATCGCTGGTGCCATCATGTGTGATGCCTGAAATTCCTAAAGAACCTCCGATTTGCTCCATGATGTTGACATAAGAGCTTTTAATGGTGGCCATTCCGGGCCGGGTATCGGTTCTAAGGATAAGGGAAAAAAGCAAGCATCCTTTTCCAAGTAAAACAGTGCCCCCTCCGCTAGATCGTCTTAAAATTGGTACCTTGGATTTTAGACATTCCTCTTCTTTTACATCATCATGAAATATGCCTCCAGAACCTAGGACTACAGCGGGTTCTTCAATTTCCCAGATGCGAAGGCATTCTCCCAAATGCCCTAGCTCAGCTTGAAGTAAAAGAGCCTCATCGAACGCTAGATTTTCGTGGGGATCAGAAAAAGTTTTATCGAGGAATAGCATTTTCTTTTTTAAAGGTTCCAGTAATCCGCCTGCTTGTTTCCAAGCCTCCAGCCCGCCCCTGATCGCAAACGAGTTCGCAAAACCCTTTTCCCTGAGATTCTTGGCCCAACTGGCCGCGCTTGCATCGTCCGGTCAGGCACAATATAAAAATACCCAGTTGTTTTTATCAATGCTCTCAGCCCAAAAATTAACCTCTTCCCTGCTTGCTTCCAATCCTACTGAGTTGGAAATTTTCCAATTGCTTTGCTGTTTACTTTGATTGCTTCTAATATCTAGAACATAACAATTTTTACCAATGTTATTTATTTCAATTGCATTTGTTGCAGTTATTCTAAGGCTGGTTGGATTTATCAAGGTTGACTTTCTGCATAAGGATTAAATTCGCTAAGGTGCAAAATGTTTTCGGGAACAAATTGTTGCTTGATTCCCATCTCAGATTCTAGATTTAAATGTGCAAACGATTGATGTGTAAGCTTACCCTCATGCTTTTTTCCATGTTCTTCAAGCATTACTTCTCTGCCCAATAATCCAATTCCTGAAACCCAATCTTTTTCAAGCATTTGCAAGTTTCCATCAAGTAATTGATGATAGATTTCATCGAGGTTTGAAAGAAGCCGTTTGGCGATTTCATGGGTATTTAATGGGTGTGGTGTGAATTGTTGCATTGAAGTAGCAAAAGGTAGCCCCAAGTTTGTAAATTCCCTTGATGTCTGCAAAATATTTAAGCCAATTCCGACGATTGTGCCGGTGGATTGCTCAATCAAAATTCCGCTGATTTTCCTGCCATCCAACAAAATATCATTCGGCCATTTTATACTTGCTCTTAATCCGAGAAAATCTTGAATTGTATTGCATACCGCTACAGCTGCCCAAGCAGTAAGGATTGCAGGGCGCCTCAAATAATCCGGAGGAAATAGTAATACCGAAAGCAGGACTGACTGCCCTTTACTTGCATTCCAAACCCGCCCATGCTGGCCTCTTCCATAGGTTTGACTTTCTGCAATTATTGCCAATCCATCGTTTGATTTTTCATGCGATTGGTTTGCTGCATGATTTGATGTGCTATCAATCTCTTCGAAGTGCCAGGTTAATTTTCCAATCAACTTGTGATCAAGTTTCCAGATGTTTGTTGGATTTTTATACGTCATGAAAAATTATAATCCAACGCTAAATCCAATGCTGGGGCGGAATGAGTGATTGCTCCTATACTTATCCGGTCCACGCCCGTTTGTGCTACTTCCCTTACATTAGCGATGGTTATACCGCCTGAAGCTTCAAGTAATATTTCTGGTGCTACAGCATTTTTTCGTTGTACCGCTGCTTTCATATCTTCAATGCTCATGTTGTCAAGCAAGATAATGTTCGGAGATGATTGTAATGCGCAATCAAACATCTCCAAATTATCCACTTCGATTTCAATATCCCAGGTGCCGGGAAAGTATTGCCTCGACAATAAAATTGACTTCCTGATTGCAACCGGGCCGCCCCCTAATGCTGCAAGATGATTATCCTTGATTAAAATTCCATCTGACAAATTCATGCGATGATTGTGCCCTCCGCCACACCGCACTGCAAATTTATCAAGATATCTCCAACCGGGTGTCGTTTTTCTTGTGTCCAAGATTTTTACGGGAAGATCATGCACCTTTGCGACAAATTTTGCACTAAGACTTGCAATCCCTGAAAGTCGTTGCATGAAATTAAGGATGATTCGCTCAGCAGATAAAATACCCCGGATTGGGCCTTGGATTTTTGCAATCAAACTTCCATGCTTTAATGATTCACCATCTTCCATGAGTGAAAACCACTCAGCTTCTGGCGCAATTTTTCGAAGAACCCTTTCGCCTGACTCGATTCCTGCAAGCACTCCATCAGCACGACCAACCAAGGTTGCTTTGCCCAATAAATCCGGAGGTAAAGTTGCTTTGCTGGTTAAATCGCCTGAAGAATCGATGTCTTCAGCGATTGCCATCTCAAGTAACTGTATGAAAGCCTTATCTTCAAAAGTGTTAAAGGGCATTTGATAAGCCTCATTAGAAAAAACACTACTCAAAGTATTTTACAGCGTTTTTAAAAATAGCGAAACCCTCTCCCTCTTTTTGCAAGCCATTACGTGTCCAACTTGGGTGTTGGGTAGGCAATACATGCCTTTCAGGATGTGGCATCAAGCCAAGAACCCTGCCAGAAGGGTCGCAAAGCCCTGCAATATTCCCTTGGGAACCGTTAGGGTTATGTGGGAATCCATCGAGCTTGCCTTGAGGGTTGACATAACGAAGCACGACTCTGCCGGATTTTTCGAGGCCGTCAAGCATCCATTCTTCGCGTGAAACGAAACGGCCTTCACCATGAGCAGTAGGAACAAAAAGGGATGAAATTCCAGCTAGAAAGGGGCAGTTATCGGGTCGAACTTCCAAATGAACCCATCGGGTTTCGAATTTGCCTGAAGTATTGTGGGCTAAAGTCGCAACAGGGCCATCTTGATCTGGTTGAAGAATAAGGCCTGCCTTAAGCAATACCTGAAAACCATTGCAAACGCCTAGGATTAGTTTTTCGGAATCCCGAAAAGCCCGGAGTTCAGATTGGAGAAAATGGGTAAGCTGTGATGCCAGTATTTTGCCTGCAGCGACATCATCACCATAGGTAAATCCCCCGGGAATAACAAGAATTTGGAATTGTTTTAAAAGGGAGGGATTTTCCCTAAGTTGAAGGATATGAATACGTTCGGGGCGGGCGCCTGCCTTTTCAAAAGCGAAGTGGGTTTCCATATCGCAATTCGAACCTGGGGCGCGAAGAATAAAAACCTTTGGAGAAGCCATGTTTTGATTACCCTGAATCCAAGAAATAAACCCAGCGGTATTTTAGAAAAAGCTAGGGGCTAAAAAAATATTATCCAGGAAAGGTTAACAGAAACAGCGATAAAAAGGCTTAAAAATGATTGCTTTAAAAAATATTTATTCCAAGTGTTGACTCCAAGGAAACGAGGCCTATACTCAAATTATCCTCATAACTGAGGAAATAAGAAATGTCGATCCATCAAATGTCAGCTTTGGCTGAGAGAAGTGGTTTGGCAGTGTGATCTTTGGTCACATTTAACGGATCTTTGACAATTCGATGATTATAGCCAAATAGCGAGGATGTGTCTGCTTAAAGTTTAGGTAGACGCAATCCTTGCGAGTTATGAAGAAATTCATAACCTTTCAAGTTCTTTGAGCTAAACCAA